>NZ_JBXVVJ010000012.1:0-88655 GCF_057219095.1 Ferrimonas sp. YIN67
TGATGATTTCTCAATCCTACGTGAGTGCCCACACAGATTGTCTGACATATTGTTAAAGAGCTGCTCTTGCGAGCGTTGCTTCGTTGCCGAAGCAGGAAGCGTATCTTACGCTTCTCAGCGTTTAAGTCAAGGCGAATTATGAAATTCTTTTTTGACTCAAACCTCAACTTTCTAAGTCTTCGCTTCGAATGTTGAGCGGGAGCGCCATTTTATACAGAAAACTTTGCGGGTCAAGGACCTTATCAATAAGTTTTCTGCGTGGCTGCTGCCTCGTTGACCACTCCGCATGTGCGGCCGGGCCATTGCCCCGTCAACGTGGAGGCGCATTATAGGCAGTTATCCTGAAGGCGCAAGACCTTAATTGACCGTTTAGAGTCGAACGCTCATTATAGCAGCGACCATGGCCTTTACAGGCTCAATTTGCTCAAAAAGGATACAACGATGGCATTGAAACCCTATAAAGGTAAGGTTCCGGCCCTGGGCGAACGCGCCTTTGTGGAGGAAAGTGCGGTACTTTACGGCGATATCACCTTGGCAGAAGATGCCAGCATCTGGCCACTCGTCGCGGCCCGCGGGGATGTAAACACTATCCGTATCGGTGCACGCTCCAATATTCAGGACGGATCCGTGCTTCATGTGACTCGTACGAGTGCAGATAACCCGATTGGCCACCCACTCGTGATCGGTGATGATGTGACCGTAGGCCACAAAGCCATGCTCCATGGCTGTACCATTGGCAATCGCGTACTGGTGGGCATGGGCGCCATCGTATTGGATGGGGCCATCGTAGAAAACGATGTCATGATTGCCGGAGGGGCCCTGGTTGCCCCAGGCAAGCGACTGGAGTCAGGCTTTCTTTATGTTGGTAGCCCAGCAAAGAAAGCGCGCGCACTCAGTGAAGAGGAGCTTGCCTTCTTAAAAGCCTCGGCAGACAACTATGTGCGGCTCAAGGATGAGTATCTGGTCGCGATCAAATAGTCCCTCTTTACTTTGCTGGATGCCCAAGCCAGATCCGGCCTTGGGCATCATACGCTTCATCCTCAATCAGGGCTTCGGCTTCCTCTTCCAGATCGAAGCGTAATTGTTCGAAGGCCACGCTTACAGATTCGGGCTCGGCGATAGGTTGAGCCCAACGTCGACTCAGCTGGGTCAGGCTGATAAAGCAAGGAACCCGCTGACCCGCCAGGATGGCATCAAAGCGGACCCAGCCCTGCTGCCAGTCCAGTTCGATCTGTTCATTAAATAAGATCTGCTGATTCACTGCACCACCCCCAGCTGCTCGGCCAACTCTTCTAATACTGGCACGACATTCGGCTGCACGCCCCGCCATAAAGCAAAACTCTCAGCGGCCTGGGACACCAGCATCCCCAGCCCTGCCAGGTGAGGGCCCCCGCCCTGTTGCCGGCCCCAGCTCTGAAAGGGGGTCATCTCTTTACCATAAGCCATATCATAAGTTGCGCCATTGTCACTGAGCATGACGCCTGTCATCGGCGGTAATTTGCCAGATAGCGATGCCGACGTGCCGTTGATGATCAAATCATACTCACCCGCCATCCCATCCAGACCAACACCAGCTACGTTCCCCAACTCGGCAAAATCCCGGGCCAAGGCTTCAGCCTTGCTGGCCGTCCGGTTGGCAATCACCAGGCTGGATGGCTGACAGGCTAGGATCGGCTGAAGCACTCCCCGCACCGCACCACCGGCTCCAAGAATGAGTATGCGGCGATCGGTCAAGACAATGCCACTATTACGCAGATCCGTGACCAGCCCCTTGCCATCGGTATTGTCTCCCAGCAAGCAGCCATCCTCCTGCCACACTAGTGTGTTGACAGCCCCGGCTCGACGAGCGCGTTCCGTGAGCCGATCACACAAAGTCAGTGCCTGCTCTTTAAAGGGTAAGGTCACGTTGGCGCCCTTCCCCCCCCGACGTCGAAAAGCACTAACCGCATCGGAAAAACCCTCCACGGGTGCTAGGATGGCCCGATACTCCATAGGTTGCTGCGTTTGCTCAGCAAAACGTTGGTGTATAAAAGGAGATTTACTGTGGTGAATTGGGTTACCGAATACCGCGTACTGATCCATGAAGTCCGCCATGTGATAGGAATTTTGAATGCTGTCTCTTATACGCCGGGGTTTGACCAGGAAGCAAGCGCAAAGCCCTTATGATCGCATCGGTGGCGCTCTCCCCCTGCAGGCCCTCTGCAAACATTTCTATCTGCTGATGGACAGTGCCTCAGAATACCAGTCCTTAAGGGTGCAGCATCCGGCGGATCTGACGGAGAGTGAGCAAAAGTTGTTTGAGTTTTTCAGCGGCTGGCTGGGTGGCCCGCCACTGTTTGAGCAAAAATATGGCCACCCAAAGTTGCGATTTAGACACCTTGGTTTTCGAATTGATAAGCAACAACGCAACTTATGGCTTCACTGTATGAAACGAGCACTGGAAGCCGAGATCAAAGATCGAGTTGCTCGTCAGGCCATGCTAAAAGCGCTGATCGAGCTTGCAGATCATATGCGGAATGTGGATGAGGGATGCCCTCTGGAGCTTCCCCCTTCAGGGCAGGACTAACTCAGTTCGCCAAGCCAATCCCGAGGCCGCAAGTAATGATAGAGTTTGGCCTCGGCACTACCCCGCTCTGGCTGATACTGATACTCCCAGCGCACCAGAGGGGGCATAGACATCAGGATGGACTCGGTGCGCCCGCCGGACTGCAGCCCGAACAGGGTGCCGCGGTCATAAACCAGGTTGAACTCCACGTACCGGCCCCGGCGATAGAGTTGGAACTGGCGCTCACGCTCGCCAAATGGGTGAGTTCGACGACGCTCGACGATGGGCAAATACGCCTCTAAAAAGCCATTGCCCACGGCCTGCATATAAGCAAAGCTCCGCTCAAAACCCGGTTGATTCAGATCGTCAAAAAATAGCCCACCGATCCCCCGAGTCTCATCTCTATGCTTTAGGTAGAAGTATTCATCACACCAGGCTTTATGCTCGGCATAACGTTGCTCGCCAAACGGTTGGCATAAGGTTTCGGCCACCTGGTGCCAATGCAGGATATCTTCGTCAAAAGGGTAGTAGGGAGTCAGATCAAAGCCCCCACCAAACCACCAGACCGGCGCCTCTCCCTCTTTTTCGGCGATAAAGAAACGCACATTGGCATGGGTTGTGGGTACATAGGGGTTGTTGGGGTGGATCACTAGGGAGACGCCCATAGCTTCAAAGCGTCGACCGGCCAATTCTGGACGGTGGGCCGTTGCCGATGCCGGCATCTGAGCACCAAACACATGGGAGAAGTTGACACCGGCCTGTTCAAAGATCTGGCCCTGAGACAGCACTCGGCTTTCGCCACCACCGCCCTCTTCTCGCTGCCAACTGTCCTGAACAAACTTGGCTCTACCATCGGCACGCTCCAGCGCCTGGCAGATCTGCTCCTGCAAATTAAGCAGATAGTGTTTAACGTCCGACTTGTTGACCGTCATGGATCCTTCCTGTGTTTATGATCCTCCGCGCAGCACCTCGCCGCTGCGGGCATCAAGAATAGTAGAAGGGGCAGTATCCCCTCCGACATCGCCGATCACCACCCCATCCAGGCGATCGCCTAAATCGGTTTCTACTTCCGCCACAGTTTGGGCTGGCGCCATACCGCTGAGGTTGGCACTGGTGGAGATCAACGGACCGCCGAACGCACAACAGAGATCGGCCACCTGAGGGTGCCCGGATACACGTACGGCGATAGAATCAAAGCGCCCCTTTACCCAGGCTGGTACGCTCGCTTTCGCAGGCACCACCCAGGTATAGGGGCCAGGCCAACGCGCCAGTATCTGGCGACGCTGTTCCTCGGACAGCATAGCGTCATCCACGTAACGCAATAGTTGTCCATAACTGGCGGCCACCAAGATCAATCCCTTTTCAACCGGGCGTTGCTTGATGGCCAGGAGTCGTCGAACCGCCGCTTCATTGAGCGGATCGCAACCCAAACCAAATACGGCTTCAGTGGGATAAGCGACAACACCGCCCCGTTCGATAACCAGGGCAGCCTCTGCAACGGTAAAACGACGACTCATAAGCTTACTGTACCAGCTTGGCCTGCAGAGCGGCGTCTTTCGCCTGAACGGCTTCGGCACTCTTTTGGCGCTCAGCTTTCACCTCGGCAGCCAGCTCATCGCTACCCACACCCAGGATCTGTGCAGCGAGGTAACCAGCGTTTTTGGCACCGGCTTTACCAATGGCGACGGTGGCAACCGGCACACCACCTGGCATCATTACGGTGGACAGCAGGGCATCGTGACCCTGCAGTGGGCCATTATCGATTGGCACACCGATCACCGGACGCGTGGTGATCCCGGCAACGGCACCAGCCAGGTGGGCTGCCAGGCCAGCGGCACAAATAAAGACCTTACAACCACGGGCCTCAGCATCAGTTACGTAAGCATGAGTGGCAGCGGGGGTACGGTGGGCAGAGGTCACCTTGGCTTCAAACGGAATATTAAAGCCCTTCAGGGTATCCAGGGTGGTTTGCATGATCGGCAGATCAGAGTCGGAGCCCATCAGAACGGCAACAAAAGGAGTGCTCATAGATCAGATTTCCTGTTAGTAGGTTTCAGAGGTTATTGTTATTGAGGACGATTATATCTATTCCGATTGATATTTGCAGAGCCGTTGAGGGCAAACTTGGCGATTTTTCCCGCGTACCTTTTTATCAACCAACAAAGGCCAGCCACATTCGGGGCAATCTTTTGCTATCGGTTTGTCATTGATCAGGTACTTACACTTAGGGTAATCGCTGCATGCAAAAAACTTTTTGCCAAAACGACTGGTTCGCTCGACCAACTCCCCACGCCGACACTGGGGACAAGTGATCACCTCGGCCTGTTGCTCAGGTTGATCCTTGACGATGTAGTCACAGTCGGGATGACGACTGCAGCCTATGTAGAATCCATAGCGCCCAGACTTCAGGGCGAGCAAAGCACCACACTGAGGACATTCAGTGTCTTCCAATAACTCATCGGCCTGGATAGATTTCTCTACCAAGGGGCGGTGATACTCGCAATTTGGGTAACTTTGACAACCCAAAAACGGACCATGCTTGCCATGGCGAATCGTTAGTTCACTTCCACAGTCAGGGCAAACCCCATACTCCCGCTCGAGCGCATGCTCGTGGGTTTGAAACAGCTGATGATCTATTTTGGCCATGGATTATCCTGACAGCACGGGCGACAGGTCGATTTTAGCAAGAACCGCTAAGGAAACGCACAAGCATAGGCAAGCCGAGGCAAACGAAAGGTTCAATGCCACCAGACCGAACCATCAAAAAGGGCGCCCAAGGGCGCCCATCTCAATGCAGTAGCCCTTCGGGCTCCTCAAAAATAAGGTCTTCCATCTGGTGGTACGCCTGCTCATTGCCGGGAGCATTAAACAGCACCATCAACACCACCCACTTCAGGTCATCCAGAGTTAAAGGCTCACCATCGAGCTCCATAACCCTATCCAGCACCATTTCCCTGGTGGTGGGATCCAGCACATGAACCTGTTCCAAAAACAGTATGAACCCCCGACACTGCGTATCAATTTTGCTCAGCTCGACCGGATTATAAATCCGCATGCTGGGTGTCTGACTCAGCACCATATAAGGCTGCAGATCGGAGTTTTGCAGTTCAGCCAGCTTCTCAATCCAGATCAAGGCCTTTCCTATCTCATCGGGACGGAATCCCGCGCGACTCAACTCCTCCGTCAGCTCTTCTCGGTCGAACAAGAGTTCAACGTCGCTCTGCACATAGGTCTCAAACAAGTACATCAAGATATCGAACATCACTAGCCTCCCCTAAGCCTCATGTAGCCACCGGGTACCGCAACGACCCAACCTTCCAGTTCCATCTCGACCAGTCGTTCGAGCACCACGTCAACCGGCAATTGACTGCGCTGAACGAGCAGGTCAATGGGCGTGGCCTCATACCCAACACTATCTAACAGCGGCTCATGTGGCAAATCCGGATGGGTACTCACCTCCATTGCCCTTATAGAAGCGCCCCACTGGGGTACCAACTCTTCATAGATATCGACCGGCCCAGTCGCCAGTTTGGCACCCTGCTGAATCAACCAGTGACAGCCCGCCGTATTGGGGTCCAGGACACTGCCCGGCATTGCAAATACCTCCCGCCCCTGCTCGGCGGCCAATCTGGCGGTGATCAATGACCCGCTTTTCAGCCCTGCAGACATCACCACCACACCATGAGCAAGACCACTGACGATGCGATTCCGTTGAGGGAAATGGTGTGCACGAACCGCTTGTTGAGGCCAGAACTCGGAGATCAGGGCACCCTGCTGTCGGATCTGGCCTGCCAATCCGATGTGTCGCTTAGGATAACAATGATCCAATCCACACCCGAGCACCGCCACCGTTTGGCCCTGCTGCAATGCCCCTCGATGGCAGGCCCCATCCACGCCCAGAGCCATCCCCGAGATCACCACCAATCCCATCCCGGCCAACTCGGCAGCCCACGCATTGGCAGCTTCCAAACAGGGAATGGCTGCGTTACGACTGCCCACCATGGCGATCCCTGGACGGGACAAGGCCTCCACTTGCCCCTGAACAAACAGCACAAGGGGCGCATCATCGATTGCCTTCAAGGCCGGCGGATATGCCTCATCCGCCCAATGCACAATATGGTGATCCTCACACCTCGCCTGCCACTCCAGAGCCAACTCAACCCAAGGCGAGCAGGTCAAGCTTCGACATTGGGCTTCTTCGACTCCTGGCAAGGTGCACGCCTGTGCTCGTTGCCAAAGGATTTGGAGCGGCAAGGCCTCCAGCAGTGTCTGTTTACGCCTACGCCCAAGTTTGGGTAGCCCCGCCAGGGCCAGGACAATTTCGAGATCAGTCGCCACTTTCTTGGCCAAAAGCCATAGGTTCAGGACGTAAGATCCGATCAGCGATCCGAACGGGTCGACGGCCATTGACGACCAACCCGTAGCTGATCCGTTCATGTACTTTGAACAGGACCAGTTCCCCGCGATACACCTCGGGGAGCAAGCGTACCCGACCGTCACTCAGGGTCGCCATCACCTTATCGTAGGCCCGATACTCTGCGGGATCGCGAAAAGTACGCTCCCTGCCACTTCCCTGTTCCACCACCTGGGTGGCCGGTTGGTGCACGGCAAACACCTGGCCAACCTCGGCCCCATCCTGGTGGCCGCGGTTAACGATGGCAACCTGCAAAGGGCCAATCTCACGCACCAGGTCATCCGTGGCCACGATCTCTCCAGTCAAAGCCTTAGGTGCCGGGTGAGGCATGATATACGCAGGCATCAGGGTATGCTCAGACAGGGGCATCAACCAGTGTCCTGGGGCGATCTCACTGTGAGCCGTCAATACTCTCAATCGAGATATCTCCCCCTGCTCTATGACCTCACCGGTACCCACGAGCCGAGCTTCCTGTCCCAACAAGGGACCATCGGGCCCATCATGCAAACGCCGCCCAGAGCGAAAAATCCCATAACGCTGCCCGATTGGCATGGATTGATCGATGAACACCACATCCCCACCGGCATAACGTACCGCTTCACGTTCACCGCCCATCACCACCGGGACCCCTGGCAATTCAGACTCGGACACCAAGGTGTGAAAATTCAGGTAGGGCTCAATCACCTTAAGAGGCAAGATAGGGGTTGCCCCTTTAGGCTGGATCCGCCCTCTGGGTGATAGCCGCACCTGAGGCTTGCGCACCAAGCGAGGCTCGCCATTGAGAAACACCAGAGTCAGGCGATCGCCAGGATAGATCAGGTGGGGATTGGCGATCTGGGGGTTTGCCCCCCATAACGTCGGCCAACGCCAGGGATCATCGAGAAATAGGGCAGATATGTCCCATAGAGTGTCGCCATTTTTCACGGTATAGGTCTGTGGGTGGCCCGGTTTCAGAGTGAGCAGATCTGCCCAAACCGGCCAGACAAGACCAAACAAAAGAAAAAATGTCAGCTTTTTCATGCTACTTCCTTGTCGCATAACGCCATTCCTCACCTTTCTGTCAATGGTGCGATCAAAGGGTTAAAATTAGCGAATACCTTCCTCAACCATAGTTGAGTTGAGGCAATACATTTTATTTTTGAAAGAGATTAACAATGGCCATCCGCGAAGTGCTTCGTTTTCCCGATGAACGTTTACGTACCGTCGCTCAACCCGTGACCGAATTCGGCCCGGACCTGCAACAACTTGTCGATGACATGTTTGAAACCATGTACGAAGAGCGCGGGATCGGTTTGGCCGCGACACAGATCAACGAACATATCCAGTTGATTGTCATGGATCTGTCTGAAGACAAGAGTGCCCCGAGGGTATTCATCAACCCCAAGTTAACTCAGGAGCATGGACACTTCACTAATGAAGAAGGTTGCCTCTCTGTCCCCGGGATCTACGCAAAAGTAGAACGTGCCGAGCAAGTTACGGTCGAGGCCCTGGATCGTCATGGCGACGCCTTTTCCCTGGAAACTGATGAATTGCTGGCGATTTGCATTCAGCATGAGATGGACCACCTGGCCGGTAAACTCTTTATCGACTATCTCTCACCTCTCAAGCGCCAACGCATCAAGCAAAAATTGGAAAAGGCCGCCAAACTCGAAGCCCGCCAGGCCTAGGAGCCAGACTTGACCCCATTAAAGATCGTTTTTGCCGGCACGCCGGATTTTGCTGCCGACCACCTGCAAGCTCTGCTGGACTCAGAGCATCAGGTCATCGCGGTTTACACTCAGCCTGATCGGCCGGCAGGTCGCGGCAAGAAGTTGACCGCCAGCCCGGTAAAAAATCTGGCTCTGAAACATGAGTTGCCCGTCTATCAGCCAAAAAGCCTGCGCGCCGAAGAGGCCCAGCAGGCGTTGGCCGCCATCGATTTCGATATCATGGTGGTGGTGGCCTATGGCCTGATCCTGCCCAAGGCCGTATTGGAACTGCCCGAGTACGGCTGCATCAATGTTCATGGCAGCCTGCTGCCTCGCTGGCGTGGGGCCGCTCCGATCCAGCGCGCTATCTGGGCCGGCGATGCCGAAACCGGCGTCACCATCATGCAGATGGATGTGGGATTGGATACCGGTGCCATGCTGCACAAGATCAGCTGTCCCATTGAGGACACCGACACTTCGGCCAGTCTCTATGCCAAGCTGGCCAAGCTCGGCCCGCTGGGCCTGGTGGAAGCCCTTGGGCCGATCGCCGATGGCACCGCCACCCCGGAAGTCCAGGATGAAGCCCTGGCCAACTATGCCGATAAACTCTCCAAGGAAGAAGCTGCGGTCGATTGGCATAAGGACGCCACAGCCTTGTGGCGTGAGGTCCGCGCCTTCAACCCCTGGCCGGTCAGCCACTTCCAGTGCGGTGACAACACCATCAAGCTTTGGCAGGCTCAGCCACTCGACGAGCTCACCGACCAAGCACCCGGTACCATCCTTCGCGCAGACAAAGCCGGTATCGCCGTCGCCACAGGAAAGGGCGTTTTGCTGCTGGAGTCCATTCAGTTGCCGGGCAAGAAAGCCATGGCTGCCAGCGACGTGCTCAATGCACGTAAAGAATGGTTTGAAGTGGGTAACCGACTCTGATGAACAATCGCTCCGACAATCGCCGCACCAACAAGCGAGGCGGCCAACAGCGCCCGGCCCCAAGAAACCTGCGCGCCGATGCCGCACAGGTGATCCTGGCCGTGATCGATCAGGGCCAGTCCATGGGACAGGCCCTGCCTAAAGCCCAGTCTGGCTATGCCGATGGTCGCGATAAGGGCCTCCTGGCGGAGATCTGCTATGGGGTCATGCGCAAACTCCCCCAACTGGATACCCAGGTACGTCGCCAACTGCAGCAACCCCTCAGCGGTAAGAAGCGGATCCTGCACTGCCTGCTGCTGGCCGGCCTCTACCAGCTCAAGCACACCCGTGTACCCGCCCATGCCGTGGTAGCCGAATCCGTCAATGCCTGTTTGGCACTGAGAGCCCCGGGCATGAAAGGCCTGATCAACGGCGTAATGCGCAACATGGAGCGGGATCTCGACGCCCTGATCGGTGAGCAGTTCGATGCCGAACCGGTAAAAACCCTGCATCCTGGATGGCTACTCAAGCGCCTTCAAACCGCGTACCCGGAGCAGTGGATGGAGATTGTTGAGGCCAACAACGCTCAACCGCCCCTATGGCTACGTAACAACCGCAGCAAACAAACCCGAGAGCAGGCACTCGCACGCCTGGATGAAGCCGGTGTTGATGCCCGGGCCCAGGGAGAGGAAGATGCCATTCTGCTCACCACCCCCTGTGATGTGACCGCCCTGCCCGGCTTTCAAGATGGCGATCTGTCCGTGCAGGATCTCAGCGCCCAGCAAAGCGCCCGCCTGCTCGATGCCCAACCCGGAGATCGAGTACTGGATGTATGCGCCGCCCCAGGCGGAAAAACCTGTCACATCCTCGAGCAGCAGCCTCAGCTTAAAGAGATGGTCGCGGTGGATCTGGAAGCCAAACGTCTGGAGCGAGTGCAACAAAACCTAGATCGCATCGGCCTTAAGGCCACCCTGCACTGTGGCGATGCCAGCCACCCTTACCAGTGGTGGGACAAGCAGGCGTTCGATCGTATTCTACTGGATGCCCCCTGCTCGGCGACCGGCGTGATCCGCCGCAATCCCGACAGCAAATGGTTGCGTCGAGATGCGGACATTGAGCGGCTGGCTCAAGTCCAGGCCGATATCCTGGAGGCGATCTGGCCTCTGCTCAAGCCTGGCGGCACCCTGATCTACGCGACCTGTTCGGTATTGCCAGAAGAAAACCAAGAGCAGATCAAAGCGTTTCTTCAAAAAACCGCCGATGCTATGCTCTCTCCAATTCATCAACAGGAACTGGATGCGCAGCCCGGATGGCAATTACTGCCCCGGAACGACGGTGGCGACGGCTTCTACTATGCCCGCCTGATCAAATCCGCGCACTAAAAGTGGCATGAAGATCATAATTCTAGGTGCCGGCCAAGTGGGCGGTACCCTGGCCGAGAACCTGGTCGGGGAAAACAACGACATCACCATCGTTGACAGCAATATGCAGGCGCTACGCGCCCTGCAGGATAAGCTGGATCTGAGGGTGATCCACGGTCATGCCGGTCACCCTCACGTATTGAGGGATGCCGGGGCCGAAGACGCCGACATGCTGATCGCCGTGACCAACTCCGACGACAGTAACATGGTGGCCTGTCACCTGGCCTATACCCTGTTCGGCACGCCAACAAAAATCGCTCGGATCCGCAACGCGGCCTACCTCAACAAAAAGGACCAACTGTTCCAAACCGGGGGGGCCGATCCCGATGCTCGAGGCCGCTTCTTTATCGACGAATTGATCGCACCTGAACAGTTAGTGACCGATTACATTCATCGTTTGGTGGAATATCCGGGCGCTTTACAAGTTCTGGAGTTTGCCGGTGGCAAGGCCAGTCTGGTGGCGATCAAGGCCTATTACGGGGGCTCTCTGGTGGGCTGTGCCCTGTCGGCGTTGAAAGAGCATATGCCCAATATCGATACCCGGGTCGCTGCGATCTTCCGTCAGGGTCGGCCCATCATGCCGCGGGGAACAACGGTGATCGAAGCCGATGACGAGGTCTTCTTCGTCGCCGACTCCAAGCATATCCGGGCGGTGATGAGCGAAATGCAGAAGCTGGAATCCAGTTACCGCAACATCATGATCGCCGGTGGCGGCAATATTGGCTTTGGCTTGGCCAGGGCACTGGAATCTTTCCATGAGGTAAAACTGATCGAGCGTGATGCTGAGCGGGCAGCCCGCCTCTCGGAGTTTCTCGAAGACACCACGGTGTTTCATGGTGACGCCTCCGACCATGAACTGCTCAGTGAAGAGCAGATCGATCAGATCGATGCCTTTATCGCCGTCACCAACGACGATGAAGCCAACATCATGTCCGCCCTGTTGGCCAAACGTATGGGGGCAAAAAAGGTCATGGTGCTGATCCAGCGCGAGGCTTACGTCGATCTGGTTCAGGATGCCAATATTGATATTGCCATCTCGCCCCAGCAAGCCACCATTTCCGCCCTCCTGACCCATGTGCGCCAAGGAGACATCAATAATGTTTACTCCTTGCGACGGGGTGCGGCAGAAGCCATTGAAGCGGTCGCCCATGGCGATCCCAACACCTCCAAGGTGGTAGGACGCCAGGTGCAGGAGATCAAACTGCCGCCGGGCACCACCATCGGTGCCATCGTTCGCAAGGATGAAGTCATGATGGCCCATGATAAAACGGTGATCGAACAGGACGACCACGTCATCCTGCTGCTGGTGGACAAGAAACATATCCGTGAAGTGGAGAAACTGTTCCAGCCCTCGGCCCTGTTCTTCTAAAGAGCAAGAGAACAAAAACGCCGGCAGATGCCGGCGTTTTTTGTTCAGGCTTCCTTCGCCATCTCATCGATGGCCAGGGCGAAAGCCTCCACCTCTCCATAATCGGTGTAATCGATCACCGTATCGGGCGCAGTAGGCCCCTTGGTCATCTTCATAATGAATTTGATGGACAGGCTGTCCCAAAATCCCCAGTTCGGGTAATCCACCTTGCCCGCCACCACTTTAAGCAGTTGCGGCTTCCAGGGAGATTTGGCGAGGAACTTCTGCATATAGCGATTTCCCTCGACCGTCGCCTTGGCCGGATTGCGAGCCACAACGGACAGGCAGTAAAAGGCATTATGACGTGCCTCAATCTGCTCTCGGTGCTCCTCGATAAAGGCCCAGACGCTGTCATCGAAGTTACCGTAAAGCACCGGCGCCCCCACGACGACAGTGTGGTACTGATCCCAATCTATCCCTTCATGCTTGGCTTCCACCACGTCCATCATGTCACACGCCGTTCCCTGTGCCTGAATGTGGCCCATCAAGGTACGGGCGACCCGAGCGGTATGTCCCCGCCGGCTCATGTAGACGATCAAAACCCCGGGCATGCTGCCTCCTGCAAAACGATTTTATTAACCTGAGTGCAATATGCGGGGGTTTCACGTTACTTTCCAGCATAAAGATCACAGCCGCATCACAGCTCCCGTAGGATCAGCATAAAACGGGATCTGGATCTGACCGTCGCACTTTACACCCGCGGATGTTAATATAAGATTAAGCTAATTTAGAGATTTCACTGAGGTAGTCGAATCATGGACGCTCCCGAGCTAAACCTTGAAGATATGGCCAGCAACGCCGATGACGCCGCTCGGCTACTGAAAAGCATCGCCAACCCCCACCGGCTGATGATCCTGTGCCTCCTGCTCAAGCAGGAGATGACGGTTACCGAACTGAATGCCAAGGTACCGCTGAGTCAATCGGCCCTGTCTCAGCACCTGGCGGTCCTTCGCAAAGAAGGCTTGGTTGAAACCCGGAAAGAATCTTTGCTTGTCTGGTATCGCCTATCGAGCCCTGAAGTCGAAGCGATCCTTGCCACCCTCTATGGGATCTACTGCGCGCCAGAAGAGTCCATCGCTGCGATCTGATCGGCAAACAGCTCAACTCGACCCCAGTCCGTAAACTCTTGCACCGTCGTCGGCTGAGTTGGCCCTTTGGTCAACCACATGATAAAGCGGATAACCATACGGTCACGCCAGCCATAACTGGGGTAATCCAACTTACCGGCGAACACCCCCTGTAGCTCCGGCTGCCAATCCGACCTTTTACGAAACAGGCGAATATAAGGGCTACCCTCGGGTGTATCCTTAGTGGGTTTTCGTGCTACCAAATTCACACTGAAAAATGCCGAAGGCCGATTGGCCAGCAGTGCCCGATGGCGGTCAATGAAATCAAACAGGGCTGGACGGTACTTGCCATAACGGATGGATGCACCGATCACCACCTTATCAAACTCCACAAGCCCAACAGAGCAGCGCTCTATGGCCATCACCTGCACCTGATGTTCCTGTGCTTCCAGCCGAGCGGCAATACGCTGAGCAATCTTCTTAGTCTGTCCATCCACGGTGGAATAAAGGATCAGCGTCCGTTGCATGATCTGACGACTCCTAACTTTTCCAAAAGGCCGGGGTGAAGAGCACCAGAAGGGTAAAGATCTCCAGGCGACCAAACAGCATTCCCAGCACCAACAGCCACTTGGCTATCCCATCGACATCGCCATAATGAGAGGCCACATCCCCTAACCCGGGACCAAGGTTGTTAAGTGACGCGGCCGTGGCAGAGAAGGCGGTAAGGTCATCCATGCCCGTCGCTAACAGCGCCACCATGATCAAGACAAATACCACAGCATAAGCCGCGAAAAAACCCCAAACGGCATCGATAACCCTATCATTGACCGGCTTATTGTTTAAACGGATGGAGAACATTGCTCTCGGATGAACCAGGCGCTTAAGCTCCCGCATTCCCTGCAAAGATAACAGTGTGACCCGCATTACCTTGATACCCCCTCCGGTTGAGCCAGCACAGCCTCCAATGAAACTTGAGAAGATCAACAGAATAGGTAAGAAGAGTGGCCAGCCTGCAAAACTTTCCGTTGCAAAACCTGCCGTGGTCGACATGGATACGGCCTGAAACAGGGCTTTATCCATGGCAACCTCAGGCGAGTCATAGACCTGATGACTCAGCAACACCAGAAACACCAGTAATGCCAGACCCACCTGCAGCCCGAGAAACATACGCACTTCGGCATCTCGCCAATAGGTGGCCAGGCGGATCCCACGCTTACTAAAGGCCGTAAAGTGAAGGCTGAAGTTGATTGCCGACAGCAGCAAAAAAAACACGGCAATGCCATTGATCAGCGCACTGTCAAAGTGCCCCATGCTAGCGTCGTAGCTGGAGAACCCTCCAATGGCAATCGTGGAAAAAGCATGACCTATGGCGTCGAAGGCATCCATTCCTGCCAGATAGTATGCCCCCGCACAGGCCAATGTCATGGTCAAATAGATGTACCACAATGCCTTGGCTGTTTCGGCGATCCTCGGTGTCATCTTGTTGTCTTTTACCGGTCCAGGGGTTTCACAGCGATACAATTGCATCCCCCCCACTCCCAGCATGGGTAACACGGCAACCGCCAACACAATGATCCCCATTCCCCCCAACCACTGCAGCAAGTGCCGGTAAAACAGGATCGCTTTGGGCAGATCATCCAGCCCAGTGATCACCGTAGCACCTGTAGTTGTCAGCGCTGAAAATGACTCAAACATGGCATCGGTAAACGTCAGATCGGGACGTTCAGAAAGGACAAAAGGGATGGCCCCCATACTCCCCAGCACCGTCCAAAACAGCACCACAACCAGGAAACCTTCCCGAGTACGCATCTCCGCCTTGGCTCGACGATTTGGGTACCATAAAGCCAGCCCGAGCAACAGACTGAGGCAAAATGCCTGCATAAAGGCCGTTCCGCCCCCATCCTTATAGAGGATGGCGATCAAAGCTGGAGGTAGCATGGTGGCGCTGAAAATGGCCACCAGTAATCCGATGATCCGGATAATAGTGCGGTATTCCATGGGATCTTTTCTGTTTACTTTGCCGCTAGCATACTCCAACGGCATTACACTGTTAACGAATAAGAGTTGTAGGGGGTAACTCAATCCGGCCGAATACGCAGACGACCACGACTGCCATCCGCCAGCATCTGACCGAAGCTCATCAAACTTGCAGAGGGCAGAGCCAGTGTGAGTTGAACCTGGCTGCCATAATCCTGTTTGAGGATCTCACCTTGGTGCTGTTCCACCAGATGGGTGATCAAGGACATATCGGCGTAGTCGCAGACAAGATAAACCTGGGTCATGGGCACAAAAGGCTGAGTTTCTAAGGCCTCCAACGCCATTTTTACCCCCCCTGCATAGGCCCGCACCAAGCCCCCAACCCCCAGCTTGATACCGCCGGAGTATCGCACCACCACCGCCGCCAACTGGCCCACTCCGCTACCCAGCAACACATTGAGCATGGGCCGACCTGCAGAGCCCGCCGGTTCGCCATCATCGGAAGCACCGACATCACGCGTACAGCCCGGTCGACCTGCGGCAAAGGCTAGGCAATGGTGACGGGCGTCGGGATGAGTTTCCCGCATTCGGGCATGAAACGTCCGAGCCGCCTTGCCATCACTGACCGCTTCGATTCGGGTAATGAAACGGCTTCGTTTTATCGTCTCTTCCACTTCAACTGGACCGGCAGGTACCGCGAAACTTTCCTGGGTCATTCAGTCCAACCCCTGGCTGCGGGTAAGGTTCTCGACGCCGATAGACTGGACCAGGACATCGTCCTCGATCCGGATCCCGCCATAGGGACGCAACCAATCGATCCCCTCACTCTTCAGCATGGCCTTTGCCTGTGCAGGAAGCGACTCCAACAAACTATCAATCACATACAAGCCCGGCTCAATGGTCAGCACCATTCCCGGCTCCATGATCCGGGTGCAACGCAAAGTCATGCCATCTGGTGGTGCCAGATGGGTGCCCTGCTCGTCCTGCATAAATCCCGCAACATCATGAACCTGTAAACCAATGGGGTGTCCAAGGCCATGAGGGAAGAACGCCTTGGTGACGCCCGAAGCAACCAGTCCGTCCTCCGAGCCGGTGGCCAGCCCAAAGGACTTCAGCACGCTTGCAACCCTCAGGTGCATCGCCTTATGCAGTTCGATATAACTCAGTCCAGGGCGAATCAACTGAATCATGGCTTGCTGGTGCTCATCCATGGCCGCAATCAACTCAGCATAGCGACTGAGCGGATCATAGGCATAGGTACGGGTGATATCGGCGGCATAACCGTTATAGGAGGCTCCCGCATCGATCAGGAAGCTGCGAAGCACCTTGGGAGATGTCCTATCCAGTTGGGTGTAGTGCAAAATGGCACAGTTCTGATTCAGCGCAATGATATTGCCATAAGGCACATCATTCTCGCCTTGAGATGTCGCCGACAAGTAGGCTTGCTGAATGGCAAACTCACTGGCTCCATTAAAGAACGCCTCCCGCGCCGCCTCGTGACCGGTTACGGCAATGCGATTGGCCTGCCGCATGGACTCTATCTCATACCCCGTCTTAATACTTCGACCAAAGTGCAGTGCGTCCATCAAGCTTGCTGGATTGACCTTGTCTATGCTCAAAGCAGTGGCCCGCTCGGGATGGGCGCCGATATAAGCCATTTCAGCCCCACCAGGCAGTAATTCAGGTAGCCGTTCCAAGCGTTCGAATACCACCAATTCCAGCTCCTGGGTCCAGTGATCCTGCGGGACAGGTGGCACCTTGTGCCAATAATCCACTGGGCGGTAGAAAAACAGTATGGGCTTTTCGCCCTGTGTCACCAGCAGGAAACAGTGGGGATGTTCAACTAAGGGAACCCAATGCTTAAAGTGAGGATTAACCTTGAAAGGGTAATCCAAGTCATCCTGAAATAGCGGCAGGGGGACGCCAGCATCGATCACCATGCCTCGCAACTGATGCTGCTCCAGTAGGCGATCTGACCGCTGGCGTAATATTTGAACATGCTCCGAGTACAGGCTGACAAGGCGCCCCATGGTTTCCCCACAAACAATTTTGAGATCTCCGCAGTGTATCACCACGACTGCAGAGGGCCATACCAAGGGCAATCAAACAAGCGTTTAAAAACGAGTTGCATTTTTTTGTGCAGCAAATCACACTTGGTCACATTACCATCACCGGATGTGGACACATGGACGTGCTAATAAGGAAGCCAGAATGATTTATCAGAGTAATTCATTACAGGTAGATTGGCTCGAACCCGGCATCGCTGAACTTAAGTTCAATGCACCAGGATCGGTCAACAAGCTCGACCAAGCCACCCTGACTGAACTCGGCCAGGCTCTGGATAAACTCAATGCTCAAGCCGAACTGCAAGGGGTCCTGCTCTCCAGTAGCAAATCCTCCTTTATCGTCGGGGCCGACATTACCGAATTTACCGCCCTCTTTGCCGAGCCTGATGAAGTGCTGCTGCAATGGCTGGCGGAAGCCAATGCGGTCTTCAATAAACTCGAAGATCTGCCGGTCCCCACGGTCGCTGCCGTTAATGGCTTTGCCCTGGGGGGAGGCTGCGAAACCATTCTGGCCTGCGATCTGCGAATAGCGGACCGTTCGGCGCGGATCGGCCTGCCAGAAGTTCTGTTGGGGATCATGCCAGGATTTGGTGGGACCGTACGCCTGCCCCGCCTTATTGGCGCCGACAACGCGCTGGAATGGATGACCACAGGCAAACCAAACAAACCGGAATCGGTACTGGCGGTCAACGCCGTCGATGCCGTTGTTGAAGATGATCTGCACGGCCAGAGCGTCGCCCTGCTCAAGCGAGCCATCCTGGGTGAGATCGACTGGCAGGCACGCAGGGCCAAGAAACAGGCCCCTCTGTCCCTGTCTAAGATCGAAGCCCAGATGGCCTTTACCAGCGCCAAAGGCATGGTGGCCATGAAGGCCGGGCCGCACTACCCCGCACCCCACGCCATGGTCGCGCTGGTAGAAGCGGTCGCAGGCGCCGGTCGAGATCAGGCCCTGCTGGCAGAGAGCCAAGCCTTCCTCAAACTGGCCCGTACCGAACAGGCCGGTGCGATGATCGGTAACTTCCTCAATGATCAGTACGTCAAAGGCCTGGCCAAGAAGGCCGCCAAGGCCGGTACTCCAGTCAAGCAAGCCGCAGTGCTGGGTGCCGGGATCATGGGTGGTGGGATCGCGTACCAAAGCGCCAGCAAAGGGGTCCCTGTGGTGATGAAAGACATCGCCCAGCCTGCACTGGATCTGGGCCTGAGTGAAGCGACCAAACTGCTGACCAAACAGGTTGAACGGGGCCGTCTGAAGCCGACCGCCATGGCCAACGTGCTCAATAGCATTGTCCCGACGCTGAGCAGCAATACGGTCGCCACTGCCGAGGTGGTGGTCGAAGCCGTGGTGGAAAACCCGAAGATCAAAAGCATGGTGCTAGCCGAAATGGAAGGGGTGATCAACAAGGATGCAGTCCTGACTTCCAATACCTCTACCATCTCCATCACCTCTCTGGCGCAGAGCCTTGAACGCCCCGAACAGTTCTGCGGTATGCACTTCTTCAACCCGGTGCACCGCATGCCTCTGGTAGAGGTGATCCGGGGCGAAAAGAGCTCAGATGAAACCGTCGCCAAGGTGGTGGCCTACGCCGCCCAGATCGGCAAGACCCCTATCGTTGTCAATGACTGTCCGGGTTTCTTTGTTAACCGAGTGCTCTTCCCCTACTTCGCCGGTTTCAGCCTGATGGTCAAAGAGGGCATCGACTTTCAGCTGATCGATAAGGTCATGAGCAAACAGTTTGGTTGGCCCATGGGACCCGCCTACCTGCTGGATGTGGTCGGGATCGACACGGCTCATCACTGTCTGGACGTCATGGCAGAGGGCTTCCCGGAGCGTATGGGCAAGCTCGACAAGGACCCTGTGGATCTGCTGTTTAATGCCGACCGCTATGGACAAAAGAATGGAAAAGGCTTCTTTATCTACGCCCCGGATCGCAAAGGCAAGCCAAAGAAGACTGTCTGTCCGGATGCCCTCGCCCTGCTGCAGGGGGCCTATGGCGAATTCCAGCCACTGGACGCGGATGCAATCATTGCCCGCACCATGGTGCCGATGATCAAAGAAACCGTGCGCTGCCTCGAAGAGGGCATTATTGCCACCCCAGCGGAAGCCGATATGGCGCTGATGTACGGCCTGGGCTTCCCCCCCTTCCGTGGTGGCGTCTTCCGCTATCTGGACACCCTGGGGTTGGACCGCTTCGTTGCACTGGCCGACAGCTATACCCACCTGGGTCCCCTGTATCGGGTAACCGATAAACTTCGCGCCATGGCCGAGAGCGGCGAGCGCTTCTATCAAGGACAGTAAGGAGTCGTGATGAACCAGGCCGTTATCGTCGATTGTATTCGTACCCCCATGGGCCGCTCCAAGGGGGGCGCCTTTCGCAACGTGCGGGCAGAATCCCTCTCCGCACACTTGATGCAACAACTGCTGCAACGGAATTCGCAGTTGGATCCAAACGAACTGGAAGATGTGATCTGGGGCTGTGTGCAGCAGACCCTGGAGCAAGGCTTCAACGTGGGCCGTAATGCCGCGTTGCTGGCGGGCCTGCCCAAGAGTATTGGTGCCGTAACCGTCAACCGTCTGTGTGGCTCCTCCATGCAGGCGATCCATGATGCTACGCGGGCCATCATGGTGGGTGACGGTGATAGCTTTATCGTCGGCGGGGTCGAGCACATGGGTCATGTTCCCATGAGCCATGGTGTGGATTTCCACCCTGGTCTGGCCCACAACGTCGCCAAGGCGGCGGGGATGATGGGGCTGACTGCAGAGATGTTGGGCAAGCTTCACGGGATCAGCCGCGAGCAACAGGATGCCTTTGCCCTGCGCTCCCATCAACGTGCCCATGCCGCCAGTCAGGAAGGCCGGTTCGAAAAAGAGATCGCCCCACTGGAGGGTCACGATGCCGCAGGCAACCTGATCCGGGTGGATCGGGATGAGGTGATCCGGCCCGAGACCACAATGGAGAGCCTTGCGGCTCTGCGCCCGGTATTCGATCCCGTCAATGGTACCGTTACTGCAGGCACCTCCTCAGCCCTGTCCGATGGTGCGGCGGCCCTGCTAATGATGAGCGAAACCAAGGCCAAGGTATTAGGGCTTCCGATCCGCGCCAGGATCAAGGCCATGGCCGTTGCCGGCTGTGATCCCTCGATAATGGGGTATGGTCCGGTCCCAGCCACCCAAAAGGCCCTGAAAAGGGCGGGCCTCACCATGGACGACATCGATCTGGTAGAGCTCAACGAAGCCTTTGCCGCCCAGTCACTACCTTGCATTAAGGATCTGGGCCTGACAGAAATGATGGAAGATAAAGTGAATCTCAATGGCGGTGCCATCGCTCTCGGCCATCCGCTAGGTTGCTCCGGTGCCCGGATCAGCACCACTCTGCTCAACCTGATGGAATCCAGGGATGCGACATTAGGGCTCGCCACCATGTGTATAGGTCTGGGCCAGGGGATCGCCACGATCTTCGAGCGAGTCTAGAATATACATAAGAAGGGCGCCGCACGATGCGGCGCCCTTTTTGTTGACCAGATCACCTTACCGTGGTCAAAAAAAACACAGACATTGATCCCGCTGGCGAAGGGCGTACCATGTGCGCCCTGACTTTTTATTGGGTGATATTCATGTCCGATCTCTTCCACTGTGCCGAGCACACATTAGATGCCATGGGCCTGCGTTGCCCGGAACCTGTGATGATGGTGCGTAAAACTGTCCGCAAGATGGCAGCTGGCGAGACCCTGCTCGTCACGGCAGACGATCCCTCCACGACTCGGGATATCCCCAGCTTCTGTCGCTTTATGGATCACACCCTAGTCGCCAGCGATACAGAAGCTGCTCCCTACCGCTACCTGATCCGTAAGGGCGAGTGATCTCGATTCGTATACAATGTTTCACGTGAAACATTACTCGTGGGGACACTCACGATAGCTGGGGCACCCGACTAGATGGTCATTGACCATCCCCACCGCCTGCATAAATGCATAGCAGATGGTGCTACCAACGAAACTGAAGCCCGCCTTCTTAAGTGCCCTGCTCATGGCATCTGACTGATCCGTGGAGGTCGGCAACTGGCTCAACTCGGTCCATCGGTTCACCTTGGTATCCCCACCGACAAACCCCCAGAGAAACTCGGAAAAATCGATTCCTTTCGCCTCCAAGGCCAAGAAAGCCCGGGCATTTTTGATGATTGAATTCACCTTAAGACGATTACGCACAATGCCAGGATCCTTCAGTAACTGCTCGATCTTTGTCTCGTCGTACTGGGCAATCTTGGCGGGCTCGAAGCCATCGAATGCTCTGCGATAACCCTCGGTCTTCCTGAGGATGATCAACCAGGACAACCCGGCCTGCTGGCCATCAAGACATAGTTTTTCAAACAATTCCCGCTTATCCCGAACCGGACGTCCCCACTGCCTGTCGTGATAATCGACATAATCAGGGTCGGTGCCACACCAGCCACATCGTTGCCCTTCGCTCATTGATGCTCCCTTTGCCCAATTAAACGGGTTAAGTTCTACCCCATATCGACAAAATTTAACCTACATCTGTTTGTACGCACAGGGTATAATTGCTTCCATTTACCAAAATCCACACCGCATTCAGGTGAGATCCCATGCACAAGTATGACACCAAGACCTTTCAGGGCCTGATCATGGCCCTGCAGGACTACTGGGCCCAGCAAGGCTGTGCCGTAGTTCAGCCGCTGGATATGGAAGTCGGCGCCGGTACCTCCCACCCGCTGACCTGTCTGCGCGCCCTCGGCCCAGAGCCGTTTGCCGCTGCCTATGTCCAACCCTCCCGCCGTCCGACCGATGGTCGTTACGGTGAGAACCCAAACCGCCTCCAGCATTACTACCAGTTCCAGGTAATGATGAAGCCGTCGCCCGATAACATTCAGGAGCTGTACCTGGGCTCGCTGAAGGCCATCGGTATGGATCCCGAAGTTCACGACATCCGCTTCGTCGAAGACAACTGGGAAAACCCGACACTGGGCGCCTGGGGACTCGGCTGGGAAGTTTGGCTGGACGGCATGGAAGTGACTCAGTTTACTTACTTCCAGCAAGTCGGTGGCCTGGAGTGTAAGCCGGTGACCGGCGAGATCACCTATGGTCTTGAGCGTCTGGCCATGTACGTCCAGGGTGTCGACAGCGTCTACGATCTGATCTGGGCCGATGGCCCCTTCGGCACCATCACTTATGGGGATGTGTTCCATCAGAACGAGGTGGAGCAATCCACCTACAACTTCGAACACGCCGATGTGGATGCCCTGTTCGCCCAGTTCGAGCAGTCTGAAAAAGAGTGTCAGCACCTGCTGAGTCTGGAGAAGCCCCTTCCGCTGCCAGCCTACGAGCGCGTCCTGGATGCGGGCCACGCCTTTAACCTGCTGGATGCCCGTAAGGCGATCTCGGTCACCGAACGTCAGCGCTACATCCTGCGGATCCGCACCCTGACCAAAGCGGTCGCCGAAGCGTACTACGCCTCCCGTGAAGCCATGGGCTTCCCAATGTGCAAGTGAGGGCATGATGGAACAACAAACTTTCCTGGTTGAGATCGGCACCGAAGAGTTGCCACCGAAATCCTTGCGTACACTGGCTGAATCCTTCGCCACTAACCTGGTCGCTGGCCTGGAAAAGGCGGAAGTCCCCCATGGTCAGATGGAATGGTTCGCCTCCCCTCGCCGCCTGGCCGTGAAGATCGCCGATATGTCTGCGAATCAGCCGGATAAAATCGTCGAAAAACGCGGCCCGGCCATCGCCGCCGCATTCGATGCCGATGGCAACCCGACCAAGGCCGCCCAGGGCTGGGCCCGTGGGAACGGCATCAGTGTCGAGCAGGCCGAACGCCTCAAAACCGATAAGGGCGAATGGCTGCTGCACAAGGCAGAAGTGAAGGGGCAAGCGGTTCAAGGCCTGCTGCCCGATCTGGTCGCCCAGGCGCTGGCCAAGCTGCCGATCCCCAAGCCAATGCGCTGGGGCGCCTACGACACTCAGTTTATCCGCCCGGTAAAGACCGTTACCCTGTTGCTGGGCAGTGAGTCCATCAAAGCCACCATTCTAGGCAAAGAGAGCGACACCCTGATCCAGGGCCACCGCTTCATGGGTGAGCAAACACTCACCATCGACTCTGCCGATCAGTACCCCCAGTGTCTGCTGGATGGCAACTATGTGCTGGCCGATTACGAAGCCCGTAAGGCGAAGATCAAGCAGGACATCGAAGCCGCCGCCGCGGTGATCGGCGGCAAGGCCGATCTGGATGACGAACTACTGGAAGAGGTCACCTCCCTGGTCGAATGGCCCGTCGTGCTGACCGCCTCCTTTGAACCGGAATTCCTCAAGGTTCCCGCCGAAGCCCTCGTCTATACCATGAAGGGCGATCAGAAATACTTCCCCGTCTATGACAACGACGGTGAGCTGATGCCTAAGTTTATCTTCGTCTCCAACATCGAATCGAAAGATCCGGCGGTGGTGATCGACGGTAACGAAAAGGTCGTCCGTCCCCGCCTGGCGGATGCCGAGTTTTTCTTCAACACCGATAAGAAGCGCAAGCTGATCGATCAGCTTCCCCGCCTCGAAAGTGTGCTGTTCCAGAAACAGCTGGGTACCCTCAAAGATAAGACTGACCGGATCCAGGGGATGGCCGCCCACGTCGCCAAGCTGATCGGTGCTAACGAGGAGCACGCCTCCCGCGCCGGCTTGTTGTCCAAGTGCGATCTGATGACCGACATGGTGTTCGAGTTTACCGACACTCAGGGGATCATGGGCATGCACTACGCCCGCCACGATGGCGAGGCCGAAGAGGTTGCCTTAGCCCTGAATGAGCAATACCAGCCACGTTACGCGGGTGATGAGTTGCCTGGTTCAGGTGTGGCCCAGGCGTTGGCGATCGCCGATAAGATGGATTCCCTGGTGGGGATCTTCGGTATCGGTCAACCACCGAAAGCCGATCGCGATCCCTTTGCCCTGCGTCGCGCCGCCATTGGTGTGCTGCGTATCGCCGTCGAGAAGCAGTTGCCACTCGACCTGTTCGATCTGGCGGCTTACAGCTACAGCCTGTTCGCCGAGCAGGGTAAGCTGGAGAACGATCCCAAGCATGCCGTTAAGGTATGCGATCAGGTGGTCGAGTTCATGTTGGCCCGCTTCCGCGCCTCCTATCAGGAACAAGGCTTCCCGGTGGATGTGATCCAGGCGGTTCTGGCCCTGCGTCCAACCCGTCCGATGGACTTCGATCAGCGTGTGAAAGCCATGCAGCACTTCCGCAGCCTGGACGCCGCAGAAGCCCTGGCCGCCGCCAACAAGCGGGTTGGGAATATCCTGGCCAAGGTTGAAGGGGCAATCGCCGACAGCGTCGATCCTGCCCTGCTGCAGGAGGATGCCGAGCAGGCATTGGCCGCCAAGGTTGCCGAAGTGTCAGCCGAGATCAGTCCGCTGTACGCCAATGGCGACTACCAGCAGGGCCTGATCAAGCTGGCCGAGTTGCGTGAATCCGTAGATCAGTTCTTCGATAACGTCATGGTTAACGCCGACGACGCTGCGCTGCGTGCTAACCGTCAGGCACTGCTCAAGCAATTGCGGGCGCTGTTTATGCAGGTGGGCGACATCTCCCTGCTGCAACAATAACGACCTGATATACAAACAAGGCCACCGCGAGGTGGCCTTTTTCTTACCCTTAACTCTGAAGCACCAACCCAAAAATAAATAATTAAAAAACAATGTATTACTCCTTGATTTGGCTTTCCTTGCATCTAACCTGAGTGTAAAAATGGGGCGAACCAGACATCGTAAGTTAACCCCTAAGTGGACACGAGTAGCGTACAAGAACTGAGCCCCTCGTAGCTTTTCAACCACTCCGACATCAGCTCGCGCCTTGGGTTACACCTCATTGTTCTTCACACAGAACTTGATGTTCTTGCGAAACAGATTGGCATACGGATCGATCTGCCTATAATGCCCAAAACCGGTGCGCACGCTTTTTTATGGCGGGTTCGTGCTGGTCTGAATTCCTTCCTACCAGTCCATTCCCGCACTTTGAATTTCCTTAGAAGTAACCGGGATAGACCATGCATATCGAATCTGACATCAAATTAGGCTTTAAAGACGTTCTGTTTCGCCCGAAACGCTCCACGCTGAAAAGCCGTTCTGAAGTCGATATCCGTCGTACCTTTAATTTTAAACACGCCGAAGGCGAATGGACCGGCGTTCCAGTGATTGCCGCCAACATGGACACCGTAGGTACCTTCGATATTGCCGCCGCCCTGGCCGAACACGAAATGCTGACCGCTATCCACAAGCACTACAGCGTAGAACAGTGGGGCGATTTCCTGGGTAGCCAGGATGCCAAGATCTATCAACACATCATGGTTTCCACCGGCACCTCGGAGCATGAGTTCAACAAGCTTTGCACCCTGCTCAATGATTTCCCACAACTGCGCTTCATCTGCATCGATGTGGCCAACGGTTACCAACAAGCCTTTGTCGATTACGTTGCCAAGGTTCGCGCCACCTTCCCAACCAAGGTGATCGTTGCGGGTAACGTCGTGACCGGCGAAATGGCGGAAGAGCTGATCCTCTGTGGTGCTGACATCGTTAAGGTCGGTATCGGTCCAGGCTCTGTGTGTACCACTCGCGTAAAAACCGGTGTGGGCTACCCACAGCTGTCTGCCATCATCGAATGTGCCGATGCGGCGCACGGCCTGGGCGGCCAGATCATCGGTGACGGTGGCTGCAGCTGTGCCGGTGACGTAGCCAAAGCCTTCGGTGGCGGTGCCGACTTCGTCATGCTGGGTGGCATGCTGGCCGGCCACGATGAGTCCGGCGGCGAGCGTGTTGAGAAAGACGGCGAAACCTTCGTTGCCTTCTATGGCATGAGCTCCGATACGGCGATGAACAAACACAATGGTGGTGTCGCCAAGTACCGCGCCTCCGAAGGTAAGACCGTCATGCTGCCGTACCGCGGCCCGGTAGAGAACACAGTTCAGGACATCCTGGGTGGTGTGCGCTCTACTTGTACCTACGTGGGTGCTCACAAGCTCAAAGAGCTGACCAAGCGTACCACCTTTATCCGCGTACAAGAGCAGGAAAACCGCGTTTACAGCTGATCGGTTTCCAATAGAAAAGGCCCCGCTTTCGAGAGGAAGCGGGGCCTTTTTGTTTCACGTGGAACATACTGAGCTAACAGCTAACAGCTAACAGCTAACAGCTAACAGCTAACAGCTAACAGCTAACAGCTAACAGCTAACAGCTAGATGTTCCACATGAAACATGCGCCCGAGCAAGGAGATCAAAAAAGGGCAGCCCTAAGGCTGCCCTTTCTCTGCTTTAACCACTGAGCTTTTAGACGTCCAGGTTGGCTACAGCCAACGCATTGCGCTCGATAAACTCGCGGCGCGGCTCTACCTGATCGCCCATCAGGGTATTGAACAGCTGGTCGGCACCGATGGCATCCTCGATGGTGACCTGCAGCATGCGGCGAGTATCAGGATCCATGGTGGTCTCCCACAGCTGATCCGGATTCATCTCACCCAGTCCCTTATAGCGCTGGATGTAGAGGCCGCGCTTGGATTCCTTGATCAGCCACTCCAGACCCTGCTCGAAGTTGGCAATGGGCAGGCGCCGCTCGCCACGACGAATATAGGCACCCTCCTCCAGCAGATCGGCCAAGGCATCATACAAGGCCACAACCTTGCGATAGTCGCTGGAGTGGAAGAAATCATAGGTCAACACGTAATCCGACTCGACTCCGTGCTGGCGCAAGATCAGCTTGGGTTGCCACATGCCACGCTCGACCTCCTCTTCGAGATCGAAGCGATAGCTGGCACCTTCCAGATCCAGTTCATTCAGGCTGGTTACCAAGCCCTCAGTCCACTGGGTCATGGACGCCTTGTCTTTAAGTTCAGCTTCGGAGATCGCTGTGGTGTAGATCAACTGCTTCAAGAGGGTCACAGGGAAACGACGGGATTGGCGCTCAACCACGGCTTCGACTTCGCGGAACTGATAGACGAGGCGTTCAAGTTGCTCGCCACCGATCCCCGGCGCTTCGGCGTTGACATGCAACGCCGCGTTATCCAGCGCCAAGGTAGTCAGGTATTCCGTCAGGGCCGCTTCGTCCTTGATGTAACGCTCCTGCTTGCCCTTCTTCACCTTGTAGAGTGGCGGCTGAGCGATGTAGACATAGCCACGTTCGATCAGCTCAGCCATCTGGCGATAGAAGAAGGTCAGCAGCAAAGTACGAATGTGTGAACCGTCGACATCCGCATCCGTCATGATGATGATGTTGTGGTAACGGGTCTTTTCAGGGTCGTACTCATCGCGGCCAATACCACAGCCCAAGGCCGTGATCAGGGTCGCCACTTCCTGTGAGGAGAGCATCTTATCGAAGCGCGCCTTCTCCACGTTCAGGATCTTACCTTTGAGTGGCAAGATGGCCTGATTCTTACGGTTACGCCCCTGCTTGGCACTTCCGCCAGCAGAGTCACCCTCCACAATGTAGAGTTCAGACTTGCCTGGATCTTTTTCCTGGCAATCTGCCAGTTTGCCCGGCAGACCGGCCAGATCCAGCGCACCCTTACGTCGGGTCATTTCACGGGCCTTACGAGCCGCTTCACGGGCACGCGCCGCATCAATGATCTTACCGACAACCACCTTGGCTTCGCCTGGATTCTCCAGCAGGTATTCCGCCAGTTTTTCACCCATGGCTTGCTCTACCGCGGTTTTCACCTCGGAAGAGACCAATTTATCTTTAGTCTGAGAGGAGAACTTGGGATCTGGCACCTTCACCGAGATCACCGCAGTCAGACCTTCACGCGCATCATCCCCGGAGGCTGAGGTCTTGGCCTTCTTGCTGTACCCCTCTTTATCCATATAGGTATTCAGGGTTCGTGTCAGAGACGCTCGGAAACCGGCAAGGTGCGTCCCGCCATCCCGCTGCGGAATGTTGTTGGTAAAACAGTAGATGTTTTCCTGAAAGCCATCGTTCCACTGCATGGCAATCTCAACCGCCGTGCCATCTTCACGCTCGGTATTGAAGTAGAAGATATTCTGGTTGATTGGCGTCTTATTGGTATTCAGGTAGTCGACGAATGACTGGATCCCGCCCTCATAACAGAAATGCTCCTCCTTACCATCGCGCTCATCCACCAGGCGAATGGACACACCTGAGTTCAGGAAGGACAACTCACGAACACGCTTGGCCAGAATATCGTAATGGAAGGTCACATCGGAAAAGATGGTCGGGCTCGGCCAAAAGCGAACCATGGTACCTGTCTTATCGGTATCACCCACCACGGCCAATGGGGCTTGTGGCTCACCCAGGTGATAGGTCTGTTCGTGTACATGCCCTTGGCGGCGAATGGTCAGTTCCAGTTTGTCCGATAGGGCATTCACCACCGAAACCCCAACACCGTGCAGACCACCGGATACCTTATAGGAGTTATCGTCGAACTTACCGCCTGCGTGCAGTACAGTCATGATCACTTCCGCAGCCGATACCCCTTCTTCTTCGTGGATATCGACGGGTACACCACGGCCATCGTCTTTCACCGACAAAGAGCCATCGGCATGGATGGTGATCACGATGTCGTTACAGTGACCGGCCAAGGCTTCATCGATGGAGTTATCCACCACCTCGAACACCATATGGTGCAGGCCGGTACCATCATCGGTATCACCGATGTACATCCCGGGACGCTTACGTACCGCGTCCAGGCCTTTAAGGACCTTAATACTCGAGGAATCGTAGCTATTTTCTGCCATTCGCCTGTCTCTGTTTAATCTTTCTGTTCCGTGATCCGGCCATGTTCCACGTGAAACATTTTGTCCCACTGGACCATAGCCAGCTGTTCCGGCTCGATTGCCGTTACAAATACCTGACTACCGGTTTCTTGCAATTGCTGCAGCAGCAAGGTGCGTCGCCCCTGATCCAGCTCCGACGCTAAGTCATCCACCAGATAGAGGCACCTGCGGTGCTGTTGCTGACTCAACACCTTGCCCTGCGCGATCTTTAGTGCGCACACCAAGAGCTTTAGCTGCCCGCGGGATAAGCTATCCTGTGCAGGTAACTTACCCACCCGAAGGCGTAGATCTGCCTTATGGGGACCAGATACCGTATAACCTAACTGAATATCCCGCTCCAGGTTGTTGCGTAAAAGCGTATCCAGGGCCGTTTTGACGTCCCAGCCCTGACTGAAGCTAACCCGGATCGGCACATCGGGTAAAAACTGACTTATTATACCCTTCAACGCGTCATTTAACGAATTTACCCAAGCACTTCGCAGCTGAGTCAGAGACTCACCATAGAATGCTATTTGCCGATCCCACACGCCAATTTGACTTACTGCATTGGGTTGACGCAGCAGCTGATTCCTTTGTTTAAGCAAACGCCGGTAACGACTCCAGACTCCTATAAACTGGGGATCGGTATGGAAAGCTCCCCAATCTATAAACTCCCGCCGGGCCTTCGGCCCATCCAGCAGCAGGGCGAAGCTTTCCGGGCTGATCAACTGCAGGGGCAGCAAGGCGGCCAAATCGGCGATACGCTTAGGCCGTTCACCGTTGATCCTGAAATCGTTATCTCCATCTCGATGGCGCTGGATCCCAAGACGGTCTCCTTCGACAAGGCGACTGAAGAGGGTAAATTGAGGATGGTCGTGCTGGATAACCCGTGGGGACAGGTGAGTGCGAAAAGAACGCCCAAGGCTGAGATACCAGATCGCTTCGAGTACGCTGGTTTTACCGCTACCGTTCGCCCCATAGATAAGATTGAGACCGCCAGCCGGATCCAGGCTTGCGGTCTCAATATTACGAAAATGATGGATCTGGAGTCGCGACAAAGCCATTAGAGACGCATCGGCATCACCACGTAGAGCGATTCCTCGACCTCGCCACCTTCGAACAGCGCACTGCTGTTCGCCCCCCCAAGGGTGATCTTCACGGAATTTTGCTTAAGAGCATTGAGTACATCGAGTACATAGGACACGTTAAAGCCTATCTCCAGATCATCATAGGTGTAATCGATATCGAGTACCTCTTCCGCTTCTTCCTGCTCAGGATTATTGGCGGTAATAGTTAGCCTGTTGTTTTCCAACAACAACCTAACACCTCTAAACTTCTCATTAGAGAGAATGGAAGCACGAGCGAAGGCCTGTTTCAGCAGATCCCGGTCTGCCTGTACCACCTTATCACCGTCTTTGGGCAGTACCCTTCGGTAATCAGGGAAACGACCATCTACCAACTTAGAGGTAAAGATCGCATCTCGGGTAACGGCCCGAATACTGGAATCACCGATACACAAGGTGATTTCCGCCGCCTCGTCCTCGAACAGACGTGCCAACTCAACCACCCCTTTCCTCGGCACGATAACCTGTTTTTCCGGCAGGTTAGCCTCGACAGTACGAAAACTGACCGCCAAGCGATGACCATCGGTGGACACAGTGCGCAGCACATTCCCTTCGGTTTCAAATAGCATACCATTGAGGTAGTACCGAACATCCTGGTGCGCCATGGAAAACTGAGTCGATTCAATCAGCGATTTAAGCACACCCTGGGGGAGAGTGAACTGCAGTTCGCCCTGCCAGTCTCCCAGATCTGGAAACTCTTCAGCTGGCAGGGTCGCTAGGGAAAAGCGACTGCGACCACAGCGGATCAACAGACGATTATCCTGTTGTTCAATGCGGATCTCGGCCTCATCGGGTAAGCTCTTGCAGATATCTAAGAACTTGCGGGCCGGTACTGTCGTGCGCCCAGGACGCACCTCTCCTTCCAGCGCTACCTGCCCCACCAACTCAACTTCCAGATCTGTGCCGGTGATCTTAAGCATATCGCCAGAGACATCGAGCAACACATTGGCCAGGATCGGCAGGTTATGGCGGCGCTCTACCGCGCCGGATACCAGTTGAAGGGGCTTAAACAGCGCATCCCGGGTAATGGAAAATTGCATCGGGCTCACCTATCAGGAGGACAAGGTTCGGATCAGGTTGGCGTAATCTTCTTTAATGTCGTGGCTCTCTTCACGGAGCTGCTCGATCTTGCGGCAGGCGTGCAAAACGGTCGTATGATCCCGACCACCAAAGGCATCGCCGATCTCCGGCAAGCTGTGGTTGGTCAACTCCTTGGCCAGAGCCATGGCCACCTGCCGAGGACGAGCCACCGAGCGAGAGCGTCGCTTGGACAGCAGATCGGCCACCTTTATCTTGTAATATTCAGCTACCGTTTTCTGAATATTGTCGACGGTTACCAACTTTTCCTGCAACGCCAACAGATCCCGCAGCGCCTCACGAACAAAATCAATGGTGATGGGCCGGCCGGTAAAGTTAGCGTTAGCGATCACCCGGTTCAATGCCCCTTCCAGTTCTCGCACATTGGAACGCAGTCGCTTCGCGATAAAGAACGCCACCTCATCGGGCAGATGAATATTACTCTCTTCAGCCTTACGCATCAGGATGGCAACCCGGGTCTCCAACTCTGGTGGCTCAATAGCCACCGTCAGCCCCCAGCCGAAGCGGGACTTGAGACGATCCTCTACTCCATCGATCTCCTTCGGATAACGATCCGAGGTAAGAATGATCTGATGGTTGCCTTCCAGCAGGGCGTTAAAGGTATGGAAGAACTCTTCCTGAGAACGGTCTTTGTTGGCAAAGAACTGGATATCATCGATCAACAAGGCATCGACGCTGCGATAGTAGCGCTTGAACTCCGCGATAGCGTTGTTTTGCAGCGCCTTAACCATATCCTGAACAAACCGCTCGGAGTGCATATACACCACCTTGGCATTGGGCTTGTTCTTCATAATGCCATTGCCCACCGCATGCAGTAGGTGAGTTTTACCCAGGCCGGTTCCCCCATAGAGAAACAACGGGTTATAGGCACCACCAGGGTTGTCGGCGACCTGGGTCGCAGCAGCCCGTGCCAACTGGTTAGACTTACCTTCCACGAAGTTGTCGAACTGATAGGTCAGGTTAATATTGCTTCGTGGGCCGCTGGCTGGCGCGGGTGCAACCGGAGCCGGCTCGGGGCGGCGGATCGGCTGACTTGGCGCAGCAACCGCCGGACGAGTCGTTTCTCCCATCGCCACTTTGGGGCGCGCCTCAGGCTTAGACCCAATATCAAACTGCAGCGTGGGGGATTGACCGCCAAGCTCCTGGTGTAAAAATGCCGTGATCTTATCCAGATACTTATCTCGTACCCAGTCAAGGACAAAGCGATTTGGGGCATACAAAACCAGCGTATCGCCGATCATCTCGGACTGAAGTGGCCGGATCCACATGCTGAACTGCTGCGCTGGCAGCTCCTCTTGTAGCGAGGCCACACAGCGTTGCCAAATCGGTACACTCACCGCGATCTTCCCCAAAAAATTTCAACACCAAAGAAGGACGATTTTACTCCTCTTGCCCAGCGATCACCATAGCTTTGAGAAGGTTATCAACAGATCCGATCCAAGATCCCGGGATCCGATCAGAACGAAGGATCGTTCAGATCGCGCTTTTCAAACCCAGACTGTATAAGGGCTGGCAAGGGATCGAAGCGATCGTTATAATCCCCGGCGTCGGATCCGATCGCGATCCGCCTGTCTATATCTAGTGGTGGATACACAGTTTTATCCACAAGAACTGGTGCCAGACATACGAGAAAAGAAAACACTGCAATTTCGATTGACGGTGGTGGTCGTTTTTTATTAGAATTCGGCCTCTTTTTGAACCGCCTGATCGTCAAGCCAAGCTTGAAGTGGGCGTCTAAAGTTAATCTGTACAGTTAACTGAATACGGTAAAAAGCTATGAAACGTACTTTTCAACCGAGCGTACTGAAGCGTAAGCGTAACCACGGTTTCCGTGCCCGCATGGCCACTAAAAACGGTCGTCAGGTACTGGCTCGTCGTCGCGCCAAAGGCCGCGCTCGCCTGTCTGCATAATTCATTATGCAAAGCGCCACACTGGTGCGATACACCTTCGGCCGGGAGTTACGTCTGTTAACTCCCGGCGATTTCAAACCTGTCTTCGCTAACCCTGTTCGGGCAGCCTCTCCCCAGCTTACCCTTCTGGCCATACCTAATGGTCTGGAACATCCCCGCATCGGCCTCACCGTCGCAAAAAAACACGTCAAAAAAGCCTGTCAACGTAACCGCATCAAGCGCGTTGTGCGTGATAGCTTCCGTCTGCAGCAGCATGATCTGCCCGCAGTGGATATCGTGGTGATCGCCAAAAAGGGGGTCGACGAGCTGGACAACGCCGCCCTGCACAAATTGATTGAAAAGTTATGGCGCAAGCTCATTCGCCGCTGCAACGAGTCCTGATAGGATTGGTTCGCGGCTACCAAAGGTGGATCAGCCCCATGCTAGGGCCCCGCTGCCGGTTTACGCCAAGCTGTTCTCAATACACCGTGGAAGCAATTTCCGCCCACGGAGCGATATTCGGGTGTTGGTTAGCCATCGCACGCATACTAAAATGTCACCCTTTGCATCCGGGTGGCCACGATCCGGTCCCCAAAGCCAAAAAAGGCAGAGACTGATAATTTATGGAATCACAACGCAATTTAATCCTGATCGGATTGCTGTTTGTCAGCTTTATGGTGTGGCAGCAGTGGAATCTCGATCAGAATCCGCCGGCCGAACCTGCGCCGGTCGCAGCGCAAAGCAGCACCCCGGTAGACGTACCTCAGGCAACGCAATCCGCCGAAGTACCGACAGCGACACAAGCCGTCTCTGCCAGCCTGGTTAAGGTAAAAACAGATACCCTGGATCTGGTGATCGACACCGCCGGTGGTGACATCGTGTTTGCAGCCTTGCCTCAGTACAAACTGGAGCAAGGGGGTGAAGAGGCCCTGACCATCCTGGAAAACGCCAACGGCTTTACCTATATCGCTCAAAGCGGTCTGATTGGCCTGCAAGGGCCGGATGGTCAGCAGCAGCGTCCGACCTATGCGGTCGACGGGGCCGAGTTTGTCCTCGCCGAGGGTCAGGACAGCCTGGTGGTGCCCATGGTATACACCGATGAAAACGGCATCCAGTTTGAAAAGCGCTTCACCTTTACCCGCGGCCAGTACGACGTTCGTGTCGATTACGTGATCCGCAACGCCGGTGAGCAAAACGCCCAGGTGCAGATGTACACCCAGCTGAAGCAAAGCACAGGTAAGAAAGAGGGCAGCATGTTTATGCCCACTTACCGTGGTGCAGCCTACAGCACGGCAGACACCCGCTATGAAAAGTACAGCTTCGACAAGATCGCCAAGGGCAACCTGACTCAGCTGACCGAAGGTGGCTGGATCGCCATGCTGCAGCACTACTTCGTGTCGGCCTGGGTACCAGAAGCCAATGAGCGCAATGAGCTCACCACGGTGCAGGTGGGCAACGATGCCATCATTCGCGTCAAGCAGCCCTCCCACATCATTGCCCCGGGCAGTGAGCTGACCACAGGTGCCAGCCTCTATGTTGGCCCTAAAGATCAGGACGCCTTGTCCGCGCTGTCGCCAACGTTGAACCTGACCGTCGATTACGGCTGGCTTTGGTTTGTGGCCCAGCCCCTTAACAGCGTTCTGATGTTCCTCCAGTCGCTGGTGGTCAACTGGGGTATCGCCATTATCCTGATGACCCTGCTGATCCGTGGTGCCATGTACCCGCTGACCAAGGCGCAGTACACCTCCATGGCCAAGATGCGCAAATTGCAGCCAAAGCTGGCTGAAATGAAAGAGCGTTTCGGTGACGATCGTCAGCGCATGAGCCAGGCGATGATGGAGCTGTACAAGAAAGAGAAAGTGAACCCCATGGGTGGCTGTCTGCCACTGCTGGTTCAATTCCCATTCTTTATTGCTTTCTACTGGGTGCTGCTGGAATCCGTCGATCTGCGCCACGCGCCGTTCTTTGGCTGGATCACCGACTTGTCCCAGAAAGACCCGTACTACATCCTGCCTGTGCTGATGGGGATCTCCATGTTCGCCATGCAGAAAATGCAGCCGACCATGGCTACCATGGATCCGATGCAGCAGAAGATCATGCAGTACATGCCGGTGATGTTCACCTTCTTCTTCCTGTGGTTCCCATCCGGCCTGGTTCTGTACTGGCTGGTGGGTAACCTGGTGTCTATCACCCAGCAGGTGATCATCTATCGCCAACTGGACAAGCAAGGCCTGAAATAACGGTCTCTGTAGGAAAAAAGGCGGCCAATTGGCCGCCTTTTTTGTCTCTCCCTTTCTCAGTCCAAGGCTGAAACGGTTACACTTGGCAAAAAATTTCCCCACTGGATAACTATGACCGATCACAACGACACTATCGTCGCCCAGGCTACCGCCCCCGGTCGGGGTGGCGTCGGCATCGTCCGCGTCTCCGGCAAGCTGGCTGACCGGGTCGCGACCACCCTGCTGGGCAGGGTACCCAAAACCCGCTATGCCGAGTACCTGGCGTTTAAGGATGCCCAGGGCGAAGTGCTGGATCAGGGGATCGCCCTGATGTTCAAGGCCCCCAACTCATTTACCGGGGAAGATGTGCTGGAACTGCAAGGCCATGGCGGACCGGTCGTGATCGACATGCTGATCCGCGCGATCCTGCAGATCCCCGGTGTCCGCACTGCCCGTCCCGGCGAATTTTCAGAGCGGGCCTTCTTGAACGACAAGATGGATCTGACCCAGGCGGAAGCCATTGCCGATCTGATCGAAGCCAGCTCAGAGCAGGCTGTACGCAGTGCCATGCACTCCCTGCAAGGGGATTTCTCCGCCCGGATCCATGAGCTGGTTGAGCAACTGACCCGGTTGAGGATCTACGTCGAAGCCGCCATCGACTTCCCGGAAGAGGAGGTGGACTTCCTTGCCGACGGTCGTATCGCCGCCGATCTGGCGGCAGTCAAAGCCCAGCTGGAAGAGGTCCAGTCCAGTGCCCGCCAAGGTGCCCTGATGCGTGAGGGCATGAAGGTGGTGATCGCAGGCCGACCCAATGCCGGTAAATCCAGCCTGCTTAACGCCCTCGCTGGCCGCGAGTCCGCCATTGTCACCGATATCGCTGGCACCACCCGAGACGTGTTACGGGAGCATATCCACATCGATGGCATGCCACTGCATATCATAGATACCGCCGGCCTGCGTGAAGCGTCCGACGAAGTGGAGCGGATCGGCATCGAACGGGCCTGGAGCGAGATAGAGCAGGCCGATCGTGTCCTACTGATGGTGGATGGCACCGACACCGAGGCCACCGATCCCGAGGCCATCTGGCCTGAGTTTATCCACCGTCTGCCAAAAGAGATGGGGATCTCCATCATCCGCAATAAAGCGGATCTGACCGGTGAACCCCTGGGTGAGAGCACGGCCGATGAATGGCCCCTGTTCCGCCTGTCCGCCAAGAGCGGTGAAGGTATCGGCCCGCTAAAAGCTCACCTCAAGGCCTGCATGGGTTACCAAGGTACGGCGGAGGGCGGCTTTATGGCCCGTCAGCGCCACCTGGAAGCCCTGGAGCAAGCCGCTGGGCATCTGGACAATGGGGATGAGCAGCTGACTGTCTTCCACGCTGGAGAGCTGCTGGCTGAAGAGCTGCGTCTGGCCCAGCAGGCCCTGGCTGAGATCACCGGGGAGTTCAGCTCAGATGATCTGCTGGGCCGGATCTTCTCCTCCTTCTGTATCGGCAAGTAACCTCGAACCGGTCATCATAATTAGCTTAAGCCCTCTGTTATAGAGGGCTTTTTTGTACGCTCTATGCGGGCCGTAGGGTGGGTTAGGCGCGCTCGGCTCCTTCTCTAAAGCTGGACCCGAACCGCCGTAACCCGCCATTTCGATCTCGACGCTAACTCCAGATATCAGGTTACGAACACTCCGTCCTGTGGCGAAATTGGTCATGTTGCAGATAAGGAGCATTCCGGATGTAGGTCAGGTTAGGCATGGTTAAAGCTGGCCATTACCCAAAAAAACAATAATCGACGTAACCTGCCATTCAGATCTTGAAGAGACATCGGATGGCAGGTTACGTCCGCCCCAGAGCAGCGCGTCGGTACAGAGTCGCCCTCGTTCCCGGAGCCCCCACCATGCCCCGGATCGCGGACTAACCTGCCCTACGGTAAGATTGGCCCTCTTTTCCCTATCAAAAGGATCCCATCCATGAAGATCGCCTTGATCATTGGTACCACCATGGGCGGCGCCGAAGCCGTTGCCGATGAGCTGCTGCCGGTTCTGCAAAGTGCCGGACACGAAGTCAGCTATTGTCTCGAACTCGATCCCCAAGCCCTACTGGATGCCCCCTTTTGGCTGATCGTCACCTCCACCCATGGCGCCGGCGAACTGCCGGACAACCTGCTTCCATTCGCCAACTGGCTGTCCGAACAAACCGATCTGAGTGCTCATCGTTACGCCCTGTGCGGGATCGGTGATTCCAGCTATGACACCTTTTGTGGCGCAATTGATCGTTTGGATCCCCCCTTGCGATCCAAGGGCGCGATCCCACTTGTGGATAAGATCCTTATCGATGTACAACAGATGGATCTCCCGGAAGATCAAGCACTAAGCTGGCTTGAAAGCTGGCAGGATCGGATCGGGATCCCAGCTTAGATCCCATTTTGATCACAGGATCCCTAGGGTTATCCACGGATCAAGGATCTAACCACAGGCAATTGTGCATAAACATGGATCTCCCTGTGATTAACCTGCCTATTAATCACAGGGAGATCTTTTTTTTGATCCCCCCTGTGCATAAGATCCGGATCTATCCCCGTGTTGCGATCCCATAGATCCCATGAAGATCACAGCTTGCGATCCTTCACAAACCCAGAGCCAGCAAGGGTTTGCGAAGGTTTTCCACAAAGATCGCGGGATCTAATAGAAGAAACAATAAAAGATCTTTAAATAGATCTTTTAATATTTAAGGATCAGAACACCCAGGATTGGTCAAATAGTAATCTTTCTTACTCGACAAAGCGGTGATAGAATGCAGCGCTTTTTTTGATCCATCACGGCTTAGGGTAAAGGTAGCGACCTATGCAGGCACAAGAACACTTTGACGTCATCGTTGTAGGCGGCGGTCATGCGGGAACAGAGGCGGCATTAGCCAGTGCTCGAACCGGCAGTAACACCCTGCTGTTGACCCATAACCTGGATACGCTGGGACAGATGTCCTGTAACCCCGCGATCGGTGGGATCGGCAAAGGTCACCTGGTTAAAGAGATCGATGCACTGGGTGGTGCCATGGCCCTGGCCACCGATCATGCCGGGATCCAGTTTCGTACCCTGAACGCCTCGAAAGGCCCAGCCGTTCGTGCCACCCGTGCCCAGGCGGATCGCGCCCTGTATCGCAATGCCATTCAGCAGATCCTTTTTAGCCAAAAAAACCTGCAGATCTTTCAGCAAGGGGTCAATGATCTGATCCTGGATCAGGATCGGATCGCTGGCGTGATCACCGATGCCGGGATCCGCTTTACTGCCAATGCCGTCGTGCTGACCGTAGGGACCTTCCTCGATGGTAAGATCCATATCGGCCTGGAAAACTACGGAGGCGGACGGATCGGCGATACCAATGCCGTTGCATTGGCCCACCGCCTGCGTGAAATGCCTTTCCGCATGGATCGTCTTAAAACCGGCACCCCGGCCCGCCTCGATGCCCGTAGCCTGGATTTCTCCGTGATGCAGGAGCAGCCCGGGGATCACCCAACGCCACTGATGTCCTACATTGGTGACCGCTCGATGCAGCCGAAGCAGATCTCCTGTTACATCACCCATACCAATGAACGAACCCATGAGATCATCCGCAGCGGCCTGGATCGCAGTCCCATGTATACCGGGGTGATTGATGGGATCGGCCCGCGTTATTGCCCGTCGGTGGAAGACAAGATCATGCGCTTTGCCGATAAAACCTCGCACCAGATCTTTGTCGAGCCGGAGGGGCTTAACAGCATCGAGATCTACCCCAATGGGATCTCCACCTCCCTGCCCTACGATGTCCAGCTGGATCTGATCCACTCCATCAAGGGCTTCGAGCAGGCGCGGATCCTGCGTCCCGGCTACGCCATCGAATACGATTTCTTTGACCCGCGGGATCTGAAAACCTCGCTGGAGAGCAAATACATCGAAGGCCTGTTCTTTGCCGGTCAGATCAATGGCACAACGGGCTACGAAGAAGCCGGTGCTCAGGGGCTACTGGCTGGCCTCAATGCGGCACGCCAGGGCCGTGGTGAAGCTGCGTGGACCCCACGTCGGGATGAGGCTTACCTGGGTGTGCTAGTGGACGATCTATCGACCCTGGGAACCCAGGAGCCCTATCGCATGTTCACCTCCCGAGCGGAATACCGCCTGCTGCTGCGAGAAGACAATGCCGATCTGCGCCTGACCGAAAAGGGGCGTGAGATGGGACTGATTGACGACGATCGATGGGCCAAGTTTAGCGAAAAGCTGGAGTCCATCGAGCAGGAACGCCAACGTATGCGCAGCACTTGGGTGCAGAAAGAGAGTGCCGAGGCCGAGATCCTCAATCCTCAGCTGAAGTCTCCACTGACCCGGGAAGCCAACCTCGAAGATCTGATCCGCCGACCGGAAATGACCTATCGCCAACTGATGGCGGTGGGATCTCTGGGACCGGCGCTGAATGACAGCCGGGCTGCAGAGCAGGTTGAGATCCAGATCAAGTACGCGGGCTATATTGACCGTCAAAAAGATGAGATCGAGAAGGCCCGTCGCCACGAGAGCACGATCCTGCCGCTGGACCTGGATTACAGCCAGGTAAAAGGGCTCTCTAACGAGGTGGTCGCCAAGCTCAACGAACATAAGCCGGAAACCATTGGCAGTGCCTCTCGGATCTCCGGCGTCACACCCGCCGCCATTTCCCTGCTGCTGGTGTACTTGAAGAAACACGGGCTGCTACGAAAAAGCGCCTGATCCCATCTTGTGATGACGCAGCGGGGCTTTTCATGCCCCGCTGTTCCTTTCATAATGCAAAATTGACCCTTAGGGGAGGAAGCCGACGTGTTGGCTCAACGCCTGAATACTCTGATCAACCAAACCAACCTGACCGTGAGCCCTGAACAACAGGCCCAGCTTATCAACCTGGTTGAGTTACTGGACAAGTGGAACAAGGCCTACAACTTGACTTCGGTGCGAGATCCCAACGAAATGTTGGTGAAACACATTCTCGATAGCATCGTGGTGGGCCCGCATCTGGTTGGCCAGCGTTTTATCGATGTGGGCACCGGCCCGGGGTTACCTGGACTGCCACTGGCGATCTGTAACCCGGATAAAGAGTTTGTCCTGCTGGACAGCCTGGGCAAGCGGATCCGCTTTATCCGTACCGTGATCCACAAGTTGGGCCTGACCAATGTCACCGCCGTGGAAAGTCGGGTTGAAGCCTATCAGCCAGAGTGTGGATTTGATGGTGTTCTTAGCCGGGCGTTTGCCTCATTGCAGGACATGCTCAACTGGTGTCATCATCTGCCCAAGGTGGATGGTCGCTATTATGCTCTGAAGGGCCAGCTTGACCCATCTGAACTGGCTCAGATCCCTGATGGTTTAGGGATCGATACCGAGGTTGCTTTGCAGGTTCCGGGCTTGGATGCTCAACGGCACCTGGTGATCGTGACCGCCCAATAACGGTTCTGGAGAGATTTTCGTGGCCAAGATCATTGCCGTCGCTAACCAAAAAGGCGGCGTAGGAAAAACGACCACCAGTATTAACCTGGCAGCTTCCATGGCGGCGACGCGTCGTCGCGTCCTGCTGATCGATCTTGATCCCCAGGGCAATGCCACCATGGGCAGTGGTGTGGACAAATACCAGGTGCCTCACACTGCCTACGATCTCTTGGTGGAGGAAACGCCGACGGCCGAGGTGATCCAGACTGAAACCACTGGCAAATATCACCTGATCGCCGCGAATGGTGATGTGACGGCGGCTGAGATCAAGTTGATGGAAGTGTTTGCCCGGGAAGTGCGCCTGCGCAATGCCCTGGCTTCGGTGCGCGATCAGTACGATTACATCTTTATCGATTGCCCTCCCTCCCTCAACCTGTTGACGGTGAATGCCCTGGCGGCGGCCGATGCGGTAGTGATCCCCATGCAGTGCGAATACTATGCACTGGAGGGATTGACGGCACTGATGGACACCATTGGCAAGTTGGCGCAGTTGGTTAATCCTCAATTGGCCATCGAAGGGATCCTGCGTACCATGTATGATCCCAGAAATCGCCTCGCCAACGATGTGTCTGATCAGCTCAAGCAACATTTCGGCGAGAAGGTTTATCGCACCGTGATCCCACGCAATGTTCGCCTGGCAGAGGCGCCAAGTTTTGGTGCACCGGCTATGTACTACGACAAGAGTAGTGCGGGGGCTAAAGCCTACCTGGCACTGGCTGGCGAAATGCTGCGTCGCCAGGAGTCGGCGCAGATCACCTGTTTGGCAACCGGATCAGAGTAAGAGGAATCAGATGTCCCCGAAAAAGCGAGGACTGGGTAAAGGGCTGGATGCCCTGCTCGGTAGCAGCCAATCCCTGGCCCAGACTGAGGCCGCACAAGAGCTTTCCACCGACATGCAGACTGGGCTGAGCCAATTGCCGGTCACCAGTTTACGTCCGGGGCAGTACCAGCCTCGTCGTGACATGTCCCATGAGGCGCTGGAGGAGTTGGCAGCATCGATCAAAGCCCAGGGGGTGATCCAACCCATCGTTGTTCGTCAACTGGCCGGGGATCGCTACGAGATCATCGCCGGAGAGCGCCGTTGGCGTGCCTCGCAGATGGCTGGCCTGGATACGGTGCCCTGCCTGCTGAGACAAGTCGACGATAATGCGGCCGTAGCCATTGCTCTGATTGAGAATATCCAGCGGGAAGATCTCAACGCCATGGAAGAAGCCATTGCGCTCAAGCGTCTGGCCGAAGAGTTTGAGTTGACCCATGCTCAGATCGCCGAAGCCGTGGGTAAGTCCCGGACTTCGGTCACCAACTTGCTGCGTCTGAATAACCTCAATGAGGAAGTCAAAACACTGCTGGAGCATGGCGATATCGAGATGGGCCATGCTCGGGCCCTGTTGGCCATCAGTGGTGATGAGCAGACCCTGGTGGCTCGTCAGATCGTGGCCAAGGGGATGACGGTTCGCGAAGCGGAACGCCTCATCCAAAAATTGCAGAACCCGCCTGAGGTTAAATCGGCTCGCCTGCCCGATCCGGATATCACTGCACTGGCCCAGCGTCTCACCGAGAGTCTGGGGGCTGAGGTGGCCATCAATCACGGCAGTAAAGGCAAAGGTAAGCTGGTGATCAGCTACCAGGACCTGGATCAGTTAGATGGGATCCTGGTGAAAATTGCACCGGGTTCGAACGAGTAATAAAAAGGGGCCGAAAGGCCCCTTTTCATTATCGCTAACATCACGCTGGACCCTATTGGTAAATGCGCGGCGCACTGATGGCCGGTCCGCTTCCCTTTCTCCTTCCCTTGTATACGGCGTACTAACCCGTAGAGCGTTCCTTTATGGCCGTCGAGCCAATAACTAGCTGCTCCCTAATCGGGGTTTTGTGTGACAGGCCTGTGGAGCTGTAAGGGGAAGTGTTCGTAAGGGCTAAGTTCGAGGTCCTAAAAGCCCAACTCCCCAAATCTGGAGCACTCAAGGTTCGTCGGGTGTAATGCATATTGGAACGGTCATATAGAGCTATTAGCCGTAAAACAGGGTCACATCACCATCGTCTTTGTTCGGAGTGGGGTGAGAGCGGAACGCATATTCTGGCTGTTTGGCAAGATAGGATATTTCAATGACTGGATTATCTTTGTACTGCATGGCGACTTGGAGTTTTTTTTTCGTTTAATTACGACATATTCAGGTGGAAATACCGTGTTTTCTGATTGGGATTTGTACGTCAGTCGTTCCACCTCTCATTTTGTTTAGAAGCCTGCTGCTGGAGTTCGCAAAAAAGGACTTCATTGCGCGCTGGGTTGCACTTTATGGCCGAATGGCCGGTTGCATCGAACAACTAAGCCGGTATACTTCGCATGGATTTTGTGGGGTAGGTCACGCTGATTTGAACTGCCCTGACAAAGAAGCACGGAGCAAATCACCGGTTTTTGCCCAAATGACGGCTATGCAAAGGAGTGTGGCGGTTGCTCGACTCCTATCGATGTTAGTTGTCAGCTTGTTGCGGACTGGGGTAGGCTACGTGCACCGGTATTTAGCCTAGTGACTGAGCACGGTAATTACGTTTTCAGACCTGTCTAACTGTCGGATTTATATCGCTTTCCTTGTTGTTGCCAGTTTTGGTGACGGCGGCGAGTAAGGTCTCTGTAGATCTTGTCGGATAGGATTCGATAAAGCTGATGCTAACCATGGTGTACTCAAGGCTGTGTGATAAACGCACACGCAGTGATTCGCACATTGGGCAGCAACTTTGTTTTTACAACAAAAACAAATGAGATGAATAATGGCTGCTACTCCAAAGGAATACATCCAGCATCACCTGACGAACCTGCAGTACTGTTCCGCTGGTTGGAACTATGACTGTAAGGACGCAGGGTTCTGGGTTTGGCACGTCGATTCATTGCTGTTCTCGGTTGGCTTAGGTGTTCTCTTCTTATGGCTGTTTCGCTCCGTAGCGAAAAGTGCGACAACTGGCGTACCCGGTAAGCTGCAGTGCTTTATCGAGCTGATTGTCGAATTTGTGAATGATTCCGTTAAGGATGCATTCCACGGTCGCAACCCGATTGTCGCCCCGCTGGCTCTGACCATCTTCGTCTGGGTTTTCCTGATGAATCTGATGGATCTGATCCCGGTCGACTTCATCCCTGAGCTCATTATGCGTACCACGGGTGCGGATTACTTCAAGATCGTACCAACCACGGACTTGAACATTACCGCGGCGTTGGCATTGGGCGTGATTTTGACGGTGATCTTCACCAGCATCAAAGTCAAAGGGCTGAAAGGGTTTGCCAAGGAGATGACCCTCCATCCGTTCAACCACCCAGTAATGATCCCCTTCAACCTCGTCCTCGAAACGGTCACCCTGTTGGCGAAACCGGTCTCTCTGGCCCTTCGTCTGTTTGGTAACCTCTACGCGGGTGAGTTGATCTTTGTCCTCATCGCTATTGTTTACACCGGCGGTGTGGTCCTCGGCTCCATGGGTGTGGTGTTGCACATACTTTGGGCAATCTTCCACATTCTGGTGATCGTACTTCAGGCCTTCATTTTCATGATGCTGACGATCGTGTATCTCAGCATGGCGAGTGAAGACCATTAATACAGTTTTTAAACGTTAGTTTTAGCTTAACTATCTGGAGAAAATCATGGAAACCTATTTCGCTGTTGCTTTTCTGATTGGTATCTGTGCCATGTCCACCGCCATCGGCTTCGGTCTGCTGGGCGGTAAATTCCTGGAAGCCTGTGCCCGTCAGCCTGAAATGGCCCCGACTCTGCAAACCAAGATGTTCATCATCGCCGGTCTGCTGGATGCCGTACCGATGATCGGTGTGGGTATCGGCATGTACATGCTGTTCGCATAAGGCACCCTGACTCCGTTTTAACGGGCCTTGCGAAGCAAGGCTTGAATTGGATTAAAGAGGAGATGCCGTTGTGAGTATCAACGCGACCCTGATCGGTCAGATGATCGCTTTTATCCTCTTCGTCTGGTTCTGCATGAAGTACGTATGGCCGCCCTTGCTGGGTGCCATCGAAGACCGACAGAAGACGATAGCCGATGGCTTGGCCAGTGCAGAACGCGCCGGCAAGGACTTGGATCTGGCGCAACATAAAGCGGCAGACACCATCAAGGAAGCCAAGTCGCAAGCAGCAGAGATCGTCGAGCAGGCCAACAAACGTGGCGGTGCCATTGTCGAGGAAGCCAAGGCGGAAGCCGAAGTTGTCCGCGCCAAGATCATCGCCCAAGGCGAAGCCGAGATCGAAGCTGAACGTAACCGCGCACGAGACGAACTGCGCGCCCAAGTTGCCATCCTGGCAGTGGCGGGTGCCGAAAAGATCCTCGAGCGTACCATTGATGCCAACGCGCACAGCGACATTGTCGACAAGCTGGCTGAAGAGCTGTAAGCAAAGGGAGAGGGCTAAATGTCTGAATTGACCACTGTTGCTCGCCCTTACGCCAAAGCCGCTTTCGATTTTGCCGTCGAGAAGCAGGCGCTGGATCACTGGGCTCAGATGCTGGGTTTCCTGGCTGAGATCACGGTGAACGACACCGTGATTGAACTGTTGTCCAGTCAGACCAATGCCGAGCAGCTGGCCGAGATCTTTATCAAGATCGGTGGCGAGCAACTCGATGAGCATGGCCAGAACCTGGTGAGGGTGATGGCAGAAAATGGACGCCTGGTGACGCTGCCGGCCGTTGCCCAACACTACGCGCTGCTGCGCGATGAGTGGCAGAAGGAGCTGACTGCGGATGTTGAATCTGCCCAAGCCCTGTCTGATGAGCAACAGGCCAAGATCGCAGCGTCGTTGGAACAACGTTTGGCACGCAAAGTGAAGCTGAACTGCAGCGTAAACCCGGATCTGATTGCCGGTGTCTCCATTACCGTGGGTGACACTGTGATCGACGGGTCGGTACGTGGCAAGCTCAGCCGCCTTGCTGACAAGCTGCAATCCTAATTGGGGATGTGAGCATGCAACTGAATTCCACTGAAATCAGTGAACTGATCAAGAGCCGTATTGAACAGTTCAATGTTGTCAGCGAAGCTCGTAACGAAGGGACCATCGTTTCTGTAAGCGATGGCATCATCCGTATCCACGGCCTGGCCGATGTGATGCAGGGTGAGATGATCGAGCTCCCTGGCAACCGTTTCGCCATCGCACTGAACCTGGAGCGTGACTCCGTGGGTGCGGTAGTGATGGGCCCTTACGCCGACTTGGCGGAAGGGGTTAAAGTTAAATCTACCGGTCGTATTCTGGAAGTACCCGTAGGCCGTGGCCTGCTGGGACGCGTCGTGAATACCCTGGGTGCACCGATCGACGGTAAGGGCCCCATCGAAAACGATGGTTTCTCTCCCGTTGAAGTGATCGCCCCGGGCGTTATTGAGCGTGAAGGCGTTTCTCAGCCGGTTCAGACCGGTTACAAGTCCGTCGACTCCATGATCCCGATCGGCCGTGGTCAGCGTGAGCTGGTGATTGGTGACCGTGAGACCGGTAAGACCGCTCTGGCCATCGATGCCATCATCAACCAGCGTGACTCTGGCATTAAGTGTGTCTACGTAGCGATTGGCCAGAAGGCCTCCACCATCGCCAACGTGGTTCGCAAGCTGGAAGAGCACAACGCCCTGGAAAACACCATCGTGGTGGTGGCCTCCGCGTCTGAAGCGGCTGCGCTTCAGTACCTGGCGCCCTACTCTGGCTGCTCCATGGGGGAATACTTCCGTGACCGCGGTGAAGATGCACTGATCGTTTATGATGATCTGACCAAGCAGGCCGTGGCCTACCGTCAGATCTCCCTGCTGCTGCGTCGTCCGCCGGGCCGTGAAGCGTTCCCGGGTGACGTTTTCTACCTCCACTCCCGTCTGCTGGAGCGTGCCTCCCGTGTAAACGCGGATTACGTGGAGAAGTTCACCAAGGGTGAAGTGAAAGGCAAGACCGGTTCTCTGACCGCTCTGCCGATCATCGAAACCCAGGCGGGTGACGTATCTGCGTTCGTACCGACCAACGTGATCTCCATTACCGATGGTCAGATCTTTCTGGAAACCGACCTGTTCAACGCCGGCCTGCGTCCTGCGGTGAACCCGGGGATCTCCGTATCCCGTGTAGGTGGTGCAGCCCAGACCAAGATCATCAAGAAGCTGTCCGGTGGTATTCGTACCGCTCTGGCTCAGTACCGTGAACTGGCGGCCTTTGCCCAGTTCTCTTCCGACTTGGATGACGCCACCCGTGCCCAGCTGGAGCATGGTGAGCGTGTTACCGAGCTGATGAAGCAGAAGCAGTACGCGCCAATGAGCGTGGCCGAGCAGGCTGTCGTGATTTTCGCTGCCGAGAAGGGTTTCCTGAAGCCTATCGAAGTGGCCAAGATCGGCGATTTCGAAGCCGCTCTGCTTTCCTACATGCACAGCGAACAGGCTGAGCTGATGACGTTGATCAACGACACCGGAGACTACAACTCCGATATCGAAGGTCAGCTGCAGTCTGCTTTGGACCAGTTTGTTGCCACCCAAACCTGGTAACAGGTCAAGGAGAGTAAGAGATGGCCGGCGCTAAAGAGATCCGTACCAAGATCGCGAGTGTTCAGAACACTCAGAAGATCACTTCTGCCATGGAGATGGTGGCCGCATCCAAGATGCGTCGTGCGCAAGAGCGTATGAATGCCAGCCGTCCCTATGCTGAAAGCATGCGTAAGGTGATCGGTCACATCGCGCAGGGCTCTCTCGAATATAAGCATCCTTACATGGAAGAGCGTGAAGCCAAGGCCGTGGGATACATAGTTATCACCACGGATCGTGGCCTCTGTGGCGGCCTCAACATCAACCTGTTCAAGCAGGTGATGAAGGCCGCTAACGAGTGGCAGGCCAAAGGTGCCAAGGTGCAGTTCGCTGCCATTGGCAACAAAGGGGCCGGCTTCTTCCAGACCTTTGGCGGCGATGTTGTCGCTCAGGTCACAGGTCTCGGTGATGAGCCGAGCCTGACCGACTTGATCGGCTCCGTTAAGGTGATGCTGGATGCTTACGATGAGGGTAAGCTGGATCGTCTGTACGTGGTGTACAACCAATTTGTGAACACCATGAAGCAGGATCCGGTGATCGATCAACTGCTGCCGTTGCCTAAAAGCGACACTCAAGAAAAGCCCCACCTTTGGGACTATGTCTACGAGCCTGATGAGCCGAAGCCGCTGCTGGATCAGCTGCTCAAGCGTTATGTCGAGTCCGTGACATACCAGGGTGTGGTGGAGAATGTCGCGTCTGAGCAGGCCGCACGTATGGTTGCGATGAAAGCCGCAACCGACAATGCGGGCGACCTGATCGACGATCTGCAACTGGTATACAACAAGGCTCGCCAGGCTGCCATTACGCAGGAACTGGGTGAGATTTGTGCCGGTGCCGCAGCGGTTTAAGGTAACGGTTTAGACAAGATCAGAGGATTAATCATGAGCACAGGTACAGTTGTACAGGTGATCGGCGCGGTTGTTGATGTGGAGTTTCCACAAAACGCCGTACCGCAGATCTACGACGCTCTGAACATCGACAACGATGGCCAGAAGCTGGTGCTGGAAGTGCAGCAGCAGCTGGGTGGCGGTGTGGTTCGCACTATCGCCATGGGCGCGTCTGAAGGCCTGCGCCGTGGGTTGGTAGCCACCAACACCGGCACTGGCATTAAAGTTCCAGTAGGTTCCGCGACCCTGGGTCGTATCATGAACGTACTGGGCGACCCGATCGACGAATGTGGCGAGATCGGCGAGGATGAGCAGTGGGTGATCCACCGCGAAGCCCCGAGCTACGAAGATCAGTCCTCCGCGACTGAGCTGCTGGAAACCGGCGTTAAGGTTATCGACCTGGTTTGTCCGTTCGCCAAGGGCGGTAAGATCGGTCTGTTCGGTGGTGCCGGTGTGGGCAAAACCGTCAACATGATGGAGCTCATCAACAACATCGCGAAGGCACACTCAGGTCTGTCCGTATTCGCTGGTGTGGGTGAGCGTACTCGTGAAGGTAACGACTTCTACTACGAGATGGCCGAGTCCGGCGTAGTAAACCTGGACGACAAAGCTCAGTCCAAGGTTGCCATGGTTTATGGTCAGATGAACGAGCCGCCGGGTAACCGTCTGCGCGTGGCCTTGACCGGCTTGACCATGGCCGAGAAGTTCCGTGACGAGGGTCGTGACGTACTGTTGTTTATCGACAACATCTACCGTTACACCCTGGCCGGTACTGAGGTATCCGCACTGCTGGGCCGTATGCCTTCCGCGGTAGGTTACCAGCCGACTCTGGCGGAAGAGATGGGTGTCCTGCAGGAGCGTATTACCTCCACCAAGACCGGCTCCATCACCTCCGTACAGGCGGTATACGTCCCTGCGGATGACTTGACCGATCCGTCTCCGGCGACCACCTTTGCCCACTTGGATGCCAAGGTTGTACTGAGCCGTGACATCGCGGCCCGCGGGATCTACCCGGCGATCGATCCGCTGGACTCCAGCTCTCGTCAGCTGGACCCTCTGGTGATCGGTCAGGAGCACTATGATGTGGCTCGTGGCGTGCAGACCGTTCTGCAGCGCTACAAAGAGCTGAAAGACATCATTGCGATCCTGGGGATGGACGAACTGTCTGAAGAGGACAAGCAGACCGTATCCCGTGCCCGTAAGATTGAACGCTTCCTGTCTCAGCCGTTCTTTGTGGCAGAGGTGTTCACCGGTTCTCCGGGTAAGTACGTTTCCCTGAAGGATACCATCCGTGGCTTCTCCGGCATTCTGGCCGGTGAGTACGATCACCTGCCCGAGCAGGCGTTCTACATGGTGGGTACCATCGAGGAAGCGGTTGAAAAGGGCAAAAACCTTTAATCTTTCCGGGAGGATAAGATGGCAATGACTGTTCACTTGGATGTCGTCAGCGCCCAGGAGAAGCTGTTTTCAGGCCTGGTCGAAACCCTGCAGGTGTCCGGCTCCGAAGGTGAGCTGGGTATTCTGCCGGGCCACGTACCGCTGATGACTGCCATCAAGCCCGGTATGGTTCGCATCGTAAAGCAGCACGGCAAGGTCGAGATGATCTACCTGTCCGGCGGGATCCTTGAGGTTCAACCGGACTCCGTGACTGTGATGGCTGACGTGGCCATTCGAGCCGAAGAGATCGACGTGGAAGCCGCCCGTGAGGCCAAGCGCGCCGCACAGGAGCGCATCGCCAACGCCGGTAAAGACTTCGACTATGATGCGGCACAGATTGAGCTTGAAAGAGCCTTGGCGCAGCTGCGAGTAGTGGAAACCATTCGCAAAAGTATCCATAGGTAAGTTTGCCTGAGCGCAAAAAAGCACCGCATTCGCGGTGCTTTTTTTATGGACGCCCTTCGGGCATGGCTGTTAGCTGTTAGCTAAAAACTTCTAGCCGATAGCCGTTAGCGGCTCTATCGGTATAATGTCCGCCAGCTAAAGAATCTAGGATGACCCCATGAAGCTGGAAGTCGTGATCCTGGCAGCCGGGATGGGCACGCGGATGAAATCCAAGTTGCCAAAAGTGCTGCACCCCATTGCCGGTAAGCCCATGGTGCAACACGCCATCGATGCCGCCGCGCCGCTCACTCCCCACCGCACCCACCTGGTGTATGGCCATGGTGCCGACCAGCTCAAGGCGGCTCTGGGCCACAATGACGTCCAGTGGGCCCTGCAGGCGGAGCAGTTGGGTACCGGCCATGCGGTCAATATGGCCGACTGGGATGACGACAGCACTGTACTGGTGCTGTACGGTGATGTGCCGTTGATCCAGACACAAACCCTTGAGCGCCTGCTGGCGGTTCAGCCGAACAACGGCATTGGCCTGTTGACCGTCAACCTGGACAACCCCACCGGCTACGGCCGTATCGTCCGCGAGGGCGGTGTGGTGAAAGCGATCGTCGAGCAGAAGGATGCCAATGCCCAGCAGCTGGCGATCACCGAGGTGAACACCGGCATTCTGGTGGCACCGGGCAAGGCGCTGAAAACCTGGCTGGCCAACCTCTCCAACGACAATGCGCAGGGCGAATACTACCTCACCGACGTGATCGCCATGGCCGCGGCCGAGGGTGGGGTTGAGACCGCTCAACCGGACTCCGCCATCGAGGTGGAGGGCGCCAACAACCGCTTGCAACTGGCCGCCCTGGAGCGTGCCTTCCAGGCCCGTGCCGCCGAGCAACTGATGCTGTCCGGCGTGACCCTGATCGATCCTGCCCGTTTCGATCTGCGCGGCGAGCTGATCTCAGGCTCCGACATCACCATCGACGTCAATGTGGTGATCGAAGGCAAGGTCACCATCGAAGACGACGTTGTGATCGGTGCCGGCTGTCACCTCAAGGATTGCCATATTGGCAAGGGCAGCGTGATCAAACCACTGACCGTGGTGGAAGGTGCCAAGCTGGGCGAAGCCTGCTCCGCCGGTCCTTTTGCTCGCCTGCGTCCTGGCGCCGAACTGGTTGAGGACAGCCATATCGGTAACTTTGTCGAGATGAAGAAGGCGCGGCTGGGTAAGGGCTCCAAGGCGGGCCACCTGGCCTATATCGGCGATGCCGAAGTGGGCGAATTGGTGAACATAGGTGCCGGCACCATCACCTGCAACTATGACGGTGCCAACAAGCACCTGACGGTGATCGAGGATGAAGTCTTCGTTGGCTCAGACACCCAACTGGTGGCTCCGGTCACCGTTGGCAAGGGCGCGACCATCGCCGCCGGCTCTACTATCACCAAGGATGTTGGTGAAGGCGAGCTGGTGCTGACCCGCACCAAGCAGCGCCACCTGAGCAACTGGCAGCGTCCGGTGAAGCAGAAGAAGTAACGACTTCTGACGTAAACCCAAAAGGGGAAGCCTCTGGCTTCCCCTTTTGGGGTTTAGTGAGCGGTAAGTTTGAAGTCGAGTCTGCTCATTTGTTTTGTTTGCCGAACCGCAATACCGTCTTGTGTTTTTGGGCGGAAGCGCCATTGGGCTACAGCTTGTATTGCGGCGGCATCAAATACTCTCTCTGGATTGGCCTGAAGCACACGGATCCGTTCAGGGTTACCACTTTCATTGATGTCGAAGCTTAATACCACATATCCCTCGGTTCGATTTCTGGCGGCGTCCATTGGGTAGCGCGGTTCGATCCGCTGAGGAGGAAGATGGGCGAGAGCCGTTTTACCCCAACGCTGTCTATATCCTTCAGCCCGTTGCTCGGCACTGACGCGTTGTTCCTCGGTGAGCAAGGGAAGTATTTTCGCTATCAGCGTCTCTGCTTTCTCGTAGTGATAGTCAGCAGCGAGGGCAAGCCAAGCATAACCGGCTACAGCATTTGGTGCCTGTCCTTGGCCTTTGATGGCCATTATTCCTAGGTAGTAGCTGGCCTCGGCGAAACCCTGTGGCACCCATTTTTCATATTCTGTTTTAGCCTGATCATAGTTTCCTGCCCGATAATGGAGGTGACCATCCAATATGGTGCTTTTGTTCAAAGGTGTGATGTTCTGATGCAGGCTGCCGATGTCGCTCTTTTGCGTGCTGCTGCAGCCGATGAGGATCACGGGGATCAGCCACAGAAGGAGTCGTCGATGGTTCATAGCGGTGTTCCATATCCCTATGTTTCTCTGTCGCAACAAGAGTTGGGTTCTTGTGTGTTTTGCTGTGTGTTTTGCTGTGTGTATGATTTTGCTTATAGGGCTTGATAGCGGTTCAGGGTTGCGGTGAACTCTGTGCTGATCGCCCCGTTTTGCTCGGCAAGCGCCACGGCCTGCTGCTGGTAGCGGATAGCGTTATCCCGCTCGCCTTGCAGGAGGTGGGCCCGTGCCCTGGTTTCCAGCCAACTCAGGCCACGTTCCTCATCGTCGATTTGATCCAGCAGGCTCAGGGCATGAGCGGGATCCTGTCCCCCTAACCATTCATCGCGAACCAAGAGTCGGGCCAGGTAAAGGCGAGCATCTTCCACCCCACCCTTCAGCGCTGCCTCCAGGTGCTCAAAGGCTTCCGGGTAGTTTTGTGCCTGGGACTCAATCCGACCCAGTCGGAACTGGGCGCGGGCATGGCCTCGTTGCGCTGCCTGTTGCAGCCAAAACGTCTTGCCTTTGCCACGGTAGACTCGGCCCAGCTCATATTGCGCGTCCACCACGCCTCCCTGTGCGGCCGTCAAAAGGAGTGCCTTGATCTCCTCCATATCTCGCGGGGTTCGTTGCATCAGCCAGCGGGCGTATTGGTAACTGACTCTGGGGTTGCCGGACTGGTGGCGTTTCTTCAGGGTGCGCTCGGTCTCCTTATCCCTTTCGATCTCCAGGGTCTTGTTGGTGTAGTAGAGGGTGATGCTGCTGCGGTGTTGTATCTCGACGCTTTGGCCATCTTGCACCGGTGGTGCGTAACGGTACTGTTTCAGGGCATTGGTGGCGGTGCGTACAAAGAGATCATCGGGATAGCTGTCTACTACCTCGATGTTCCGCACCTTGCCGGTTTGATCTATGGTGTAGTCAAAATTGACCCAGCCTTCGATCCAGCGGCTCTTGGCCAGCTCGGGAAAAATCACCGGCTCTCTGTGCAGCAGTTTAGGCTTCGTGCTGCGCTTCGTGCTGTTGCCGTATTGACCGGCTAAGGTGAACGTCAGTTTGACGCGCTGATCGGGCAATACCATGGTTATGCCATCAACCTTGTGGGGGCGATAGCGCCAGCGCTGTAACGCTTTTACCGCTTCCCTGTCGAACACGCCCCTGGGCTGGCTGTCGAGTACTTTGATATTGCTTACTGCTCCCACGGGATTAATGGTGAAGCTCATCTCCACCCAGCCCTCCGTGCCCCTGCGGGCCGCGTTGACCGGATACCTGGGATCGGTACGGACTATGGGGTATGGCCCGGTTATGCTGGGTGGAGTACTGGACCGGGGAGGAAGCCGTATGCCGGTGCGGTTGGCCGTGGCGGACAGCACGGGGGCAAGGGCCTGCTGGCCATAGTGGTTGACCCTTTGATCGGCGAGAGCCTGTGCCTCGGCCTGCCCTGCCCTATCTAGCGCGTCGGTAAACAGGGGGACCGCCTGGCGTGCCTTGTCATGACCGAGATCGGCGGCCAAGGCAAACCAGGCATAGGCCTGGATCAGATCGGGGGCTTGCCCCTGCCCCTTATAGGCCATGATCCCCAGATAATAGCTGGCGGTGGCATTACCCAGGGGGACCCACTGTTCAAATTCGGTTTTCGCCTGGCTGAACTCACCCGCCTTGTAGTGGCTAAAGGCATCCAGGATGGTGCTGTCGTTTTCTGCTCTTCCGGCATCCGGTGCCGAGGTGCTGCTGCAGCCGAAAAGGATCACGGGGATCAGGCACAGCAGGAGTCGTCGAAGGTCCATATCACTACTCCAGGTTGAGGTGGTATGTTGCCACGATGTTAGTGGTGCGTGGTGCCGTTTTGATTTAACTGGGTGACATGAAACCGCTGCTGAGCTGAATTCGGTGGCTGCATGCTGTTGTTGATGGGAAGACTACTGTGGGGTGATGGGACGTTTTTTTTGTGAGGCGAGCCCCGGGTGGGGTTTCTCTGTGTTTAGTGCAGCGGTCTATGACGGGAGTGATCCTCTGCCGCGTTGAGATAAGCGAAAGGGGAGAGTCGAGCGCCTCTTTCGGGTAATTGGATGCAGCATCCCCGGATCTGCGATCAAAACTTGATCTTCCAAGTTTTGTTTTTATACTTCGTAACTTTCGAAACGAAACTTAAAGTTACAGTCTGGCCATAAGTCGAAAGCCATGTCGAAACGTAATACCCAACAGCGTCGCCACCATATCGTCAGCCTGGTCAATGACCGGGGCGAGATCAGTGTGGATGAGCTGGCCCGTACCTTTGAAACCTCCGAGGTCACCATCCGCAAGGATCTGGCGGCATTGGAGATCAGCGGCCTGTTATTGCGCCGCTATGGCGGTGCCGTGGCCATGCCCCAGGAGGTGATCGGGGATGATCCCGCCCATAAGGTATCGCCCTATAAACTGGCCATCGCTCAGGCCGCCGCGGGGTTAGTTGGTGATCATCAGCGCATAGTGATCGACTCGGGCCGGACCACAGGGACCCTGATCAAGGCGCTGGGCAATAAAAGGGGTCTGGTGGTGATGACCAACAGCCTGGATTGCGCCGAGGCGCTACGTGCCCTGGAGCCGGAGCCGACCATTTTGATGACCGGCGGCACCTGGGATCCCCATTCCGAATCCTTCCAGGGCCAGGTGGCAGAGCAGGTGCTGCGCTCCTACGATTTTGACCAGCTGTTTATCGGCGCCGATGGCATCGATGTCGAACGGGGCACTACTACCTTCAATGAGTTGGTTGGCCTGTCCCGGGTGATGGCCGAGTCCTCCCGTGAGGTGAACGTCATGGTAGAGGCGGATAAGATCGGCCGCCGCATTCCCAACCTGGAGCTGCCCTGGCAGCGGGTGACCCGTTTGATCACCGACGGGCGTCTGGATGACGCCACCAGGCAAAAAATTGAATTACAAGGCGTGCAGGTGATCTGCGCGACCACCCAAGATTAAGTACGAATTTAGGAGAGCACTATGTGTGGCATTGTTGGCGCGGTAGCGCAGCGTGATGTGGCGGAGATCCTGGTTGAGGGTCTCAAGCGTCTGGAGTACCGGGGATACGACTCCGCCGGTGTGGCGATCCTCAACGAAGCCGGCGATCTGGGCCGTGCCCGTCGCGTCGGTAAGGTTCAGGAGCTGGCCAATGCCCTGGCCGAGGCCCCGCTTGCTGGCGGTACCGGGATCGCCCATACCCGCTGGGCCACCCATGGTGAGCCCTCCGAGCGCAACGCCCACCCTCATGTCTCCAGCGACCGCATCGCCGTGGTGCACAACGGGATCATCGAAAACCATGTCGATCTGCGTGATCGCCTCAAGGGACTGGGCTACAGCTTCAGCTCAGATACCGACACCGAGGTGATCTGCCATCTGGTTGATCTGGAACTGAAAAACCACGACACCCTGCTGGCGGCGGTTCAGGCCACCGTAAAGCAACTGGAAGGCGCCTACGGCACCGTGGTGGTTGACCGTACTCAGCCTGAGCGCATGATCGTCGCCCGCTCTGGCAGCCCGCTGGTGGTGGGTTACGGCGTCGGCGAGCACTTCGTAGCGTCCGATCAACTGGCCCTGCTGCCGGTAACCCGCCGCTTTGCCTTCCTGGAAGAGGGCGATGTGGCCGAGATCTGCCGTCGTGAGGTGAAGATCTTCGATGTGGATGGCAACCCGGTTGAGCGCGAGATCAAGGAGTCCGAAGTCAGCCATGATGCCGGTGACAAGGGCGAATACCGTCACTACATGATGAAGGAGATCTACGAGCAGCCGCTGGCCCTGCAGCGCACGTTGGATGGGCGTCTGGCGGGCGGTAAGATCGTGCCGGAAGCCTTCGGTGACAACGCCGCCGAGTTGCTGGACAAGGTCAAGCACGTGCAGATCATCGCCTGTGGTACCAGCTACCACGCCGGCATGGTGGCCCGCTACTGGCTGGAGCAGCACGCGGGGGTTTCCTGTAACGTGGAGATCGCTTCCGAGTTCCGCTATCGCAAGTCCCATGTCTTCCCGGACAGCCTGATCGTCACCATCTCCCAGTCCGGCGAAACCGCCGACACCCTGGCGGCTCTGCGCCTGGCCAAGGAGATGGGTTACATGGCCAGCCTGAGCATCTGTAACGTGCCGGGCTCCTCCCTGGTGCGCGAGTCCGACATGGCCTACATGATGAAGGCCGGTGCGGAAATTGGCGTGGCGTCCACCAAGGCCTTTACCGTGCAGCTGGCGGCCCTGGCCATGCTGACCGGTGCCATCGGTACCCACAACGGCATGAGCGATGAGAGCGTTGCTGCCCTGGTGTCCAGCCTGCAGCAGCTGCCGAGCAAGGTGGAGCAGGCATTGGGCCTGAACGACGCCATCGAGGCGCTGGCGGAAGATTTCGCCGATAAGCACCATGCCCTGTTCCTGGGCCGTGGCGATCAGTACCCCATCGCCATGGAAGGGGCGCTCAAGCTCAAGGAGATCTCCTACATCCACGCCGAAGCCTACGCTTCCGGCGAGCTTAAACACGGCCCGCTGGCCCTGATCGACGCCGATATGCCGGTGATCGTGGTGGCACCGAACAACGAGCTGTTGGAAAAGCTCAAGTCCAACGTCGAAGAGGTGCGCGCCCGTGGTGGCCTGATGTACGTCTTTGCCGATGTGGACGCCAAATTTGCCAGTGATGACACCATGAAGGTGATCCCGGTACCGCACTGCGACGAGTTTATCGCGCCGATCATCTACACCCTGCCCCTGCAGCTACTCTCCTACTATGTGGCGCTGATCAAGGGCACCGATGTGGATCAGCCGCGCAACCTGGCCAAATCCGTGACCGTGGAATAAGCCCTCGGCTAATGAAGAAAGGCGCTGCATCGGCAGCGCCTTTTTGCATTTTTAGGCATAGGGTTGCGTGTAAGCTTATGAAATAGAAAAGTTATTTTTAACTGTGTATGCTGTGCAGCCCTAAAGAACAGCTTCAGGAAAGAGAACGGATCCTCAATGAACAACCGCACACTCTTCGCTGGCATGATGCTGGCTACCCTCTCCATGCCCTCTGCGGCCGCGCCACTGGGCTTTGGCTTTGATGCCAACTATTGGGCTGCAAGCAGCAAAATCAATGACGCCAAGGCCGATAGCAGCAGTGGCCTGGTGGCTTCCGCTTATCTAGAGCACCCGGTGCCCGTATTGCCGAACTTGAGGTTGGGTTACACCCAGATCGACAATGCCAGCTTTACCGAAGATCAGTTGGATCTGACCTTCTACTACAACTTGCTGGATATGCGTGTGGTTAAGCTGTCGCTGGGGGTGGGCGCGAGCCTGTGGGATCTGGATGAGCACTTCGGCTACGCCTACGAGTTCTCCGAGTTCGCAGTGCACGGTTTTGGCCGAATTGAGGGCAAACTGCCACTGACTGGCCTGGGAGCCTATGCCCAGGGCATGTATCTGCAAGGCGAAGATGGCCTTGAGAAGTTCGATTACGATCTGGGCCTTCGTTACACCCTACCGGTGCCGGTGGTGGATATGGGGCTGCAACTGGGCTTCCGCGGACAAAGCACGGATTCCGCAGGATTGAAGCCGATCCGCCGTGACTATGATGCCAATGGTGTCTATGTAGGCGTCAGCTTCGCCTTTTAATTGAAAGCCACTTCGGACTGTCCCGGATAGGAAACAGAAAGAATTTGCACGACTTTTCCCCGCGAACCCTGCTTCGAACGCAGGCATTGGGGAAATTTAGGAAAAAATAATGAAAACACGAACGCTGTTGCTGGTCTCGGCCCTGAGTCTGACCGGTTGTTTCGAAGACGAATTCAGTGATGCTCAGGTGGCGGAAGCGGTCCGCTGCACCAACCAGGCCGAAGGTGGCCTGTGCCAGCAGAACGTGATGGGGAATACCTGGGGCACCTTGCTGAATGGCCAGTGCCATATGGGGGTCTATTGCTTTACCGGTAATCTGCCGGCCCCCAGCCCGGATAACGTGGCACTGACCCGCTGGTTGGGCGGCGAGGAAGCCCGGATCCCGGTCTATTTCCGTGACAACGAAGATAAGCGCTTTATTCAGGCGATGGATCGTGCCGAGGCGATCGTCGGTTATCCACTGTTTGATCGCCGCGGTATTGTCGATCTCGATATCTCAGATCCGGAAAACATCGACGTTAGCGAGCTGGACAGTGAATGGGGTTTTATCTGGAGCCAAGGTACTGGTTCGGGCAATCCCATGGGTGGCAGTTGCAGTGGCGGCAACGTGAGCACCCGACCCTTCCACTATGGGATCAGCAGCTACATAGTGCACATCGATTTTGCCATCAAGCAGACATCGCCGCGCCACGACAGTGGTTCCTTTACCTGGATCAATATCGACAGTGTGGCCGGGGCCAACCACGGCCAGATCGCCTGCAGCAAAACCGCCGAATACGATGTGGCGCTGCACGAGCTGGGCCACGCTCTGGGGATGCAAAATCACTTCAAGGGCTTTGGTAACGGCAATGCCTGGGGTGACAATGCCGAGCGGGTATTGCGCACCATGTACCAAAACCCACCGGGTCAGCCGTTTGATGCACTTTACCTGCCGCGTTGAGCATTCTAGATCCTTTGTCACTGTGGAGGTTCATGGGATCAGAGCCTGAGGGAGCCCCACTAAGTTATATAAGAGCCTCTTTTTGACCCAAGGATATTGCCTGCAGACAGGCGCTGCATTGGCAGCGCCTTTTTGTTGCTGTCGATCCGGTTCAGAGGAACAAGTGTGCTGAACCGAACTTATGGACTCGGTTGATAGGTTTCGGTCCTGTCAGAGCCCAAGGGGAACGAGAGGATTGGCCAGAGTGGGGCTGCGGCGTAGATTTAGACAGTTATAAATATGAGCAAACATGTTGTTCAAGGGATGCACCGCGGCTCTTGATGTGAGAAAGCCATCAACCCTTGTCCTGCTGGGAGGAGGGCGAAACGGTTGGGACCCTTTGTGCTGCCCGTTCTGGACTGACTTCGGTGTCCATATTCGGCGATCTCAACCTTGGGAGGTCAATCGGAAGGATACTTCGTCGTGTTTATGCCTGTTGTTCACCCCTCTGAAATTATGATCCCTTGTGTTTTTTCAGCCTTTGGGGTGGTACCGCTGATTCACCTGCTTAACGCCATTGAATAAATCGTGATCCACCTCAAGGTTTGCAGGCGGCAAAGGGATGAGCATAGGCCGCCTTTAAAAACCTTACCTTCGCGTATGCAAAAGCCAAGGGAAGATGTAAACCATGGTCAATGCGAAAATTACATCCCGGTTGCTGGCTATGCCGGTGATCTGGATGGGCGTGGTCCAACTGACGTTCGCTCTGCTGTCGCTATTTCTGTTTCGTGATCAGGTGATCGATGCCTTCTTTACCCCGGCAATGTTTATGCTTCTGGGAGGCGTTGCGCTTTTATACCTGTTTAGAAGAGTCGATTTTTCCAAGGCGACCTTTCGGGATGCCTTGATCTACGCCACTGCGACCTGGGTGGTGGCTGGCGTACTGGGCGCCTTACCTATCATTGGGATAGCCCACATCAGCTTTACCCAAGCGGTTTTTGAATCCATCAGCGCCTTGACGACAACCGGGGCGACCGTGCTCTCTGGGCTGGATGCGATGCCGAAAACCTTCCTGCTTTATCGCCAGTTTCTTCAGTGGATGGGGGGCTTGGGGATCGTCATTTTTGTGGTGGCGGTTTTGCCCATGCTCAATATCGGCGGCATGAAACTGTTGAAGGCCGAAACGCCGGGGCCGATCAAAGATGAGAAGCTCTCCCCTCGCATCGCTAATACCGCGCACTACCTTTGGGGGATCTACATCCTGATGACGCTGGCGTGTGCCCTGGCCTATTACCTGGGCGGCATGTCTCTGTTTGATGCCATCGCTCACAGCTTTACGACGGTTTCCACAGGGGGCTTTTCAACCCATGATGCCAGCATGTGGCACTTCGAGAGCCATACCCTCCTGATGATCGCCAATCTCTTTATGCTGCTTGGCGCGATTAACTTTGGCCTCCATTTTCGGGTGCTCTACAAGCGACACTATCTGGGATATTTCCATGACGAGGAAACGCGTGTGTTTCTCTGGGTGGTACTGGGCCTGTCGGCGGCGCTGACGCTGTGCCTGGTGAAGACCCATACCTACTCCCTCTCTTTTGAGGCGGTCAGCTTCTCGCTCTTTCACATCATCTCATTTATCACCAGTACCGGATTTGGCGCAGCAGGGTTTGGTGACTGGCCCGCGGCGGCCGGGATGCTCCTGGTATTATCTGGGTATCTGGGGGGCTGTGCCGGCTCAACGGCGGGAGGCAACAAGATCATCCGTAATATCATTGCGGTAAAGCTCATCGGTCAGAACCTGAAGATGCTGCTGCATCCAAGGTGTGTCTCCTCCATCTGCTATCAGGGCAAACCCATGGGGAACGAGGTACGGCATGCGGTGATGGCGTTTTTAACTTTTGTGACTCTCTCAAGCCTGGTTCTCACCCTGATGCTGATGGCAACCGGACTGGATTTCTGGTCTGCATTTACCGCCGTAGCCGCCTGCGTCAATGTGCTGGGCCCGGGATTTGGTCAGATCGGGGCCAATTTCAAGCCTGTCACCGATACTGGGATCTGGCTGCTGTCCGGAGCCATGGTGCTGGGTCGTCTGGAGTATTTTACGGTCTTCGCCCTGTTCACTCCCCTGTTCTGGAAAGGCACCTTTATCCGTGGGGGGAGTGGCCTTGATTTTCGTTAGTCATACTGGGTCCCGGTTTTGCGTTTAATCTGTTGTTTAGGTTCTCTGCCTACCGATATAAGGGAGTCACCGACCGATAAAGAGCCACAATTTTGTAGACTGAGTGGATCTGGATACACGTGGTTACAGTGCTTTCTGTCCTGATCCGCTGTAATGGCACTTTATACGCATCATGATCGTAAAGGGGTCCAATAAGGTGAGCAGAGCGATGCTGTCAAAGCGGGGGGTTGCTATCCTGTGCAGCCTGTTACTGGGCTGCGGTCCAGTACTCGCAACCGACTTTGCCACCCTGGTTCGTGGCGGGGCGGCAGAGGAAAACAGTGGCTTCTTCGAACTGGGTGTCGCCGCCTATTGGGCGGATTTTGCCGATCCACGCGATGGCGAGGAGGATGGCCGTCATTGGGTGCCGGTGATCGGTGGGGCCTACCACTGGCATGGCCTGTTTATCGAAGCGGTTCCCGCTTCCTGGGACGGTGTGAACCTGGGCTACAACTTTTATAATTCAACGCATTGGTCCTGGGATCTGCTGGCGGCCAGTGCCTACTGCTTCGATCTCCTCGGCGCCCGCAGTGGCTGCCTGGCCAGGGAAGATGAAGTGCCCATCGATGGTGATGAGGCGGAAAAAAGTGCGGCGCTGGAGGAGAGGGACGATCTCTATATCGGCGCCGGTGTCCGGGTGACCGGTCAGTGGGGCAACACGGTCTTTCAGTATCGCGCCGTGACCGATCCTTACCGGGATCATGGCTCGGTACATACCGCCCGACTGGGTCGGTTTGGCTGGCTGCGCAACGGCACCTGGCACGTCTCGGTGGGGGCCCAATACAGTTCGGCCGAGACCAATCAATATTGGTACGGGATCTCGGAGGCTGAAGCTACCGCCAAGTATGGGAGTTATACCCCGGGGGATTCCTGGCATCTCAGTGCCGAGATCGGATTCACCTACCCTCTGCATAAGCATGTGGTGTGGCGCAGCTACCTAAGACACGAAGCTCTGCCGAGCGCGGCTCGACACAGTCCGCTGGTGCAGGATCAGGGCGATACCCTGATCTTTACTTCGCTCAATTATGTGTTCAGTGAATAACGGGGGGGCGCGAGTGATCAAACTCTTCCATGGTGTGTTGTTCGCTTCCCTGCTGATCTTGCCCCTATTGGGGAAAGCGGCACAGGGAGGACCGGCGTTGCTGGAGCTGGATCCTTCCCAGTGTGTGGCCCTGAATCGAGGGCAGATCTGCCAGCAGCGGCTGGGGATCCTGTGGTCCGCCGGGATATCGGGGGAGGTTTGCCTTTATGTCGATACCCAGGATACGCCCCTGCAGTGCTGGCAAGGAGTGGCCAGTGCGCGCTGGGAGTACAACTTTCGTGGAGAGCGCTCGACGGTGTTCCAGCTGCGCCAGGGCGAGCGGCTCCTGGCGGAGCGTGTATTTGAGGTGGCCTGGGTTTACAAGGCCAAAGGGGTCCGTCCGACGGGTTGGAGGTTATTCTGAGCGAACTGGAGCAAAACGCCGGGCACATCCTGGTGGTGGAGGACGATCCCTCTCTGTTGGAGTGGATCAGCGATTATCTGATCGATCATGGTTTCCTGGTGACGGTTGCCACCCGGGGCGATGTCGCGGTTGAACTGATCCGGGATGAAACCCCGGATCTGGTGCTGTTGGATCTGATGCTGCCGGTGCTGGATGGCTTCGCCGTGTGCCGGGCGGTGCGGCCCGCGTTCCAGAATCCAATCCTGATGATGACGGCCAGCAGCGAGGACAGCGATGAGATCCAGGGGCTGGCGCTGGCGGATGACTATGTTACCAAGCCGGTTCGACCCAGGGTGCTGTTAGCGCGGATCCATAAACTGCTGGCCCGGCCATCGGCCATGACCGAGTCGCACCATAGTTTTGGTCCCCTGACGTTGGATCCTGCCGCCAAGTCCGCGACGGTGGATGGGGCCCCCTTTGCACTGTCCACCAATGAGTTCGAGGTGCTCTGGCTGCTGGCGGCCCGCAGCGGGGAGGTGGTGCCCAGGACTGAGTTGATCAGCCAATTGCGCGGCATCGACTACGACGGTTTCGATCGCTCCATCGATATCCGCATCTCCCGTTTACGTAAAAAACTCAAAGCGATCCCCAACCTGCCCTATCAGATCAAGACCATCCGCGGACAGGGCTACCTGTTTTGCCGGGAGCCGGGAGCGGAGCCGAAGTGAAGCGCCTGATCCTGTCACTCTTGCTGGGGGTGGTGCTGGCCATCGGTGGCTTGACCTGGGGGCTTGGCGAACTCTCTGAGCAGCTGAGATCCCTGTTTGTCGCGGATCATCAGGAGCAACTCCTGCCCGGTCAGCGGGCGGTGTTCGATGGTTTGCAGGCCATGCTGAGGCAGGCGCCCGATCCCGAGGGTCTGATCGCCGGGTGGCAGCCCAGCGGTGACTTGCAGCTGGTCACTTCCCTGCCCCTGCCGGCTTCCCTCACCAGCCAACTGCATGAAGGCGAACCCCTGGTGCTGGAGAGTGAGTTGGGCTACGCCTTGTATGGCTGGCTGCCCGAGCATCAGCTCTACTTTCGCCTGGCTTTCCCTGCCTCAGGGGAGGAGCCATGGGCCGTGATCCATACCCTGCTCACCGTCCTCTTCTATGCGGGCGTGGTGGGGATCCTGCTGCTGTGGCTGATCCCTTTGTTGCGTCGAATCGATCACCTGAGTGATACGGCCAGGGCGATGGGGGAAGGCGATCTGGCTCGCCGAGTGGTGTTGCGGCGCGGCTCCTACCTCAACAGCCTGGAGCGAGACTTCAACCGGATGGCCGAGCGCATAGAGCAGCTGATCGAGGACAATCGCTTGCTCAGCCGCGCCGTCTCTCATGATCTGAAAACCCCCATCGCGCGCCTGCGCTTCGGCCTGGAAGCCCTGGAGGAAGCCAGCAGCGAGCCTCAACGAGCGCGTTACCTGCAGCGCCTGGATCGGGATCTGACCAGTATGGAGGAACTGATCAACCTGTTGTTGCAGTACGCCAAGCTGGAGCAGTCCCATGTGATCCCCCAACGGCAAAAAACCGAGCTTAATGCCTGGCTCGCCGATCTCTTGGCCAAAGAGTATGGCGAGGAGCCAAGGATCCAGTTTGAGGGGGTGGCGTGGCCGGTGTGGATCCAGACGGATCCCCGCTACCTGGCGATGCAGATTAACAACTTGATCAGCAATGCCTTGCGCTATGGACGAAAGCGGGTGCGGATCAGCCTGATGGTGACGAATGAGCAGATCCGGATCCGGGTGGAAGATGACGGGGAGGGGTTTGCCGATATGGAGCGGGAGCAGGTGATAAAGCCCTTTGTCCGGGGGCGCAGCAGCCGGGACAATGCCGGCCATGGCATGGGGCTGGCCATCGTGGTCCGCATCGCTGACTGGCTGGGGGATCGCCTGGTGATTGAGCGCTCCGAACATTTAGGGGGCGCCGCCATGGACCTCCTGTTTGGTGAAAAAAGCTGCACAGTTCGTGATCTGGATTGAATTTTGACCAGAGAGGATACAGTCAGATACAGACGGAGCATGCACAACAGGATAGGCTTGCGGCCAACTTTGAATTGAACCCTATTGGGATGCGAATTGATGAGAACCCTGTGGCTTTCGTTTGCTGTGTTGATCGCCAGTGGCTGCTCCAACCTGCACCATATGCAGATCGGTGAGATCGATCAGTCCCGGGGGGCTTTGACCCCCTTTTCTGTGCAGATCAGTGAGCTGGGGATCGAAGCCTCCAAGCTGGCGGAGATGGGGGCCGAATTGGCATCGGAAAAGCACAAGGAAGAGCTGGAAGCCCTGGCGTTCATCATTGCGCTGGCCAACATGGGGCCTCGAACCGGCAATCCGGTCAATAACGAAGCGTATGCCGAGGGGTTGCTGGCGATGGTGCTGGAGCAGTGTCCCTCAGGTCAAATGACCGGATTGACCTCCATCCGTGAAGCGACCCACGCCGGACCCATCAGTGGCGAAGTGGTGCGGATCGACGGTTACTGCATAGGTGAACAGAAGTGAGTGGTATGAATATCTTGAAGAAAGTGGCCATGGGGGCCGTTGTGCTGCTGGGCCTGAGCGGTTGTGTGGGCCTCAATACGGTTTCCCTGACTCAGGTGCCTGCCGAGCGTGACACCCTGATCACCGCCCAGGCGGAAGACTGGAACGTGTTTGGTATCGCTTTTAGCAACGCCTTTGCCGACAAGGCGGTGGCCGAGCTGCGGGCCCAATGTCCCAATGGTCGGATCGAAGGGGTGATGACCAAGCACCAGACCACCGCCTATTTCCTGGTGTTCAAGCGTGAAGTGATCGCCCAGGCCTACTGTAACGAGGGCTAATCCATGAATCCTAGCTTGATACGGCCCCGTATCCTGGGTGCCCTGCTCCTGGCCGGTGTACTGGGAGGATGCACCAGCAGTGTGCACATGTCTCAGCTCAGCAGTGACCCTTTGGCCACATTGGAGGGCAACGGCGAGTGGATCGAGGTTCACACCCAGCAGAAGGTGGTGATGGGGTTTGCCAGCGACACAGGTTATGTGGATGAAGCCTACCAGCGTTTGCAGGCCCGCTGTCCGGGGCGGATCAGTGCCGTGAACACTCAGTACTCGACGGCACACAACTGGTTTCACTGGACCAACAGCATCCGCATCAAGGGGCTGTGTCAGTCCTGATTGAGCTTCAACAGAGAGCCCACGTTTGCCGTGGGCTTTTTTATGCCTGCGGGTTGGGGCTATTTGTGCTGACAACGGCTTCGGCCTCACGGCCCTGAGCCAAAGGTGGAATGGGAAGGGATCCTGGCTCTTCGTAATATGGTGGGACCGAAAGAGTGGGGAAAGTGAGATGGACAAGGAGAGTCGCTATCTTTTACCGGGAGCCATGGGGATCTTGCTGGCGGCCATCGGGCTGATCTGGCTGATCGCATGGGCTTTTCCTGATCTGCTGGGCGGAGCAAGCCTGGGCGTGGCGCTGGCCGCTTGTGGGAGTCTGTATGGACTTCATCGGTTGGGCCTGTCACGACAACAGCCGGTGATCTGGGGAACGCAGGATCTGGCCAGTGCTGAGCAGATAGAGGGGTTGGCCCGGCAGATCGCCATCGGTGCCGCAGAGGTCTCGGGGCATGTGGATACCCTGGGCGATCAAATCGGAGATAACCGGGATTCGGCGGTGCGGATCGCATCGGCCAGCGCCCAGTTAAATCAAACCATCGGCGAACTGAGGCGCCATGCCAGCGCCCTGCTGACCAACATTCGGCAGGCAGGAACACTGGGACAGGACAGTTGCAGTCAGGCGGGTGCCGGGCGGGAGGTGATGGTATTGCTGGAGCGTCGGCTGCAGAAGGCCTCGAAGCGATCCCACGCCCTGGCTGCCAAGACGGAGCGGATTGACGGGATCACTCAGGTGATCAGCAATGTTGCCAAGCAGACCAACCTGTTGGCGCTCAATGCCGCCATCGAGGCAGCGAGGGCCGGTGACAAGGGGCGGGGGTTTGCCGTGGTGGCCGATGAGGTGCGGGCCCTGGCCAACAAGACGGCCAGCGCCACCGAGGATATCGCCCAGATGAGCCTGGAGATCCGCTCCGATGCGGAGCAGACCAGCCATGCCATAGGTCAACTGGTTGAGCAGACCACGACGGCGCTGTCTGCGGTCTCCGGGATCACCACTCGAATGGATGAGTTGGCCACAGGGGTTGAGCAGGCAAGTCAGGCCTGTGAACAGATAGAGGTTGCCCTGTCTCAGCACAGTGAGACGAGCCGGGAGATCGCGCTGGCAACCGAGCGGATGCAGCAAGCCATCGATACCACCCACCACAGGGGGGAGGCGATCTCCGGTGAAGCGATGCAGGTCTCTGAGCGCTGTGAAGGGATATTCCAGGCCCTTCAAACCTGGCCCATGGCGTGCCTCAGTGCCCGACTCTACCAGCTGGCCCGGCGGGCGGCGGATCAGTGTGGCGACGCTCTGGCTCAGGGCATAGCGTCACAGCAACTGTCCGAGCAGGGCCTGTTTGCGCCGGAATACCGCCCCATCGACGGCACCAGTCCGGTTCAATATCACACCGACTTTGATGACTACACGGATCGGCATTTTCCGGCATTTCTGGAGCCCCTGCTGGAGGCGGAATCCTCGGTGGTGTTCGCCATTGCGGTTGATGGCCGGGGCTATGCGCCCACCCATAATCTCTGTTTCAGCCAGGTGGCCAGCGGGGATCCCGACTGGGACCGTCAGCATTGTCGAAACAAGCGAAAATTCGATGATCCCACCGGGCTGCGTTGTGCACGCCACCAGCAAACCTTGCTGTTGCAGACCTACAAACGGGATACCGGAGAGGTGATGCACGATCTGTCGGTGCCGATCTATATCGCTGGACGGCATTGGGGGGGATTGCGCATCGGGTTTCGCGCCGAAGAGTCGGCGTGAGACCCGCCTGGGCGGCCCAATGAAAAAGGCCGGAGTAATGGGGCTCCGGCAATGCTGGGAACTGGGGCCGGTCAGGCCGTCAGGAAACGCACCAGGCTGGCGAGGAAGCGATCCGAGTCGGCTGGCGCCTCCAGTGACAGCATGGCTTGCTGGTAGACGGCTTCGCCGATCTGCTCACGCCGTTTCTCGGCCAGTGCCCGGTTGTAGCCGGGCTCAAATTCCGGGTGGCCCTGTACGGTGAAAAAGCGATCACCAATGGCAAAGCTGTAGTTGGGGCAAAAGTCGCTGCGGTACAGCAACCGGCTGTTGGGGGGGCATTGCACCACCTGATCCTGATGGGAGGAAAGCAGGTAGAGCCGGGGATCCGGATCCAGCCAGGGGGCGTTGCCGATCTTCTCTGTCGGATAGGCCCCCATGCCCCACCCCACTTCGGCCTTGGCGACCCGGCCGCCAAGCGCCTGGGCGATCACCTGATGGCCGAAGCAGATCCCGGCCACCTTGGCCCGGCTGTCGGCGGCTTGGCGAACCCAGTGTTGCAGTCGGGTGATCCAGTCGAGCGGCTCGTAGGCGCTGTGGCGACTGCCGGTGATCACCCAGGCAGGGTGCGCCTCCGGCGGAGGCAAGGTGCCGCACTGGGCATCGTAGATCCGAAAGCCCAGTGTCGGTGCCTGGCGACCCAGGCCACGGACAAACATCTCCCCATACTGGCCGTATTGAATGGCCAGGGCAGGGTCCACCTTGTCACAATCCAATATCCCTATCTGCATGCTCCCTCCTTTCCCTCACTTCATGGTGGGGATCACAAAGTCTGCCCGCCCATCTCCCCGGGGCCAGCGGGCGGTCACGGTTTTCATTCGAGTGTAGAAGCGCACGCCATCGCTGCCATGGACATTGAGCGGGCCAAACACCGAGCGCTTCCAGCCGCCAAAGCTGTGGAACGCCATGGGGACCGGGATGGGCACATTTACCCCTACCATACCCACCTGCACCCGGTGAGAGAAGTCCCGGGCCGCATCACCATCCCGGGTAAAGATCGCCGTGCCATTGCCGTATTCGTGTTCGTTGATCAGGGCCAGGCCGGTTTCATAATCCGGGACCCGCACCACCGCCAGCACCGGGCCGAAGATCTCCTCCCGGTAGATCCGCATATCGGGCTGAACCCGATCAAACAGGCTGCCGCCGAGGAAATAGCCCGGTCCCTGTGCGGCCTGGCCGCGACCATCCACCACCAACTCGGCACCCTGCTCCAGGCCCGATTCGATAAAGTCGAGGATCCGCTCCTTGTGGGCCTGAGTGATCACCGGCCCCATCTGGTTTTCCGCCTGATCCTGCTGCAGATGGGCCATGCCTGGGCCCACCCTCAGGGCGGCGACCTTGGGGGCCAGCTTGGCGATCAGGGCATCGGCGGTGGCTTCGCCGACGGCGACCGCCACGGAGATCGCCATGCAGCGCTCTCCGGCGGCACCATAGGCGGCGCCCAGCAGGGCATCCACCGCCCCGTCGAGATCCGCATCCGGCATCACCAACATATGGTTCTTGGCCCCGCCCAGGGCCTGAACCCGCTTGCCATGCTCACTGCCGATCCGGTAGATGGTCTCGGCGATGGGGGTGGAGCCGACAAAGCTGATGGCCGCCACATCCTCATGGGTGATCAGGGCATTCACCGCTTCGACATCGCCATGCACCACGTTGAATACGCCGTCTGGCAGGCCTGCCTGCTGTAGCAGATCAGCCATGCGTCCCGCCAGGCTGGGGTCCCGCTCCGATGGCTTGAGAATGAAGCTGTTGCCACAGGCCAGGGCGACGGGAAACATCCACAGGGGCACCATGGCGGGAAAGTTGAACGGGGTGATCCCGACGCAGACCCCCAGCGGCTGCATCAGGCTGTGGCTGTCGACCGCAGTGCCCACATTCTGACTGTGCTCGCCCTTGAGCAGGTGAGGGATCCCACAGGCAAACTCCACCACCTCCAGACCCCTAACCAGCTCGCCGTGGGCATCGGACAGCACCTTGCCATGCTCTTCGCTGATCAGCGCGGCCAGCTCCTCCCTGTGTGCCTCCATCAGCGCCTTGAAGCGAAACAGCACTCGCGCCCGCTGCAGGGGCGGGGTATCGCCCCAGGCCGGCTGTGCCGCCTTGGCCACGGCCACGGCGGCGATAACCTCCTGGGTACTGGAGAGGCCCACTCGAGCGATCGCTTCGCCGTTGGCGGGGTTGAATACCTGGCCCTGACGGCCGCTGTGACTGGGCAGCACTTTGCCGCCGATATGGTTGTCGATTTGCCTCATCATTACCTCGATTATTGGGTTTGGCTCAGGGCATCTGACAGGATGCTCAGCAACTGGTCGATCTGGTGCCTTTCGATGATTAGTGGGGGGGACAGGGCGATGGTGTCCCCGGTCACCCGGATCAGGGCACCCAGCTCAAAGGCCCGAGTGAACACCTCGAAGGCCCGTTTGCCCGGCGCGTTGGCAAGGGGGGCCAACTCGATGGCGCCGACCAGGCCGTAGTTGCGGATGTCGATGACATGGGGCCGATCCCGCAGGGCATGCAGCCCCTCCTGCCAGTAGCCGGAGAGCTCCCGGGCCCGCTCAAACAACCGCTCCTCCCGGTAGAGTTGCAGGGTCGCCAGACCAGCGGCGGCGGCCACCGGGTGGCCTGAATAGGTGTAGCCGTGAAACAGCTCGATAGCCGGGCCCCCCTGCTCCATAAAGGCATCGTAGATCTCGTTGCGGACAAACACGGCTCCCATGGGAATGGCGCCGTTGGTCAGCCCCTTGGCACTGGTGATCATGTCCGGCAGAACATCGAACTCCTGGGCTGCAAAAGGGCTGCCAAGCCGACCAAAGCCGGTGATCACCTCATCGAAGATCAGCAGGATCCCATGGCGATCACAGATCTCCCGCAGGCGGCGCAGGTAGCCCATGGGAGGGATGATCACCCCGGCGCTGCCGGCAATGGGCTCGACGATCACGGCGGCGATGTTGCTGGCATCGTGCAGGGCCACGATCCCCTCCAGGGCATCGGCCAGGCTGGTGTCATAGGGTTTGAGTCCCTGGGTAAAGGCGTCCCGTTCGATGTTCAGCGTATGCGGCAGGTGATCCACGCCGGTCAACAGACTGCCGAAAACTTTCCGGTTGTTGGTGATCCCGCCCACGGAGATCCCGCCAAAGCCCACTCCGTGGTAGCCCTTCTCTCTGCCAATCAGCCGGGTACGGCTCCCTTCACCCCGCAGGCGGTGGTAAGCCAGGGCGATCTTCAGGGCGGTGTCGACGGACTCGGAGCCCGAATTGGTGAAGAAGACATGATCCATCCCTTGTGGGCTGAGCTGGGTCAGTTGCTGGGCAAACTCAAACGCCAGTGGGTGCCCCATCTGGAACGGCGGCGCGTAATCCAGGTGAGCGATCTGCTGCTGCACCGCCTCGATGATGGGCTGGCGGCCATGGCCGGCGTTGCAGCACCAGAGCCCGGCGGTACCATCGAGAATGGGACGTCCATCCTCACTGTGGTAGTGCATCCCCTTGGCGGAGACCAGCATGCGGGGGGCGGCTTTGAACGCCTTATTGGCGGTGAATGGCATCCAGAATGCGGACAGATCATCCGGCGACGGGATCTCGTTGACTGGTTTCATACCCTCTCCTGTACTCGACAAGCCGTTACCGCATCTTGGCTATTAAATTAAACGCAACTGTGCAAAAAAAGTGAGGCGTTCGCTCTGGCGGGGGTTCCCCGCGGTTCACTCTTGCCCCACAGTGTTATAGGATAATTAACAATCAGAGAATAATATTAAACGGTCTCACCTGACAAGCAGGCGAGAGTGATTTCTTTTTGACCCCGCCGGCCACAGGCATTCGGGGTAAGAGCAAGGAGTGGGATCATCAGCATGGATATAGGACACCGTTTGCGGGCCCTACGCCTCAATGCCGGCCTGTCCCAGCGAGAGCTGGCCAAACGCACGGGCGTCACCAATGGCTTTATCTCCCAGATTGAGAACAATGCAGTCAGCCCTTCGGTGGCCTCGTTGAAAAAGGTGTTGGATGGGATCTCGGTTTCCCTTACCAGCTTCTTTGACATGGAGGAGGCCAGCGCTTCCCAGGTGGTGTTTCGTGCCGAGGAGATGCCGGATATCGGCTCCGCCAGCGTCAGCTACAAACTGGTGGGACACAGCATCAAGGGGCGGGCCATCGGCATGTTGCATGAAACCATGCCGGCGGGCACAGATACCGGCCCGGACATGCTGCGCCATGAGGGGGAGGAGTGTGGTGTGGTGATCTGTGGCCAGCTGGAGCTGACCGTGGATAATGAGGTGCAGATCCTGGGACCCGGGGATGGCTTCTACTTCGACAGCCAGCGTGCCCACCGTTTTCGCAATGTCGGCGAGGGTCCCCTGGAGCTGGTGACGGCCAATACGCCCCCCAGTTTCTGAGTCGGCCAAGATCTTCCCGCCCTCCTTCCGCTCTCTATCTTTACTTCCCCATAGGTGTTTATTATGTTGAGCATACCTATGGAGAGGATGGGAGCCCGTTATGACGGTTCAAGGAAGGATGGAACAGGAGCATGCCCGCTGGCAGGAGCGGGCCCGAACATTGGACTTTCCCTGCCAGGCGTTTATTGATGGGGCGTTTGTGGATGCGCTCAAGGGGGCGCGTTTCGAAACGGTCAATCCGGCGACCGGTGACGTGCTCGCCCAGGTGGCCAGCTGCGATCTCGAGGATGCCGAACGGGCGGTGAAAGCTGCCCGTACCGCCTTTGAAGATGGCCGCTGGCAGCACCGCTCCCCGGCTGAGCGCAAGCGCATTTTGTTGCACTGGGCCGATCTGATCGATCAGCATAGGGAAACCCTGGCCCTGCTGGAGTCGCTGGATATGGGCAAGCCCATCGGCGATGCGCTTAGCTATGATGCCCCTGCCTGCGCCCGCAGCATACGCTGGCACGCCGAAGCCGTCGACAAGATCTATGATGAGGTGGCGCCGGTGGAGCGGGAAGCCCTGGCCCTGGTAACCCGGGAGCCCCTGGGGATAGTGGCAGCCGTGGTGCCCTGGAATTTCCCCCTGGTGATGGCGGCCTGGAAACTGGGGCCGGCCCTGGCCACCGGTAACAGTGTGATCCTCAAGCCCTCGGAAAAATCTCCCCTCAGCGCCCTCTATCTGGCCCAATTGGCACATCAGGCCGGGATCCCCGCCGGTGTGTTTCAGGTGCTGCCGGGCTTTGGCCACACAGTGGGGGAGGCGCTGGCGATGCACATGGACGTCGACTGCATCACCTTTACCGGCTCCACCGGCGTGGGCAAGCACCTGCTCGAATGCGCCGGTCGCAGCAATATGAAGCGGGCCTTTATGGAGTGCGGGGGCAAGAGTGCCCAGATCGTCTGTGCCGATGTGGCGGACCTCGACAGGGCGGCGGCCACGGCGGCCAGTGCCATCTTCTATAACCAGGGCGAAGTGTGTACCGCCGCCTCCCGCTTGCTGCTGGACAATCAGATAGCCGAGGCGTTTGTCGATAAGCTGGCGGCCGAGGCTGCCCGCTGGCAACCGGGAGATCCGCTGGATCCGGCTACCCCCATGGGGGCCATCGTCGATCAAGCCCAGATGCAGAAGATCCTGGGGTATATCGAGATCGCTCAAAGTGAGGGCGCCACCCTGCTGTGTGGCGGCGAGGCGGTGAAATGCGATAGCGGCGGCTATTTTATCGCTCCCACCATCTTTACCGGGGTGACACCGAGCATGACCATCGCCCAGAAGGAGATCTTTGGCCCTGTGCTGGCGGTGATCGGCTTCGACGGCGTGGAGGAGGCGGTAGCGATCGCCAATGACAGCGACTTTGGCCTGGCGGCAGGGATCTGGACCTCAGAGATGACCACGGCGATCCAGGCTTCACGGGCCCTGCGGGCGGGCACCGTATTCGTCAACAACTGGGACGGCGGTGACATGACCATGCCCTTTGGCGGCTACAAGCAGTCCGGTAATGGCCGGGACAAGTCACTCCACGCCATGGAGAAGTACACCGAGCTGAAAAGCACCTGGATCCAGCTGTAGTCAGGACGAGGAGCACAGCCGCCAAGCGGTGGGCTGTGCTGAGATCATTTCCCCTGATCCAGCCTTGGGGGGGCGGTGTGGTAGGTCACCGGGGTTCGGGACAGCTTGATGGGATTGCCCACCATGGGGATGGTCCGGCCCAGATCGTCCTCCAGTTGGATCAACATCTCCCGGGCCTGCAGCTGAGGATCCGCCAGGGCCTCGGGGACGCTGTTGATCGGCCCAGCCGGGATCCCCGCCTGCTCCAGCTGGCTCAGCCAGCGATCCCGGGGTGCCGAGAGAAAACGGCGGGCCAGGGCCGGGATCAAGGTGTCGCGGTGAGCCAGGCGGGCGGCATTGGTGACGAAGCGGGGATCCTCGGCCCATTTGGGCTCCCCGATCAACTCACACAGGCGGGCAAACTGAGCGTCGTTGCCGACGGCCAGCACCAGCTCACCGTCGCTGCAGGCGAAGCTCTGGTAGGGCACGATATTGGGGTGGGCGTTGCCCAATCGGTCTGGTGGCTGTTTGCCCACCAGCCAGTTGCTGGCCTGGTTGGCCAGGGTGGCGACGGTGACGTCGAGCAGGGCCAGATCGATCTGTTGGCCCAGTCCCGAACGTGCTCGTTCCTGCAGGGCGGCCAGGATCCCCACCGTCGCGTAGAGGCCGGTCATGATGTCGGTGACCGCCACTCCCACCTTCTGGGCACCGCCATCGGGGGCCCCCGTGACGCTCATCAGGCCGCCCATGGCCTGCACCAGCAGATCATAGCCGGGTCGCTGGCGGTAGGGGCCGGTCTGGCCAAATCCCGTGATGCTGCAGTAGATCAGCCCGGGGTTCTCCGCACACAGGCGGTCATAGCCCAGTCCCATGCGGTCTGCGTCGCCGACCTTGAAATTCTCGATCAGCACGTCCGCTTCCCGGGCCAGCTCGCGGCAGCGGATCTGATCTGCCGCTTGGCTCAGATCCAGGCAGAGGGAGCGTTTTCCCCGGTTGGCGCAGGCAAAGTAGGCGGAGGTGTTACTGTCGCCGCCGTCCGGGGCCGGAACAAAGGGCGGGCCCCAGGCCCGAGTGTCGTCACCCCGGCCGGGGCGCTCCACCTTGATCACCTCCGCCCCCAGATCCGCCAGCAGCTGGCCAGCCCAGGGACCCGCCAGCACTCGGGAGAGGTCCAGCACCTTGATGCCGGTTAATGCACCCATGTCGTGACTCCTTTCACTGAGGGTTAAAAGGCCGGGATCCCGGTCTGGCTGCGACCGAGGATCAGCCCGTGAATGTCATAGGTGCCCTCGTAGGTGTTGACCACTTCGAGATTGCACAGGTGGCGCATTACCGGGTACTCGTCGCTGATCCCATTGCCGCCCAGCATGTCCCGGGCAACCCGGGCGATGGTCAGCGCCTTGCCGCAGTTATTGCGTTTCATCAGTGAGATCAGCTCCGGCGGAATGCTGCCCTGATCCATCATCTGGCCTGCCCGCAGCGCCCCCTGCAGTCCCAGGGCAATTTCGGTCTGCATATTGGCCAGCTTGGTCTGTACCAGCTGAGTGGCGGCCAGGGGACGACCGAACTGGGTGCGGTTCATGACATAGTCCCGGGCCGTGTGCCAGCAGGCTTCGGCGGCGCCCATGGCCCCCCAGGCGATGCCGTAGCGGGCATGGTTGAGGCAGCTGAAGGGGCCTTTCAGCCCCGCGACACCCGGCAGGCACTGGGCCTCATCGACGTGCACCTCATCCATCACGATCTCCCCGGTCACCGAGGTGCGCAGGGCCAGCTTGCCCTCGATCTTGGGGGTGCTCAGGCCCGCCATGCCGCGCTCCAGAATAAAGCCGCGGATCTGATCCTGGTCATCCTTGGCCCAGACCACGAAGAGATCGGCGATGGGGCTGTTGGTGATCCAGGTTTTGCTGCCGCTCAGACGATAGCCACCGGCCACCTTGCGGGCGCGGGTACGCAGGGCGCCGGGATCCGAGCCATGATCCGGCTCGGTCAAGCCAAAGGCGCCGATCTGCTGGCCCGAGATCAGTCCCGGCAGGTAGCGGCTCTTCTGCTGCTCGCTGCCAAAGGCGTGGATGGGGTAGATCACCAGAGAGGATTGCACACTCATCATGGAGCGATAGCCGGAGTCGACCCGCTCTATCTCCCGGGCGATAAAGCCGTAGCTGGTGTAATCCACGCCCGCTCCATGGTCCGCCAGGGTGGCACCCAGCAGCCCCAACTCCCCCATCTCACGAAAAATCGCCGGATCGGTCTGTTCCTGTCGGTAGGCGGCCTGCACCCGAGGGGCCAGCTGTTGCTGGGCATAGGCCCGTGCGCTGTCCCGGATCAGTCGTTGCTCTTCCGTAAGCTGCTGCTCCAGCAGGAAAGGGTCCTGCCAAATCATCTTGCTCCATGCCATCACACACTCCTTGGGGATCTCGACAATAGGAGTAGCTTAGGGCGGCCTGTTCAATATATAAACTATATATCGGATATGGCTTGCATATAAGTAAGATATGGAAATCAGGAAGCTTGAGATCTTCGTGACCGTGGCCCAGCTGGGCAGCCTCAGTGCCGCGGCCCGGACTCTGCATATGGCTCAGCCCGCGGTGAGCATTGCCCTGCAGAAGCTGGAGCAAAGAGTGGGATGCACCCTGCTGCAGCGGGATCGGCGCGGGGCCCGGCTGACCGCCGAGGGGCAGCTGGCCTATCAACAGGCGGTTCGTGTGCTGGAGGAGATGCGGCGCTTTAAGGGGGTGTTAGGCGAAGCCAGGGGGTTGCTGATCGGCACCGTCACCCTGGCCTGTCCTGCCATGCTGGCCAATTATGCCCTGCCCGATCTGCTGGCGCCGTTTCTGGCCCGCCATCCTGGCCTCAGTGCATCTGTGGGTCAGGCTGGCACCCATGCCATCGCTCAACAACTCGAGGCGGGCAGTGTGGAGTTGGGAGTAGTGGTTCCCGGCGAGCATCCGCGTCTGGCAAGCTGTCCCCTGCTGATTGAGCACCTGGTACTGCTGCTGCCGGAGCATCACCCCTGGGCGTCGAGGCGTGAGGTGCCGGTGACGGATCTGGCTGGCCAACCCATGGTGGTGTATGAGCGGGAGTATCACCTGCGTCAGCGGCTCGATGCGCTGTGCCGGGTCCAGGGGATCGAACCGGATCTCAAGTTGGAGACCAACTTCCTGCCGCTGATCGCCCGCATGGTGCGCCAGGGAGTGGGGATCGGGATCGGCTTGGCGATGATGGCCCGGCAGGAGCCGGGCCTGGTGGGGGTGCCGCTGGCCGGTGAGCCCCCCATCGCGCTGGCGCTGGCCTGGTTGTCGGGACGCAGTCTGAGCCGAGCCAACCAGGCCTTTGTCGATCACCTCACTGCGGCTGCATCTCCGCCTGACGCCGTTTCTCCATCCGGGCCATAAGCCACCAGCCGGCGAAGGCGGCGACGGCCACCGCGGCGATGATCAGGGTGGCCAGGGCGTTGACCTTGGGGCTGACCCCCAGCCGCACCGAGGAGAACACCACCATGGGCAGTGTCGAGGCGCTGGGGCCGGAGACGAAGCTGGCGATCACCAGATCGTCCAGCGACAGGGTGAAGGCCAGCAGCCAGCCGGCCAGCAGTGCCGGTCCGATGGAGGGCAGGGTGATCAGGAAGAACACCTTGAGCGGCGGTGCCCCCAGATCCTGGGCCGCCTCCTCCACGCTGAGATCCAGTTCCCGCAGCCGTGAGGCGACGACAATGGCGACATAGGCGGAGCAGAAGGTGGTGTGGGCGATCCAGATGGTGATAAAGCCGCGCTCGGTGGGCCAGCCCATGCTCTGGGCCATGGCGACGAAGAGCAGCAGCAGGGAGAGGCCGGTGATCACTTCGGGCATCACCAGGGGGGCGGTGATCATAAAGGCGAAGGGGGTTTCGCCACGGAAGCGGCCCATCCGGGTCATGACGAAGGCGGCGATGGTCCCCAACACCACGGCGGCACTGGCGGCCATAAAGGCGATGGTCAGGCTGAGGAACACCCCGTTCATCATCAGGCTGTCACGGAACAGCTCGCCATACCACTGGGTGGAGAACCCTGCCCAGACGGTGACCAGGCGGGAGCTGTTGAACGAGTAGATCACCAGGATCAGGATGGGGCCATAGAGAAACAGCAGCCCCAGGGCCAGGATCAGTTTGCGCACGGGCGACTGGCTGGGTGGGATTGGGGTCATGCGTTGCCCTCCAGTTCACGGGTCTGGTAGCGATGGAACCAGAGGATTGGCACCATCAGCAGCAGCAGCATGACGATGGCCACGGCGGAGGCCACCGGCCAGTCCCGGTTATTGAAAAACTCCTGCCACAGAACCCGGCCGATCAGCAGGGAGTCGGGGCCACCGAGTAGCTCGGGGATCACAAACTCTCCGACGGCTGGAATGAACACCAGCATGGCGCCGGCGATCAGGCCGCTCTTGATGGCGGGCAGGATCACGGTCAGGAAGATGGTCCATTGCCGGGCGCCGAGATCCTGGGCCGCTTCCACCAGGCTGTAGTCCAGCCGCATCAGGGCGCTGTAGAGGGGCAGGATCATAAAGGGCAGGTAGGCGTAGACGATGCCGATGTACACCGCCCAGGGGGTGTGGAGGATCTGCAGCGGCTGATCGATCACCCCCAGCCAGAGCAGCAGGTTGTTCATCAGGCCGTTGTTTTTCAGGATCCCGATCCAGGCGTAGACCCGGATCAGAAAGGAGGTCCAGCTGGGCAGGATGATCAGCATCAGCAGCAGGTTGCGGCTGGCGGGGGTGGAGTGGACGATGGCCCAGGCGATGGGCAGGCCCATCAGCAGGCAGAACAGGGTCGAGTGGGCGGCGATCTTGACCGATTGCAGGTAGCTGTCGATGTAGAGATCGTCTTCGAACAGATAGTCATAGTTGCTGATGTTCAGCACCATCTGGATCTTATCGTCGATCAGGCTGATCAGATCGCTGTAGGGGGGAATGGCGATCTGTGCCTCGGACAGGGAGATCTTGAACACGATGGCGAACGGGATCAGGAAGAACATGGCCATCCAGCCATAGGGGATGGCGATCACCATGGCACGGCCAAACCGTCGTTTGCGCCAGGAGTGCTGGAGTTTATTCACAATATTCATAGGGTCAGCACCACACCGGCGTCACTGGGCCAGCTGAGCCAGATCTGCTCCTCCCAGACCGGCTGGCCATTGCGCAGACGATCCACATTGGGGCGGGTGGCGGTCAACTTGGCGCCAGAGGGCAGGCGAACATGGTAGATGGATTGGCCCCCCAGATAGGCGATGTCCTCGATCCGGCCTTGGCAGGCGTTGTCGGCGTTGCTGGGGAAGTCTCGGGTCAGAGTGATCTTTTCCGGACGTACGGCCACCATCAGGGCGGTGTCTGCGGGCGCCGACTGGGGGTGATCCAGCTGGATAGGGGTGGGTAGCTGGGGACAGCGCAGGGTGTCGCCATCTTTCTCGGCCAGGGTGCCTTCGAAGATGTTGACCGAGCCGATAAACTCGGCGCTCATGCGGCAGTTGGGGGTTTCGTAGATCTCTTTGGGTTTGCCAACCTGAACCAGGCGGCCCCGATCCATCACGGCGATGCGCCACGCCATGGTCATTGCCTCCTCCTGATCATGGGTCACCATGACGCAGGTCACCCCGACCCGCTCCAGGATATCTACCACCTCCAGTTGCATCTTCTCCCGCAACTTCTTGTCCAGGGCGCCCATGGGCTCATCCAGCAGCAGCAGGCGGGGCCGCTTGGCCAGGCTGCGGGCCAGGGCAACCCTCTGGCGCTGGCCGCCGGAGAGCTGGTGGGGTTTGCGCCGGGCATAGTCGCCCATATGGACCAGAGAGAGCATCTCCTCCACCCGTTGGGCGATCTCTGCCTTGGGCAGCCGATCCTGTTTGAGGCCGAAGGCGATGTTGTCCCACACCGTCATATGGGGAAACAGGGCATAGGACTGAAACATCATGTTGACCGGCCGCTCAAAGGGGGGGATCTGCGCCAGATCCTGGCCATCCAGCAGGATCTGCCCGGCACTGGGGGACTCAAATCCGGCCAGCATGCGCAACAGGGTGGATTTGCCACAGCCGGAAGCCCCAAGCAGGGCAAAGATCTCCCCCTCGTAGATGGTGAGATCGATCTCATCGACGGCAGCATGGCCATCAAACAACTTACTCAACCCCTTGATCTGTAACAGGGGCTTGGGTGTCTTTCCGACAGCGGTGGCGACGGACTCAGTGTGTTCCAGGGCAGCCATGGATCCCTCCGTGGGGGTTGAATTGGTTGGCTTGAGGGGGTCGGCAGCGGGAAGAGGCTGAAGCACCCCCCCAGGTCCTAAAACGTTCCCGCTGCCCGTACTGCTCTTTGCTGGCTCCTCAGGAGCCCTTTTTGATCCGGTTCCAGGCTGAGGTGTAGGCTCGGCTCATCTTGGGTGGGGTGATCTTGGCGCTCCACAGCTTGGCTTCCAGCGCAGGCGGTGGATAGATCCCGGGGTGAGAGGTGACCTCGCTGTCGATCTCTTGTTTCGAGGCTGGAATGGCGTTGGCATACCAGACATAGTTGGAGATCTCGGCCATGACCTCGGGGCGCATCATAAAGTTGATGAATTGATGGGCGTTGTCGACATGTTTGGCGTCCCGAGGGATGGCCATCAGATCAAACCACACCAGGCTGCCCTCCTGGGGGATCACGTAATCGATGCTGATCCCGTTATCCGCCTCTTCCGCCCGATCCGATGCCTGCAGGATATCGCCGGACCAGCCCACGGCCAGGCAGATATCGCCATTGGCCAGGTCATTGATGAACTGGGAAGAGTGGAAATAGGTGATGTAGGGACGAACCTTGAGCAGCAGCTCCTCCGCAGGCTTGATCGCCTTGGGGTTGGTGGAGTTGGGATCCAGCCCCAGGTAGTGCATGGCGGCGGGGATGATCTCGGTGGGAGCATTGAGAAAGGCCACGCCACAGTCCAGTTTGCTGATCATCTCAGGGTTAAACACCAGGTCCCAGCTGTTGACCTCGTACTCTTCCCCAAAGCGCTCGGCAATGGCGGCCTCGTTGTAGCCGATCCCCGTGGTGCCCCAGAGGTAGGGAACGGCATACTGGTTGCCGGGATCCTTGTCCTCCAGCAGGGCCAGAAGCTTGCCGTCCAGGTTGCCGTGATTGCTGAGTTTGCTCCTGTCCAGTTTCTGGAAGGCGCCGGCCTGGGCCTGGCGCCCCATAAAGTCACTGGAGGGGACCACCAGATCGAAGCCGGAGTTGCCGGTGAGCAGCTTGGCTTCCAGTACCTCGTTGGAGTCGAAGACGTCGTATACCACCCTGATCCCTGTCTCTTTCTCGAAGTTGGCGATGGTGTCTTCGGCAATATAATCCGACCAGTTGTAGACGTGCAGTACCTTCTCTTCGGCGGCGCTGGCGGTGCTGGCCAGCAGCGCACCAAAGGTGATGGCCAGAGTCGTTTGCATCAGTTTCATTGGTAGCTCCCTTTGCGTTTATCTAGCGCTCAACGGTGCAAGGACTGCCACGTATCGTCGAGACTCTTTCTTGCCCGTGCAACCAGCTGATCCACTTCGGTGCGGCTGATGATCAGCGGCGGTGCAATGATCATGGTGTCGCCCACGGCCCGCATAATGAGGCCATTGGCGATGCAGGCCTGGCGGCACTGCATGCCGACCTGCTTCTCTTTGTCGAAACCCTGATGGGTGGCTTTATCCTCGACCAGCTCCAAAGCAGCCATCATGCCAACCCCACGGGTTTCACCCACCAGAGGGTGATCGGCCAGGGTCGCCCAGGCCTGTTGCAGGTAGGGGCCGATATCGGTACGGACCCGTTCGATGATGTTCTGCTCCTGCATCAGCCGGATGTTGGCAATGGCGACGGCACAGGCGGCGGGGTGGCCCGAGTAGGTAAAACCATGATTGAACTCTCCCCCCTGCTCCAGCAAGCCCTGGGCAACCCGGTCACTGACCGCCACGGCACCCAGGGGCAGGTAGCCCGAGGTGATCCCCTTGGCCATGGAGATCAGATCCGGAGTTACCCCGTAGTGTTGGCAGCCGAACCATTCGCCGGTTCGGCCAAATCCACAGATCACCTCGTCGCAGATCAGCAGGATCCCGTACTGGTCGCAGATCCGCTGGATCTCGGGCCAGTAGCTGTCCGGTGGCACTATGACCCCGCCGGCCCCCTGGATCGGCTCGGCAATAAAAGCGGCCACCCGATCGACGCCCAGCTCCAGGATCTTCTGCTCCAGTTGACGGGCCCGCTCCAGGCCAAAGGCGTTGGGATCCTCTCCCTTTCCCTCGCCGAAGTGGTAGGGCTGATCGATGTGACAGATCTCCGGGATGGGCAAACCGCCCTGCTCGTGCATGGGGGTCATGCCGCCGAGGCTGGCACCGGCCATGGTGGAGCCGTGGTAGGCGTTGTGGCGACTGATGATCACCCGCTTGTCGGGCTGGCCCTGGCTGGCCCAGTAGTGGCGCACCATGCGAACCACGGTATCGTTGCACTCAGAGCCTGAGCCGGTATAGAACACCCGGTTCATATGGGGCGGCAGGATGTGGGCCAGCAGGGCCGACAGCTCGGCGGCCGCTGGATGGGTGCTTTGGAAAAACAGGTTGTAGTAGGGCAGCGTCTGCATCTGCCGCGTGGCGGCCTCTATCAGGGAAGCTTGGCCATAACCCATGTTGACGCACCACAGACCCGCCATCCCATCGAGGGTTTCGTGTCCTTCTGAGTCGGTCACAAAGACGCCTTCGGCTTTGGTCACCACTCGGCTGCCCTGTTGGCTCAGCGCCTGGTTGTCACTGAAAGGGTGAAGGTGGTGGGCGGCATCCAGCTGCTGCCAGGCCCGGGTTTTGTTCGCGGCACCGGTCATTATCATCTCTCCTGTGGGTCGTGATCAGACGTTGAGCAGCAGGTATTCCCGCTCCCAGGAACTGATCACTTTGGAATAGGTTTCGTACTCTTTTCGCTTCACTGCGACGAAGGCTTTGACGAAACGCTCACCGAGGATCTCGCTGAGGGCCTGGCATTGCTCCAGGGCGATCAGGCTGTCCTCCAGGGTTCGGTTGAGGGCAAAAGGCTGATCATAGGCGCTGGTGGTGAGGGGGGCGGTCGGCTCAAGCTGCTCCATCATCCCCAGATAGCCACAGGCCAAGGTCGCGGCGATGGCCAGATAGGGGTTGGCATCGGCACCCCCAAAGCGGTTTTCCACTCGGCGTGCATCGGCTTCCGAATCCGGTACGCGCAGCCCCACGGTTCGGTTGTCTACCCCCCAGGCCACACTGGTGGGGGCGCTGTCACCAAACTGCAGGCGGCGGTAGGAGTTCACGTTTGGGGCGAAAAAGGCCATGGCAGCCTTGGAGTACTTTTGCAGGCCAGCAATGTAGTGGAGGAAGGATTGGCTCATGGTGCCGTCGGGAGCGGAGAAGATGTTGTTGCCCCGGCTATCGACGATGCTCTGATGGATGTGCATGGAGCTGCCGGGTTCCTCCTCCATGGGCTTGGCCATAAAGGTGGCGTAGATCTTATGGCGCAGGGCCGCTTCTCGCATGGTGCGTTTGAACAAAAACACCTGATCGGCCAGGTCCAGCGCGTCGCCGTGGAGAAAGTTGATCTCCATCTGAGCGGCGCCCTGCTCATGCACCAGGGTGTCGACCTCAAGCCCCTGGGCTTCACAGAAGTCGTACATCTCTTCGAAGATGGGGTCGAACTCGTTTACCGCATCGATGGAAAAGGACTGACGGGCGGTCTCGGGGCGGCCGTTCCGGCCGATGGGCGGTTCCAGGGGGTAATCCCAGTCTTCATTGGTTTTGACCAGGAAAAACTCCACTTCCGGTGCCACCACCGGGGTCCAGCCCTTATCTTGATAGAGGGCAAGGATCTTGCGCAGTACGGCCCGGGGCGAGATGTCGACAGGGGTGCCCTTGGTGTCATAGCAATCATGGATCACCTGACCTGTGGGTTCACTGGCCCAGGGAACAAAGCGCAGGGTCTTGGGATCCGGTGCCAGCACCATGTCCTTTTCGATGGGATCGATCATGTCATCATCGTCCGGCCAGTCACCGGTTACGGTTTGGACGAAGATGGTTTCCGGCAGTCGCATCCCCCGCTCTTTGATGAATTTGTCTGCGGGCAGGATCTTGCCTCGGGCGTTGCCGGTGAAGTCTGGGATCAGGCACTCCACCTCTGTGATCTTATGCTCTTTGATCCATTCCCGGATCTGCTCCATGTTAACCCGATGCATGTTCACCTCAGTGGCGGGCCGAGGTCGGTTGCCGCCGTTTAGAAAACTAAATGCAATACCGCATCATTTGCATCCATGACTTGTCATTTTTTGCACGGGAGTTTAGGAATGTCAACACCAAGGGTGTTTATTAAACTAAATGTAACTCGGTAGCTTTTGCGCTATATCTCAGTTGTGTTGCATATTACTAAACACTGTGGTGTAGTTTTAACCACTTCCAGCCAAGGTGGGCATAGAGGGCGAACGTTAACCATGAGTAAACACTTAAATTTGGTTCCTACGCAGCAGGATCCCCTGCAGCCCGAGCAATTCCTTAAACAGCACCCGCAACTGGCCGCCATCGATCTGGTGCTGCCGGACATTAACGGGATCCTTCGGGGTAAACGGATCCTGCCGAGCCAACTGGGTAAAGCGGTTAAGGAGGGGGTCTGTTTGCCCGCTTCGGTATTCGGGCTCGATATTACGGGCGAAACGGTGGAGGAGACCGGCCTGGGGTTTTCCACCGGCGATGCGGATCGTCGCTGTTTTCTGCTGCCTGGGACTCTGCATCCGGCTCCCTGGCACGATAAGCCAATGGCCCAGGCGATGTTGACCATGGTGGATAACGACGGGGGCCCTTACCAGGCTGAGCCACGTAATGTATTGGCGGGGGTAGTGGCACAGATGGAGGCATTGGGGTATCGCCCCTGTGTGGCGGTGGAACTCGAGTTCTACCTGGTTGATTTGGAGCGTAACGAGGAGGGGGGACTGCAGCCACCTCTGACACCGGATGGCCGTACTCGGGCCGCGGCGACCCAGGTGTATTCTCTGGATGATCTTGACCAGTTCGAAGGGTTTCTCGATGAGGTCAACTCAGTCTGTCGGTCCCAGGAGATCGCCGCCTCCAATGCAGTAGCGGAGTACGCCCCGGGGCAGTTCGAGATCAATCTGTTGCACCTGCCCGATGCGGTAGCGGCCTGTGATCAGGCGGTGATGCTTAAGCGGGTGATCAAGGCCGTTGCCGCCAAGTATGGCTATGGCGCGACCTTTATGGCCAAGCCTCATCAGTCGCTGTCCGGATCGGGGCAGCATCTGCATCTGAGCCTGCTGGATCCCCAGGGCAACAACCTGTTTGCCACCAATGAAACCCTGCTCAAACAGGCGCTGGCAGGACAGCTGCATCTGATGGCTGACAGTGAGTTGCTGTTTGCCCCCCATGCCAACAGTTATCGACGGATCCAGCCTAATGCATTCGTGCCGATCCGCCCCTGCTGGGGCTACGACAACCGTACGGTCGCATTGAGGATCCCCAATGGCAGTCATCAGGATACCCGCATCGAGCATCGCCTGGGGGGCGCCGATGCGAACCCTTATCTGGTTTGTGCGGCGGCCCTGGCCGGCGCCGTGCACGGCCTGGCCGAGGAACTGACGGCGCCCGCACCGATCGAGGGGAACGCCGGTGATTCCGGGCTGGATGCCCTGCCCTGCCGCTGGCAGACAGCGCTGGATAATTTCCGCTCTAGTGCCCTGCTGCCTCGATATCTTGGTCGCGAGTTTTGTGCCATCTATGGCCAGGTCAAACAGGCTGAGATCGATCGTTTCGAACAGGAGATCACCCCACTTGAATTGCAGTGGTATCAAAACACCATTTGACGGAGTTTGACATGACACAGCAACAGCATGCCCATTCCTATTATGCCGCCAGTGCCAACGAACAGACGGATTGTTCACCTTTAAGAGGTTGTGAAACGGTTGATGTGGTCGTCGTGGGCAGCGGGATCACCGGAGCGTCTGCGGCGCTGGAGTTGGCTCAGCGAGGCTACCGGGTCGCGGTGCTTGAGGCGGCCAAGATCGGCTGGGGGGCCTCGGGTCGCAGTGGTGGCCAGATGATTTTTGGCTATGCCACAGAGCAGGCTAGGCTGGCCCGCTTGGTGGGGCGGGATGATGCCCTTAAGTTGTGGCAGATCGCCGATGAAGCGGTCAGCCAGACTCAACAGCGCATTGCTCAGCATAATATTCAGTGTGATCTGGCCATGGGCCACTGTCATGTGGCGGTGAAGCCCAGGCATATGGCAGAGCTGCAGGGTTGGCAGGAGGAACTGACCCGGGATTATGGCTATCAGAGTGTGAGCATGTGGGACAGGGCTCAGCTCGAGGCCCAGCTCGGCAGTCAAGCCTATCTCGGGGGCCTGTATGACAGCAATTCCGGCCACCTGCACCCGTTAAACTACACGCTGGGGCTGGCGAAGGCGGCACAAAAGGCTGGGGCCCGCTTCTATGAGCACAGCCCAGTGACCAAGATCGATCAGGGGGACACCCTGACACTGCACACGCCCCAGGGACAACTCAAGGCGAAGTATGCCGTGATGTGTTGTAACGCCTATATGGAGGGGCTGGCACCCAAGGTTGAGTCCAAGGTGATGCCGGTGGGGACCTATATTACCGCGACTGAGCCCCTGGGAGCCGAACGAGCCGCAGAGTTGATCCGCAACAATATGGCGGTAGCGGACATCAATTTTGTGCTGGATTACTTCCGCCTGTCCGGCGATCACCGCATGCTGTTTGGAGGCCGGGTCAGCTACTCCAAGCTGGATCCGGTCAACCTGGCCGGGACCATGGCACGACGCATGCACCGGGTATTTCCCCAGCTCAAGGGCGTCAAACAGGCGTATACCTGGGGTGGCTATGTGGGGATCACGGTGAACCGGGCCCCCCATTTTGGCCGGCTGGCGGATAACATCTTTTTTGCTCAGGGATTTTCTGGCCACGGGATCGCCCTGACCGGGATGGCGGGTACTCTGATGGCGGAAGCGGTGGCGGGAACCGCCGAGCGGTTTGACCTTCTGGCACAGATCCCCCATATGGATTTCCCGGGAGGGCGTCTATTCAGGACTCCTGCCCTGGTGCTGGCCATGGCCTGGTATCGTATGCGAGATCTGTTGTAACGGCACGATAACCTTCGCTAAACATAGATGCGTGTTTGCTGATATAATGCGCGGATAGGAACCGCTATTTTAGGGAAAGGTTCGCAGTTATGGACCAGAAAAAAGCGCCCAAGTCCGCTCAACGGATCAAGGTGAAGACCACCGATCCGGCCGTTGACCGTTTTAACCCGCGTAACCGCATCTATGTTCGTAAGACGGATGGTGTCTGGAGCCAGCTAAGGCGGCGAATGGGTTGGGTCATGATCAGCCTGTTTCTGATCCTGCCCTGGATTCCCTGGGGCGACCGTCAGGCGGTCCTGTTTGATCTGGCCCAGCGCAAGTTTCACGTATTTGCCCTGACCGTTTGGCCCCAGGATCTGATCCTGCTGGCCTTTCTCTTTATGATGGCTGCGTTTGCCCTGTTCTTCTTTACCACCTTTTTAGGCAGGGTCTGGTGTGGCTATATGTGCCCCCAGTCGGTGTGGACCTTTATCTTTATCTGGTTCGAAGAGAAGATCGAGGGGCCTCGCAACAAGAGGATGAAACTGGACAAGGCGCCCTGGGACTGGAACAAGTTGTGGCGCAAAACGGCTAAGCACTCGGCCTGGGTGTCGATCAGCCTGCTCACCTCACTCACCTTTATCTCCTTCTTTTACCCCTCTCGGGAACTCTATATCGACTTCTTTACCGGTCAGGCACCCGGGGGGATCTACTTTTGGGGGGCCTTCTTCACCCTGGCTACCTATGGTAATGCAGGCTGGATGCGCGAGATCATGTGCCTGCATATGTGCCCTTATGCTCGCTTTCAGTCGGTGATGTTCGATAAGGACACCTTTATCGTTGGCTACAACAGCCTGCGTGGGGAACCCCGAGGTCCGCGTGGACGTAAGCAGGATCCTAAAGCCTTGGGGCTTGGCGACTGCATCGACTGCAGCCTCTGCGTTCAAGTTTGTCCCACGGGCATCGATATTCGTAATGGCCTTCAATACGAATGCATCAACTGCGGCGCTTGCATCGATACCTGTGATGATGTGATGACGAAGATGGGTTACGACAAGGGCCTGATCAGCTACACCACGGAGCATCAACTGGAGGGCGGCAGATCGCGACTGGGACGCCCTAAACTTGTGGGGTATGGGATGGCACTGGGGGGGATCCTAATTGCTTTCCTCTACATGCTGTTGACCCTGGCCCCGGTGCAGTTGGACGTACTGAGAGATCGCAACCAACTGTTCCGCGAGACCCGGGATGGCTTGATTGAGAATGTGTACACCTTGAAGATCCTTAATAAAACCGATCATGACAGGGAATTTGAATTGACCGTGGCTGGGCTGCGAGAGCCGCAGTGGCAAGGCGCACAGCGGATCCAGGTTTTGGCGGGTGAGGTCTATACGCTGCCGATCAGCGTCGCCGTGGATCCCTATTACCTGGAAACGGCCATGACAGAGATCATTTTCGTATTGAAAAGTGATGATGGGGCACTTTCAGCAAGTGCAAAATCCCGGTTTATTGGCAGGCTTTAAACTGATCAGAAAGCGGAAATGTACAAAAATGGCGCGTTTGGGGTGATTTTTGCTCGAACGTGCCATTTTTTCAAATAAACCCTTGCGAGAACGAATCTCCTCCCTATAATGCGCTTCCTGTCGACGGGGCACAGCGAGCAACTCAATGAGATGCAAAGCCAAGGCTACCAAGGGTTAGACGCCCACTGGTTAAAACCTCGACGGTTGCAAAGAAAGTTGAAAAACACCCTTTACAACCACGGAGAACAGCGTATTATACGCCTCCTGCTTCGGCAACGAAGCAACGCTCGCAAGAGCAGCTCTTTAACAATATGTCAGACAATCTGTGTGGGCACTCACGTAGGATTGAGAAATCATCA
>NZ_JBXVVJ010000013.1:0-66351 GCF_057219095.1 Ferrimonas sp. YIN67
AGAATACCGGCCTGTCACGCCGGGGGTCGCGGGTTCGAGTCCCGTCCACTCCGCCATCTATTTGCAGAAAGCCTGAGTCGAAAGACTCAGGCTTTTTGCATTTCTGAAGTTTAATGAGTGGACGGTGCAGTGGTACGTGTGCGCTGGGCACCATCAACCCATCCCTGGTGCTCCCCTCTGCTCGGCGTCCTGCCTCGCGCTCAAGCGCTGCGTTGCTGCGCAACGGTCGCTTTCGCCCACTCCGCCATCTATTTGCAGAAAGCCTGAGACTAGGCGTCCCCGACGAAAGACTCAGGCTTTTTTGCATTTTTGAAGTTCAATGAGTGGACGGTGCAGTGGTACGTGCGCCTTTGGTGCGAACAACACATCCTGTGTCATCCCTCAGGCTGCCATCCCTGGCAGCCGCTACGGGCCTGCGTCGCTGAAGAGGTTCGTACTTGACATATTACGGCAACACCTCCCTGTGACTGTGCCCTGTCGGCGTCCTGCCTCCACCTCAGCGAACTGCGAAGCTGTGCTTCGGTTCCGCTTCACCCGCCATTATTTCCCTCTCTCTGGATTAGGGCCTCATCTTCGGATGAGGCTTTTTTCGTTGTTGTTTCGAGACTTGAGTTGGAGTGAACGGTGCAGTGGTATGTGCTCCTTGCACGGAAATTGCTAACAACACGTCCCTGTGGCGGTGCCCTGTCGCCATCCATGGCTCCACCTCGCAGGGCTGCGAAGCTGCGCTTCGGTCCCTGCTCGCCCGCCATTATTTGCAGAAAGCCTGAGACTAGGCGTCCCCGACGAAAGACTCAGGCTTGATGTATGTGGCGAGTTTAAACTGGCATTTGGGGAAGCGTTTCTAACGGATGGCGTAGATAGGGCTAGACCAGGCTTGAAAACCGTCTTCGGTGATGGTGCTGATCCAGATCGGACTATCCCCTTCAGGATTGAGTTTGATGGTGCGCTCGATATTGATCTGCTTGTGAGGATTCTCCTGCGGTAAGCGGATCACCGAAAGCTTGCGATCCAGTCCACCGCAGTCAAGAACCTCTCCGTCATAACCGATCTCAGCCAAAGCCAGGGTCAGATCGCCACGATTGGTGCTGATCTTCAGTACCGGATCTGGATGGATATCCTCGTCCAGCCAGACATCGAAACCCATAAAGTTGCCTGTCGTCAGGGTATCCCATATCACTTGATCCGAGCCTACCTGCTGAAACTGCCGTTCGGGGTTCCAGTGATTGATGGTTCGGAACTGGGTGATCTTGGCACCTTGAAAGTGTGCCCGACCGCGCCATAGGGAGTTTCGCCCTCGGCCTCGGTATTCTGCTCCCTGCCAGATAACCCGGATCCGATTGCCCAGTTCATCTTGGGAATAGGGGCGCACAGTCTCCAGAAGTGCTTTGCCGTTGCGGATCTCAAGCCTCTCGATGGGCTCAGCAGCGGCGATCTTCACCTTAAGTTCCAGTGTGTCGCTGTTGGTTCTGACGATGTCGCCCATCATTGCCTGGGTAATTGGCTCGGGAGTGACGGGAATACGGCCATTGGGATCGGTCTCGTAGTAGAGGCTGCCCTCCGGGAATTGCGCCGTGACCTCCAGATGGATGCGTGAGCCGGTGGTAGCGTAATGGTGACGTTTCTTGAGGGAATCAAAGATCCCATTGCGATCGAGGCGGTCGGTGAGAAAGCAGGTGAGCCCTCCATAAGCTCCGAAAGTCCCCGCACCAGGGTAACTGGCACCAGGGCGCCCTTTGTGGCCGTCACTGTTGGCGACTACGCCGCTGCGGTGGCCTAGTTCAAAGCTGTCGGTCATCACCCACTCAAAAGTGCCCCATGCGGAGTGGATCTCATTGGCGCAGCGGATGTTGGGATCATGAGCCAGGGCCAGATTGGCGTAACGACCGCCGATATGGGCGTAGATAAAGCAGTCTTCCTGGGCAAGGGCGTTGAATAGGTCGTCGAGAGTATTGGCATCATCCTTAAGATTGGAGCGGTCGCTCAGCAGGGCGTGGGAGGAACGATAGATAGGGCGCCCTTCATGACGGTAATAGACGTTGTGATCACCACCAACCGCCGTGTTTCCGGACCACTCATAACCTGGCAGGGTGACAAATTCGCCGGGTTGGTAAAACTCGGCATTTAGCTCACTGAGCTGACCCCAAAACGCATTGGTGATTTGAAAATCGTTGCCTTGGTGCCCCGTTGCATCAAGGAAGGCCAGGTCGCGGGCAAATTCAAAGTAGGCACGAGCAGTGGAGGATCCGACGGTTTCCCCGGTCTGACCATGCATATCTCCCCAGTAGCCGGCCTTGGTTCCCTTCTCGATAAGCAGCGGTCCGGCGGTTGCCACCAGTTGGTCGTTGGCAAACACTTTGATCCACAGGGTGCCCTCATGTTCGACCTGTAGGTTTTCCAGGATCATTGAGCGCCGCCCCCGTTCGTACGTCAGTGTGTCCGGCAAGCCAGTAACGGGCAGGTTGGGTTCAAAGCGCAATTGCGCGCTGGCTTGATCAGTGGGGTTGCCCCAAAGATCTTCCACCTTAACTCCCAGTTTGAAAATCTCTTCGGGCCGCCTCAGGGTTGGCAGGATCGCCTTCCAGTCATGTGCTGGCCCGGGAACGATTGGGATCACCAGGCGATCATCCAGGGGTTCAAAGTGCCCGGTGGCGCAGATGTCGGCGGCGATACGGAACTCAAAGGCTTCCTCAACGTAGGTAGCCATCTCCATGCCAGGCGATCCCTGGCTGGTGTCACCCAGGGTGATGGTAATGGTATCGCCTGACTTCAGGTAACCCCCTTTTAATCTGGCGGTCAGGGTACGGTTCCAGGGACGCTGACCGGCGTTGCCATCAAATTCCAGGGCGATCTTGCCGTCACCGGAGCAGTGAGCCGTGGTGTAGTTTGCCAGGCTGGGGGCGTTCATCTGGGGCGAGCCACAATCCGACACGATACGCATAAAGAGGCGGATGGCCCCAGTGTCATCCAGACCCAGCTTACCCACTGTGTAGGTTACGGTCAGGGTTTGAAAGGAACGTGCTTCAACGGGTGAATGCGGGGTGATTGCCGCGCGGCCATAGAGTTCTTTCTCCTCTCCGGGGCGGACTAACGGGCCGGCATCTCCCATGAACTCGCGCGGAATGGCACTACTCGACATATGACTCTCCTTGTTATTGTTTTTTACGTTGCCACCCATGCTTGCATGTGCCCAAAAGGTCATAAGCAATGGCTGCTTTGTATATGTTTTTTATGTAGTTTTTATTGAATTTGTGCAGAATGGTCATTACAGCATTTATTGAACTCGGGGACCACAGATAGCGCCCTTCAATAAGTAATAACAATGACAAATTCGGTCCTAGCAAAGTGGTCAGGGGCAGAGTCGATAACAGATTGGAGCTTGAGCGAATGGGCGAAGTAAGAAACCAAGGCAGGCAAACCTGGCTGCGGGTTGTGGTGGGATCATTTGTGCTGATCTCCACTATGGTCGCACCAAAGCTTGTCTGGGCCGGGGCCTATCCTGAGAAACCTATTACCCTGGTGGTGCCTCATCGGGCCGGTGGCAGTACGGAAACCATGGCACGGGTGTTTGCAAAGTCCCTGACGGGAGAATTGGGCAAGCCTGTGATTGTCAAAACCCGCCCCGGCGGTGGGGGGGCGGTGGGGGCTGCGGAAGTGGCCACTGGCAGTGCGGATGGTTACACTCTGCTGTTCGCCTCCACCAGCACCTTGCTCTGGCCGCCTCTGGTGCAAGATGTGCCCTTTGATCTGGATAGTTTCTCCTATGTTGCGCAGATCACTGAGTATCAGCAGGCGCTGGTCACCCGTGCCGATGCGCCTTACGACGATTTGGCCGGTTTAATTGAGTACTCGAAGGGACAAAAGCGCATGACCTATGCGGATCAGAACCCTCTCTCTCGTGCCTATATCGATTATCTGGCTGACGCCGAATCTCTCAACTGGACGGCGATCCCCACTCGGGGAGGGGGAGAGGTGCTGCCTCTGTTGCTCTCCGGTAAGATCGATTTCGCCTATTCAGGCGGTATGCATAACCGTTATCCGGGGAAACTGAAGGTGTTGGCATCCTTGAACAAAGAGCCGTTGATGGCTTCCCCGGAGATTGGCACCATCCATGAGTCCCATGGGATCAGTATTCCGGGTCACACAGTCGTGGTCGTACCCAAAGGCGTTGATAAAGCCATCATTCAGCGCCTGGAGTCAGCCATTGAGACCTCACTTCGGGACAGGGATCTGGTCAAACTGCTAAATGATAACCTGAAGTTTCCGGTTAAGTTTGTTGGCTCTGAGGGCTTAACCGCCGAGGTGAAGAGGACGGTTGATGTCGTTCGCTCTGTCGCAGAGAGCATTCAATGAGTGGGCAGATGCTTGCTACGCCGCGCTCTCAACTCCTGAACGCCGATGTGATCGCCAGCCTTGTGCTGGCAGTCGTTGCGCTCATCCTGTTGTGGCAGGTGATCCCGGCAGAAGTGGATGGCTCCGCCAATGACCTGGATCTGCCCGCGACCTTTTTCCCCAATGTAATGGCGAGCCTTCTGCTGCTGTTAAGTCTGGCTCAGGCATTTTCCGCGGCAGCCTTTCCTGCGGCTCGAGCGGGCCAGGGAGACTCTGAGCATCGGCATGGGCTGATCTGGGCCGCCTTAATGGCGCTCTATTTCTTGGGTTTATGGGGGGTGGGTTTTGTCGTCTCAAGCATCCTCGGGATCGCAGTTGCAATGTGGTTGATCGGGGAGCGGTGTTGGTGGCAGATCCTGGCCCTTTCCCTGATCTTTCCTTTGCTGGTTGAGCGGGCGGCCTGGCACTTCTTCATCGTTCAACTCCCTTAATTCAGAATAACGACAATAGGAGTTAATGGCTCATGTTTGAGCAACTGCTCGCAGGGTTTGAGGCCGCTCTTACCTTGCAAAATCTCATCTATATCGCCGTTGGTGTGACCCTTGGCATTGTGATTGGGGCGGTACCCGGACTGGGCAGCGTGACTGCTTTGGCGGTGTTGGTCCCTCTCACCTACTATATGACGCCACTTACCGCCATCGCCTTCCTGGTTGGTGTGAATAAAGGGGGCACCTCCGGCGGTGCGATCCCGGCGATTTTGCTCAATACTCCGGGAACACCCGAGTCGGCGGCAACCGCGATGGATGGGTACCCTATGACCCAGAAGGGGGAGGCTAAGCGCGCCATGAAATTTTCCCTCTACGCCTCTGTGACTGGGGATACCTTCTCCGATCTGATGCTGATCCTGCTTGCTGCTCCCTTTGCCATATTTGCGTTGCAGTTCGGACCGCTGGAATTCAGCTGTGTGTTGATCCTCTCCTTTACCCTGTTGGCGGGGCTGACCGGGGAACGGCCACTGAAGGGGTTTATCGCCATCGCAATGGGGGTATTGATCTCTACCATTGGATTGGACCCCATCGATAGCACCCCTCGTATGATTTTTGGCCAGATCAACCTTTTTGATGGTCTGCCGCTGGCGTCGATTGCCATCGGTGCGCTGGCCCTGGCGTCGGTTGCCGATCAGATCTTGCGCCTTCGGGGCCAAAATCGCGCGCGCCGTTTCAGCGCTCAGCCTCAGGGAAATAGCAGAGTTTCATTGCGGGAGTTCTTTGGTCATTGGCGAACTCTGGGGCGCTCCTCGATGATCGGGTCGGCGATCGGTTTACTGCCTGGGCTGGGGGTGACCCTGGCAGCCTTTCTCAGTTACGGCGCGGCAAAGCGAAGCGCCAAGAACCCGGCCGAGTTTGGTAAGGGGACCCCAGAGGGGATCATTGCAACCGAGGCGGCAAACAGCGCGGTGGTGGGCTCGAACCTGATCCCAACCATAGCCTTGGGGATCCCTGGCAATATCGCTGCGGCTTTGCTGATCAGTGCCTTTATGATCCATGGTGTGGTGCCTGGCCCCTTTATGATGACCATGCACGGTGAGCTGATCTACGCGCTCTTTGCTTCCATGCTGCTGGCCAATGGAGTGCACCTGATCATCGGACGCCTTGGGATCCCCCTATGGGCTCTGATCGCCAAAGCCAAGATCTCTCTGGTATTGCCACCGGTGGTCATGCTTTGCGTGGTTGGAGTGTACCTGCCGGGCCAGTCTCTGTTTGATGTGGGAGTGATGCTGGTGTTTTCTGTGGTTGGCCTGGTGATGAGTCGCCTTGGGATCCCGGTAGTCTGTCTGGTTATTGGCTTCCTGCTGGGAAGTCTGTTTGAAACGTCCTTGCGCCAGGCGATCCGTTTGCATAATGGCGATATCGGCTCGGTGTTGCACAGCCCGATCGCGATGATTGCCTTGCTGCTTGCGGCGATGGTACTGGTAAGGGGCCTATGGCGGGCCTGTGTGCTGTATAAAAAAGCGAATGTAGGCCTGGCCTCCGTGCGTTGAATGCTGGACTCTGGGCTGAGGGTTGGCAGGGACTAGCCTTCCTGGTTTGACTTAGGGGGCAGGCAATAAAAGTCCTTGTGGTGTATTGGTATCAAGCTCCTTATCCCTGTGAGCAAAGTCCGGTTATCCAGTCAAATCGCAGCAGTTTGGGGGAGCCCTTGCGCTCCCCCTCGCTTCTTGTGGTGGCTTGCCTTACCATTCGGGTTTGTTTTTTGTCACCCGGAGTCTCCACCCCAATGTCCCTCACTCCATCACATTTGTGTGATCTGCAGCCACACCACACTTTTGCTGTTCCAGCACAGGCGAAGACGATGGTGTCGGTAAAGAGCGTCGCCGAGCTGCGCTCTGTGCTGCGCGATCGCAACTACGACGGAATGCCTCGCTTCATCCTGGGCGGGGGGAGCAATGTCCTCTTTACGGAACTCTTTGATGGTTTGGTGATCTGCAATGAGATCCGGGGACGCACACTGCATCGGGGCGAAAGCGAAACCTTGTTGCACCTCGGGGCAGGGGAGAGCTGGGACGAGAGTGTGCGCTGGAGTCTGGCACAGGGTGTTTCCGGGCTGGAGAATCTGGGGTTGATCCCAGGTTCGGTTGGCGCGGCACCTATTCAGAATATTGGCGCTTATGGTTGTGAGTTCGCCGATCATTGCCTCTATGTCGATTATCTGGACAGCGAAACTCTGGAGGTGGTTCGACTGGACGCTCAAGAGTGTGGTTTTGGCTATCGTGACTCTGTGTTTAAACAGTCGCTGGCAGGTAAGGCTATTGTGATTGCGGTGGGCTTGGCCCTACCCAATGAATGGCAACCAAAGTTGGGTTATGGCCCGCTTAAAGCCTTGCAGGAGAAAGCCTCCCTCACTGCTGACTGTGTGTATCACGAAGTCGTTAAGGTGAGACAAAGCAAGTTACCGGATCCTAACGTGATGGGGAATGCTGGCAGCTTTTTCAAAAACCCCGTGGTGCCCGTCGATCGGTTTAAAACATTACAGCAGGCGCACCCCGAACTCCCAGGCTATCCGGACCGAGAAGGGTGGGTCAAAGTGCCCGCAGGCTGGCTGATTGATAAGGCTGGCCTTAAGGGGATGCAATCTGGCGGTGCCGCCGTTCATCAGGATCAAGCTTTGGTCCTGATCAATCGAGGACAGGCTACGGCCGAGGATGTCGTCGCTTTGGCCAGGATGGTGGTGGAAGTGGTTGAGCACCACTATGGGCTAGTGCTAGAGCCAGAAGTACAGATCATCGACCGCCATGGTCGTTTGTGCTGGTAGCCTATGTTTACTGAAATTCGTCAAAAACTAATTACTCAACTGTCTGATGGGCGCTTCCATTCGGGGTCTTCATTGGCACTGGCGATGGGAGTAAGCCGAGCGGCTATACACAGCCAGATGGAGGCATTGTCGGATCTGGGACTCGAGATCTTTCGCGTGAAAGGTAAAGGGTATCGTTTATCCGAGCCCCTGAGTTTACTCGAGCCCATGAGGTTACAGTCTCGCGAGGTCCCCCTTCATCTGTTTTGGCAGCTTGATTCGACCAATGCGTTTCTAATGAGCCGGCGAGATTGTGCCGTCAGTGGCGAAGCCTGTCTGGCCGAGATGCAGACTGCTGGACGGGGTCGCCGAGGTCGCACTTGGGTTTCGCCCTTGGCAAGCCATCTATACCTTTCTTATTTTTGGCGCCTGGATCAGGGGATGAGTGCCATTGGTGGATTGAGCCTGGCCGTCGGGGTGATGTTGGCGGAGGCGATTGAGGCGCTTGGGGTGGCCAATGTGGAACTGAAGTGGCCCAATGATCTCTATCTCAACGGACGAAAACTCGGTGGGATCCTGATCGAGATGAATGCCCAGATCGGTGAGCCTTGTGAATTGGTGATCGGCTGTGGCATCAATGTCGCGATGCCGCCGGAGCAGGCGAAGTTGATCGATCAACCCTGGGCCGATCTACAAAGTGAACTGGGCCCGGTGGATCGCACCACCCTGGCGCACAGAGTGCTGGACTGTCTTGATCAGGGGATGGAGACCTTTGAGCGAGCAGGTTTGACTCCCTTCCTGGAAGCATGGCGAAAGCGAGACTGTTTTGCTGATACTCAGGTTAAGTTACTGATGGGCAATCGTGAAGTGCTTGGGGTGGCTAGGGGCATCGATGAGCAGGGGAACGTACTGATTGCTCTGCCTGATGGCCAACTTAAAGCTTTTGGTGGGGGCGAATTGAGCTTGCGCCGGATTACGCCATCCTAGCCACGTAGCCGGATCTGCTCGATCCTATGCTGCTGACCTTTGGTCAGGATCAGATCGGCACGCTCCCTTGTGGGTTCGACATTGTTACGCAGGTTGGGTCCGTTGATCTCGTCCCAGATCTTACGGGCAGTCTTGCTTGCTTCTGAGCTGGTCAGCTTAGCATAGTGGTGGAAATAGGAGTTGGGGTCGCGGAAGGAGCCGTCGCGGAAGCTCAGAAAGCGATCTACATACCACTGCTTGAGCAGCGTTTCATCTGCATCAACATAGATGGAGAAGTCAACGAAGTCGGAAACAAAGGGGCGCTGTGGCCAGTGTGGATAGTCGATCCCGGACTGCAGGACATTGAGCCCTTCGAGGATCAGAATGTCGGGTTGGTGGATCTTCTGACTGGCGTTTGCGATCCGATCATAGCTGAGGTGTGAATAGATTGGGGCTTCTGCCATTTCACCTGACTTCACTTTACGTACAAAGTCGAGTAGCAGGCGAATATCATAGCTTTCAGGGAAGCCTTTGCGTGCCATTAGGTCACGTTTCTTCAACTCATCAAGTGGATAAAGAAAACCATCAGTGGTGACCAGTTCAACCTGTGGGTGCTCGGGCCAACGTTGCAGCAATGCCTGAAGAATACGGGCAGTGGTGCTTTTGCCCACGGCTACCGAGCCGGCGACGCTGATGATGTAGGGTCCCAATGAGGGTTTGCGCCCTAGGAATTGTTCCAGGACATCTCCCCTGCGCTGTTTGGCGTGGACATAAAGGTTGAGCAGGCGGGACAGGGGTAGATAGATGGTTTCTACCTCCTCCAGTGAAATATGTTCATTTATCCCACGCAGACGGACAAGCTCACTTTCACTCAGTGGCAGAGGTACGGCATCACGCAGTCCGGCCCATTGAGGGCGGCTGAAACATTGATAAGCGTGATCTTTGTCTACTGAATGTGAAACCATTATCTCTCCTAGGCTGCGAGCGGGACTATACAATTCGTACGGAAAAAGGTACAGCCGCTTACATGCCTGAGTGTTTTCGAACGGCTCACCGGAGGCTGGCGACATGATGGTTGGTTAAAAGCTGCCCATACGGTAGGGGATTTGGCGGATTTTTTCATTTCCCTATTGCGCTACCCCTACGGTTTTCTTATTATGCGCTCCGCATCTTAAAGATGCCGTGCCGCTATAGCTCAGTTGGTAGAGCAACTGACTTGTAATCAGTAGGTCCCGAGTTCGACTCTTGGTGGCGGCACCAAATTTCTGGAGGGGTTCCCGAGTGGCCAAAGGGAACAGATTGTAAATCTGTCGGCACTGCCTTCGATGGTTCGAATCCATCTCCCTCCACCATATTTTTCCCTGGCGTGCGCTACGGGAAATGCGGGCATCGTATAATGGCTATTACCCTAGCCTTCCAAGCTAGAGATGCGGGTTCGATTCCCGCTGCCCGCTCCAATCTTAAAGTGCTGATATAGCTCAGTTGGTAGAGCGCACCCTTGGTAAGGGTGAGGTCCCCAGTTCGACTCTGGGTATTAGCACCATCTCTCTCGCGTCACGTCACATCTATCCTGTTATACTCATTCCCGAGTAACCAAGAAGCCAAAGTGAATTATCCACTTTAAGTTTTGACCGAGGCACATCATGTCTAAAGAAAAGTTTGAACGTACGAAACCGCACGTTAACGTTGGTACCATTGGCCACGTTGACCACGGTAAAACCACTCTGACCGCTGCGATCACCAACGTGCTGGCTAAGCACATGGGTGGTGAAGCCAAAGCGTTCGATCAGATCGATAATGCTCCTGAAGAGCGCGAGCGTGGTATCACCATCGCTGCTTCTCACGTTGAGTACGACACTGAGATCCGTCACTACGCTCACGTAGATTGCCCAGGTCACGCTGATTACGTTAAAAACATGATCACCGGTGCTGCCCAGATGGACGGCGCGATCCTGGTTTGTGCGGCGACTGATGGCCCAATGCCACAGACCCGTGAGCACATCCTGCTGTCCCGTCAGGTTGGCGTACCTTACATCATCGTGTTCCTGAACAAGTGCGACATGGTTGATGATGAAGAGCTGCTCGAGCTGGTAGAGATGGAAGTTCGTGAGCTGCTGTCCGAGTACGACTTCCCAGGCGACGACACTCCAGTGATCCAGGGTTCTGCCCTGAAAGCTCTGGAAGGCGATGCCGAGTGGGAGAAGAAGATCCTGGAACTGGCTGAAGCTCTGGATACCTACATCCCAGAGCCAGAGCGTGCCATCGACGGTGCGTTCATCCTGCCAATCGAAGACGTATTCTCCATCCAGGGCCGTGGTACCGTAGTTACCGGTCGTGTAGAGCGTGGTATCGTTCGCGTGGGTGACGAAGTAGAGATTGTGGGTATCAAAGAGACCCAGAAGACTACCTGTACCGGTGTAGAGATGTTCCGCAAGCTGCTGGACGAAGGCCGTGCTGGTGAGAACTGTGGTGTTTTGCTGCGTGGTACCAAGCGTGAAGAAGTAGAGCGTGGTCAGGTTCTGGCTGCTCCGGGTTCTATCAACCCGCACACCAAGTTCACCTCTGAGGTTTACGTACTGTCCAAAGAAGAAGGTGGTCGTCACACCCCGTTCTTCAAAGGCTACCGTCCTCAGTTCTACTTCCGTACTACCGACATCACCGGCACCATCGAGCTGCCAGAAGGTGTTGAGATGGTAATGCCAGGCGATAACATCCAGATGGAAGTTACCCTGATCGCACCTATCGCGATGGAAGAAGGCCTGCGTTTCGCTATCCGTGAGGGTGGCCGTACCGTAGGTGCTGGTGTTGTTGCGACCATCGTAGAGTGATCTACTGACGCAATATCACTGAAAGGGCGCCTTTAGGCGCCCTTTTTGCTGCACAAGTGTTCATCTTGCTTGTCAGCACTGGTCGGAATGCATAAAATCTAGGGCTACTTTTTTGCCGGTCGGCGGTCCTGTGACAGGGCGGTCCCTTTTTTGCTGCCGGCGTGGATCAGACAGTGGGCGACTTGTCGCCTTATGAGCACAGACTCGAATACGGGATTGTAGTAATGAGCACCAATACTGAAAACCAAGGCAGCTCCATGGATACCCTCAAGTGGGGCCTGGTCGCAATCATTCTTGCGGCTGCCGTGGTTGGCAACCAATACTTTGATACGGTCTCCGTACTGTATCGTGCCCTGGGCGTGGTCCTGGCCATTGCCGGTGCGCTGTTTATCGCCGCTTCCACCGAAAAAGGGAAAGCTGCGTGGGCCTTCGCCCAAGAGTCCCGTCTGGAAGTTCGCAAGGTGGTATGGCCGACTCGCCAAGAGACCATGCAAACCACTATGATCGTACTTGCCGTAACCGCGCTGGTGGCTTTCGCCATCTGGCTGCTGGATATGGGACTGGTGTGGATCGTTAACCTGATCACTGGGGTATAACTTCAATGTCCGAACAACCGAAAATGCGTTGGTATGTCGTGCAGGCCTTCTCTGGTTTTGAGTCCCGTGTGTCCAAAACCCTGAAAGAGCACATCAAAATGCACGAGATGGAAAAGTACTTCGGTGAAGTACTGGTCCCCACCGAAGAGGTGGTGGAAATGCGTGCCGGCCAGCGTCGCAAGAGCGAGCGTAAGTTCTTCCCAGGTTATGTCCTGGTGCAGATGATCATGAATGATGAGTCTTGGCACCTGGTTCGCAATACTCCACGCGTGATGGGCTTTATTGGCGGAACTTCTGATCGTCCTGCCCCAATCTCCGAAAAGGAAGCGAACGCTATCCTGAATCGCCTGGAAGAGACTGCTGAGTCTCCAAGTCACCGCACTCTGTATGAGCCGGGTGAAGTGGTTCGTGTAACGGATGGGCCTTTTGCCGACTTCAACGGTACCGTTGAAGAGGTTGATTACGATAAGAGTCGTGTCAAGGTCTCGGTGATGATCTTCGGTCGTTCCACCCCGGTGGAACTGGATTTTGGTCAGGTTGAAAAGTCCTGATCAAAAGATCGCCAAAAAGGTTTGTCGAGTGGTGGCGGATTTGTATATAATTCGCCGCCCCTTTTTCACGGGGAGTCTGGTTAATCCAGACGTTTGAACCCAAACGAGGTAATTTACCATGGCTAAGAAAGTCACAGCTTATATCAAGCTGCAAGTAGCGGCTGGTGCTGCTAACCCGTCTCCACCAGTTGGTCCAGCTCTGGGTCAGCACGGTGTAAACATCATGGAATTCTGTAAGGCGTTTAACGCCCGTACAGACAAGGTAGAGAAAGGTCTGCCGATCCCTGTTGTGATCACTGTATACGCGGATCGTTCTTTCACGTTCGTAACCAAGACTCCACCTGCTGCCGTTCTGCTGAAGAAGGCTGCTGGTATCAAGTCCGGTTCCGGTCGTCCGAACACCGAGAAAGTAGGTACTGTAACTCAGGCTCAGCTGAACGAAATCGCTGAGACCAAAGCTGCAGACATGACTGGTGCTGATATCGATGCTATGGCTCGCTCCATTGCCGGTACTGCCCGCTCCATGGGCCTGGTAGTAGAGGGATAAGACGATGGCTAAAATTTCTAAGCGCATGCGCGTTATCCGCGAAAAAGTTGATGCGACTCGCGAGTACGAGATCAACGAAGCTGTTGCCCTGCTGAAAGAGCTGGCCACTGCCAAATTCGTTGAGTCTGTTGACGTTGCCGTTAACCTGGGCATCGACGCTCGTAAATCCGACCAGAACGTACGCGGTGCAACTGTACTGCCACACGGTACCGGTCGTGACGTACGCGTTGCTGTCTTCACCCAAGGTGCCAACGCCGACGCTGCCAAAGAAGCCGGTGCTGATCTGGTAGGTATGGACGAGCTGGCTGCACAGGTTAAAGCTGGTGAGATGAACTTCGACGTTGTGATCGCTTCCCCGGATGCGATGCGTGTTGTGGGTCAGCTGGGTCAGATCCTGGGTCCACGTGGCCTGATGCCTAACCCTAAGACTGGTACTGTTACCCCGAACGTTGCTGAAGCGGTTAAAAACGCTAAAGCCGGTCAGGTTCGCTACCGTAACGACAAGAACGGCATCATCCACACCACCATCGGTAAGGTTGATTTCGACGGCAACAAGCTGAAAGAAAACCTGGAATCTCTGCTGGTAGCGCTGAAGAAGGCTAAGCCTGCTTCCGCCAAAGGTACTTTCATCAAGAAAGTAGCTATCTCTACCACCATGGGTGCTGGTGTTGCGGTTGACCAGGCTAGCCTGGAAACCCAAGCTTAATAGCATTTACAGGGCGCGAGGTTATCTGTATAATTTTGCGCCCTATAGGTCGAAGCCTGAGTCCTCTTTGAGGGTTGGGCTTTCGTCCGAGACCGTAGGTGGAACCCAGGTTTCGAACCGAGGATCCTTAATAAGTGCCTACGTAGACGGTGTTGGACCTAAAGAAGAATTCTGTTCTTCTGGAACCTCCCCACCGTGTTCGCTCCCCGCAAGGGGTCTTTAGTTTCTAGGCGAAAGCCTAGGTGGAATCCAGGAGTGAAAGCCCAATGGCACTGAATCTCGAAGGCAAGAAAGCAATTGTTGCTGAAGTCAACGAAGCTGCCAAAGGTGCTCTGTCCGCAGTTGTAGCCGATTCTCGCGGCGTAACTGTGAGCAGCATGACCTCTCTGCGTAAATCTGCCCGTGAAGCTGGTGTTGTTATGCGCGTTGTGCGTAACACCCTGGCCAAGCGTGCGGTTGAAGGCACTGCTTTTGAGTGCTTGAACGACGCATTTACAGGTCCGACTCTGATCGCCTTCTCTCAGGAGCACCCAGGTGCTGCGGCTCGTCTGTTCAAAGACTTTGCCAAAACTGAGCAAGCGTTCGAAGTCAAAGCACTGGCATACGAAGGGGAGCTGATCCCTGCCGAGCAAATTGACCGTCTGGCGAAGCTGCCGACTTACGACGAAGCAATTGCACAGCTGATGATGACCATGAAGGAAGCATCTGCTGGCAAGCTGGTACGTACTCTGGCTGCTCTGAAAGACCAAAAAGAAGAGCAAGCTGCCTAATTCGGCTCGCTGCTTAAACTTTTACAGTAATTATTAGGATTGTTAGTAATGTCTATCACCAAAGACCAAATCATCGAAGCCGTAGCTGAAATGTCCGTAATGGACGTTGTTGAACTGATCGAAGCTATGGAAGAAAAGTTCGGCGTATCTGCTGCTGCTGCTGTTGTAGCTGGTGGCGGCGAAGCTGCTGCTGTTGAAGAGAAGACTGAGTTCGACGTAGTTCTGACCGACATCGGCGCCAACAAAGTTGCTGCTATTAAAGCAGTACGTGGCGCTACCGGCCTGGGCCTGAAAGAAGCCAAGGCTATGGTTGAGTCTGCTCCGGTTGCTGTTAAAGAAGCCGTTGCTAAAGACGAAGCTGAAGGTCTGCAGAAGCAACTGGAAGAAGCCGGCTGTAAAGTTGAGCTTAAGTAAGCTATCCTATAGCTTATGCGCCTGACTTCGGTCAGGTTGGGCTGGTGGTTAAAAAACCACCGGCCCTTTTGCGCTATAAGCGCTGGCGATCCTCCTGGGATCGCCGCATTTCTTGGAACGCGGGCCTGGCAGAGATTATTGGTTGGGTTCTTGCGCAAATAAGGGCGAAATCACTGCAAAAGCAGCGATTTTCGGGTCTCCAATCACGAGCAGAGGAACCACATGGTTTACTCCGATTTCGAGAAAAAACGCATCCGCAAGGATTTTGGCAAGCGTCCTAAGGTCATTGACGTACCTTACCTGCTTTCTATCCAGCTGGACTCGTTCCAAAATTTCCTGATTCAGGATCCGGAAGGCGAACGTGGCCTCGAAGCCGCATTCCGCAGCGTCTTCCCTATTAAGAGCTTCTCTGGTTATGCCGAGTTGCAATACGTCAGCTATAAGCTGGGTGAGCCGGTATTTGACGTTAAAGAGTGTCAGATCCGTGGCGTAACCTACTCTGCTCCCCTGCGCGTGAAACTGCGCATGGTTTTGATGGACAAAGAAGCCGGCGGTGCCGTCAAGGACATCAAAGAGCAGGAAGTGTACATGGGCGATATCCCGCTCATGACCGACAACGGTACCTTTGTGATCAACGGTACCGAGCGTGTGATCGTGTCTCAGCTGCACCGCAGCCCGGGTGTGTTCTTCGACCACGACCGTGGTAAGACCCACTCCTCCGGTAAGGTCCTGTACAACGCACGTGTGATCCCTTATCGCGGTTCTTGGCTGGACTTTGAGTTCGATCCGAAGGACAACCTGTTTGTTCGTATCGACCGCCGTCGTAAATTGCCATCTTCAATCATCCTGCGTGCCCTGGGTTTCTCTACCCAGGAGATCCTGGACATGTTCTTCGACACAGTGAACTTCTCCTTGAAGAAGGACAAGCTGGTCATGGATCTGGTGCCAGAGCGTCTGCGTGGCGAAACTGCGGTATTCGACATCAAGGACAACGATGGCAACGTGCTGGTGGAAACCGGCCGTCGCATCACTGCACGTCATATTCGTCAGCTTGAAAAAGGCGGCGTGACTCAGCTGGAAGTGCCGGTTGAGTACCTGGTTGGCAAGACCGCTGCCCGGGATTACGTAGACGAAGCGACTGGCGAGCTGGTGGTTGCCGCTAACCAGGAACTGTCCCTGGAAGATGTGGCCAAATTGTCTCAGGCGGGTGTTAAGGCGTTCGAAACCCTGTACACCAACGAGCTGGATAACGGCCCGTACATGTCCACCACTCTGCGTGTAGACTCCACTACCGACCGTATGGAAGCGTTGGTTGAGATCTACCGCATGATGCGCCCAGGCGAGCCGCCAACCCGTGATGCGGCAGAGGCTTTGTTCCAGAACCTGTTCTTCAGCGAAGAGCGCTACGACCTGTCTACCGTAGGTCGGATGAAGTTCAACCGTCGCTTGGGCCGTGAAGAGTCCACCGGCGCCGGTATCCTGGAAAAGCAAGACATCGTCGACGTGATGCGCAAGATCATCGAGATCCGCAATGGCGGTGACGAAGTCGATGATATCGACCACCTGGGTAACCGCCGTATTCGCTCCGTGGGCGAAATGGCAGAGAACCAATTCCGTGTCGGTCTGGTCCGTGTTGAGCGTGCGGTTCGTGAGCGTCTGTCTCTGGGCGATCTGGATTCCCTGATGCCTCAGGACCTGATCAATGCCAAGCCGATCTCTGCGGCAGTGAAGGAGTTCTTTGGCTCTTCCCAGCTGTCCCAGTTTATGGATCAGAACAACCCGCTGTCCGAGGTGACTCATAAGCGTCGTATCTCCGCTTTGGGCCCAGGCGGTCTGACCCGTGAGCGCGCAGGCTTTGAGGTTCGAGACGTACACGCGACTCACTACGGTCGCCTGTGTCCGATCGAAACCCCGGAAGGTCCAAACATTGGTTTGATCAACTCCTTGGCAACCTTTGCTCGGACCAACGAGTACGGTTTCCTGGAGACTCCTTACCGTCGTGTCGACAACGGCTTGGTGACTGAAGAGGTAGAATACCTGTCAGCCATCGAAGAGGGTCACTACGTGGTGGCCCAGGCCAACGCGCCTGTTGACGAAAAAGGTGTTCTGGTTGATGAGCTGATCCCGGCCCGTCATAAGGGTGAGTCCACCTTTGTGTCTGCCGATCAGGTTCAGTACATGGACGTATCTCCACAGCAGATCATCTCTGTGGCGGCGTCTTTGATCCCATTCCTGGAACACGATGATGCTAACCGTGCCTTGATGGGTGCGAACATGCAACGTCAGGCCGTACCAACTCTGCGCGCTGACAAGCCGCTGGTCGGTACTGGTATCGAACGTGCAGTGGCCGTTGACTCCGGTGTAACCGTCGTCGCCAAGCGTGGCGGTGTTGTCGACTATGTCGACGCGGGCCGTATCGTGGTTAAGGTGAACGAGTCTGAGTTGACTGCGGGTGAAGCCGGCATCGACATCTACAACCTGACCAAGTACACCCGTTCTAACCAGAACACCTGTATCAACCAGCGTCCGGTGTGCAACATTGGCGAACCGGTAACCCGTGGCGATGTGCTGGCCGATGGCCCGTCCACCGATCTGGGTGATCTGGCACTGGGTCAGAACCTGCGTGTCGCGTTCATGACCTGGAACGGTTACAACTTTGAGGATTCCATCCTGTTGTCCGAGCGTGTGGTTCAGGAAGATCGCCTGACTACCATTCACATTCAGGAACTGTCCTGTATTGCTCGTGATACCAAGCTGGGTCCAGAAGAGATCACCGCTGATATCCCGAACGTAGGTGAGTCTGCTCTGTCCAAGCTGGACGAGTCCGGTATCGTTTACGTCGGCGCCGAGATGAAGCCTGGCGACATTCTGGTGGGTAAGGTAACGCCTAAGGGTGAAACCCAGCTGACCCCGGAAGAGAAGCTGTTGCGTGCCATCTTCGGTGAAAAGGCGTCTGACGTTAAAGACTCCTCTCTGCGTGTGCCGAACTCCGTGTACGGTACCGTGATCGACGTACAGGTCTTTACCCGCGATGGCGTGGAGAAAGACAAGCGTGCGGTTGATATCGAGAACATGCAGCTGCGTGATGCCAAAAAGGATCTGACTGAAGAGTTCAGCATCCTGGAGAACGGCGTTTACGATCGTGCTCGCAACTTGCTGCTGTCCGCCGGCCTGACCGATGCTCAGCTGGACAAGCTGGGTCGTGACAAGTGGCTGGAGCAGCCGCTGGACGACGAAGGCAAGCAGACCGAGCTGGAGCAGCTGGCCGATCAGTACGAAGAACTGAAAGCCGAGTTCGACAAGAAGTTCGAAACCAAGCGTCGCAAGATCACCCAAGGTGATGATCTGGCGCCGGGCGTACTGAAGATCGTTAAGGTCTACCTGGCCGTTAAGCGCCGCATCCAGCCGGGCGATAAGATGGCCGGTCGTCACGGTAACAAAGGTGTAATTTCCACCATTGTTCCTGTCGAAGACATGCCACACGATGAGAAAGGCCAGCCGGTCGACATCGTACTGAACCCTCTGGGTGTACCGTCTCGTATGAACATCGGGCAGATCCTCGAAGTTCACATGGGTATGGCGGCGAAAGGCATTGGTGACAAGATCAACGCCATGCTGGAAGAGCAACGCAAGGTCGAGGAGCTGCGTGAGTACATGCAGAAAGCCTATGATCTGGGCGACACCCAGCAGAAGGTTGACCTGTCTACCTTCTCCGATGCAGAAGTGAAGCGTCTGGCGAACAACCTCAAGGGCGGTCTGCCAATGGCAACCCCGGCCTTCGATGGTGCGTCTGAAGATGAGATCAAGGGCATGCTGCGCCTGGGCGACCTGCCGGATTCCGGTCAGTTCACCCTGTACGATGGCCGTACTGGTAACGCATTCGAGCGTCCGGTTACTGTTGGCTACATGTACATGCTGAAGCTGAACCACTTGGTTGATGACAAGATGCACGCCCGTTCCACTGGCTCTTACTCCCTGGTGACTCAGCAGCCGCTGGGTGGTAAGGCACAGTTCGGTGGACAGCGATTCGGTGAGATGGAAGTGTGGGCCCTGCAGGCCTACGGTGCCGCTTACACCCTGCAGGAGATGTTGACCGTGAAGTCCGATGACGTGAACGGCCGTACCCAGATGTACAAGAACATCGTGGACGGAAACTACTCCATGCAGCCGGGTCTGCCGGAATCCTTCAACGTAGTGTTGAAAGAGATCCGCTCCCTGGGTATCAACATCGAGTTGGATCAGGAATAACCGTCCGCCGCAGCAATGCGGATGGCTAACGGTCTTGTGCCCCACCCAAGTGGGGTGGGGCACATGAATAGAAACCTCCTTGGGAGACGATCGTGAAAGACTTACTTCAGTTTCTAAAGAAACAGAATACGTCCGAAGAATTTAACGGCATTAAGATCGGTCTGGCCTCGCCGGACATGATCCGCAGCTGGTCTTTCGGCGAAGTGAAAAAGCCGGAAACCATCAACTACCGTACCTTCAAGCCGGAACGTGATGGCCTGTTCTGTGCCCGGATCTTTGGTCCGGTTAAGGACTACGAGTGTCTGTGTGGCAAGTACAAGCGCCTCAAGCACCGTGGTGTGATCTGTGAGAAGTGTGGCGTCGAAGTGACCCAGACCAAAGTGCGTCGTGAGCGCATGGGTCACATCGAGCTGGCTTCCCCAGTTGCACACATCTGGTTCTTGAAGTCCCTGCCGTCCCGTATCGGTCTGTTGCTGGACATGACCCTGCGTGACATTGAGCGCGTGCTCTACTTCGAAAGCTATGTGGTGATCGAGCCCGGTATGACTGCGCTTGAGCGCGGCCAGATGCTGACCGAAGAAGAGTACCTGGACGCTCTGGAAGAGCACGGTGACGAATTCGATGCCCGCATGGGTGCCGAAGCGGTGAAAGAGCTGCTGAAAGACATCGAGCTGGAACCAGAAATTGCGGCCATGCGCGAAGAGTTGCCACAAACCAACTCCGAGACCAAGCGCAAGAAGATCACCAAGCGCTTGAAGCTGATGGAAGCCTTCTACAACTCTGGCAACAAGCCTGAGTGGATGATCATGGGCGTTCTGCCGGTTCTGCCGCCGGATCTGCGTCCGCTGGTACCGTTGGACGGTGGCCGCTTCGCGACCTCCGATCTGAACGATCTGTACCGCCGCGTGATCAACCGGAACAACCGTCTGAAGCGTCTGCTCGACCTGGCTGCGCCGGACATCATCGTACGTAACGAAAAGCGCATGCTGCAGGAATCTGTTGATGCGCTGTTGGATAACGGCCGTCGCGGTCGCGCCATCACCGGCTCCAACCGTCGTCCGCTGAAGTCTCTGGCCGACATGATCAAAGGTAAGCAGGGTCGTTTCCGTCAGAACCTGCTGGGTAAGCGCGTGGACTACTCCGGTCGTTCCGTAATTACCGTAGGTCCTACCCTGCGTCTGCATCAGTGTGGTCTTCCTAAGAAGATGGCACTGGAGCTGTTTAAGCCCTTCATCTACGGCAAGCTGGAAGCCCGTGGCCTGGCCACTACCATCAAAGCTGCCAAGAAGATGGTTGAGCGTGAAGTCGCTGAAGTTTGGGACGTTCTGGACGAAGTGATCCGCGAACACCCAGTGATGTTGAACCGTGCACCAACCCTGCACCGTTTGGGTATCCAGGCGTTCGAACCGGTTCTGATCGAAGGTAAAGCGATCCAACTGCACCCACTGGTGTGTGCGGCCTACAACGCCGACTTCGATGGTGATCAGATGGCGGTACACGTACCGCTGACTCTGGAAGCCCAGCTCGAAGCCCGCGCCCTGATGATGTCCACCAACAACATCCTGTCTCCGGCGTCTGGTGATCCTGTGATCACCCCGTCTCAGGATGTGGTCTTGGGTCTGTACTACATGACCCGTGAAAAGGTGAATGGCAAGGGTGAAGGTATGGCCTTCGCTTCTGTTGAAGAGGCCGAAAAGGTTTACCGCACCGGTGATGCCGAACTGCACGCTCGCGTGAAGGTTCGTATCAACGACAGCTACACCGATGAAGATGGTAACGTGATCGAAGAGACCAAGATCTTTGACACCACCATTGGTCGCGCCATCCTGTCCATGATCCTGCCGAAGGGCCTGCCTTTCGAACTGATCAACCAGGATATGGGTAAGAAGCCGATCTCCAACGTGCTCAACACCTGTTACCGCAAGTGTGGTCTGAAAGACACAGTGATCTTTGCTGACCAACTGATGTACACAGGTTTTGCTTACGCCACTGTTTCTGGCACCTCTGTTGGTATCAACGATATGGTGATCCCAGCTGCCAAGAAAGAGATTGTTGAAGCCGCTGAAGAGGAGGTTATCGAGATCTCCGAGCAGTTCCAGGCCGGTCTGGTGACCGCTGGTGAGCGTTACAACAAGGTGATCGACATCTGGGCCAGCGCCAACGAAAAAGTTTCCAAAGCGATGATGGACAACTTGTCCACCGACGTTGTGGTGAACCGCGATGGCGAAGACGAAGAGCAGAAGTCCTTCAACAGCATCTACATGATGGCCGATTCCGGTGCTCGTGGTAGTGCTGCTCAGATCCGTCAGTTGGCGGGTATGCGTGGCCTGATGGCGAAACCAGATGGCTCCATTATCGAAACCCCAATTAAAGTGAACTTTAAAGAAGGTCTGTCGGTACTGGATTACTTCATCTCCTCGCACGGTGCACGTAAAGGTCTGGCCGATACCGCACTGAAGACCGCAAACTCCGGTTACTTGACCCGTCGTCTGGTTGACGTCTCTCAAGATCTGGTTGTGGTTGAGGACGACTGTGGTTCCGAAGAGGGCCTGACCGTTAAGCCGCTGATTGAAGGCGGTGACGTGGTTGAGCCACTGCGCGAGCGCGTACTGGGCCGTGTGGTAGGCAAAGACGTGATGAAGCCAGGTACTGATGAAGTCCTGATCCCGCGTAACACCCTGCTGGACGAAAAACTGTGTGACGTTATCGAAGAGAACTCCATCGATGAGATGATTGTTCGCTCCGTGATCACCTGTAAGACCGACTTCGGTGTCTGTGCCAACTGTTATGGCCGTGATCTGGCCCGAGGCCACATGGTGGCGGAAGGTGAGTCCATCGGTGTGGTAGCGGCACAGTCCATTGGTGAGCCGGGTACCCAGCTGACCATGCGTACCTTCCACATCGGTGGTGCGGCATCTCGTGCCTCTGCCGAGTCCAATGTTCAGATCAAGAACTCCGGTTCTCTGAAGCTGCACAACGCCAAGTACGTTGTAAACGCCGAAGGTAAGATCGTGGTCGTGTCCCGTTCTACCGAGCTGGCCGTGATCGATGAGCTGGGTCGTGAGAAGGAACGTTACAAGCTGCCTTACGGTGCTGTTCTTGAGAAGGCTGAAGATGACGCGGTGAACGCCGGTGACATCGTGGCTAACTGGGATCCGCACACGCACCCAATCATCACCGAGGTAGAGGGTCAGGTTAAGTTCGTCGATATGATCGATGGCGTCACCATGACCAAGCAGACCGACGAACTGACCGGTCTGTCTAGCATCCTGGTACTGGACCCGGCTCAACGCCCGAGCGCCGGTAAAGAGATGCGCCCGATGGTGAAGCTGGTTGATAAAGCCGGTAACGATATCCTGATCCCAGGCACCGAAGTGGTTGCCCAGTACTTCCTGTCCGGCAACGCGATTGTCAACTTGGAAGATGGCGCTGCCGTAGGTGTGGGTGACGCGGTTGCCCGTATCCCACAAGAGTCTGGCGGTACTAAGGATATTACGGGTGGTCTGCCACGCGTAGCTGACTTGTTCGAAGCCCGTAAGCCTAAAGAGCCTGCGATCCTGGCTGAGATCACCGGTACCATCTCCTTCGGTAAAGAGACCAAAGGCAAACGTCGTCTGGTGATCACTCCTCATGATGGTGGTAACGCCTATGAAGAGATGATCCCGAAATGGCGTAACCTGAACGTCTTCGAGGGTGAGAAGGTTGAGAAGGGTGAAGTGATCGCGGACGGTCCAGAAGCGCCGCACGACATCTTGCGCCTGCGTGGTATCCACGCGGTGGCCAACTACATCGTTAACGAAGTCCAGGACGTATACCGTCTGCAGGGCGTAAAAATTAACGATAAGCACATCGAAGTGGTTATTCGTCAGATGTTGCGTAAGTGCATCATCGTCGATGGCGGTGACACCGAGTTCCTGCCGGGTGAACAGGCCGAAGTGGCCCGTGTTAACCAGGCAAACCGTGAACTGGGTGAAGATCAGCGTCCTGCCACCTTCGAACGCGAGTTGTTGGGTATCACCAAGGCGTCTCTGGCGACCGAGTCCTTCATCTCAGCGGCCTCGTTCCAGGAGACCACGCGCGTACTGACCGATGCGGCTACCTATGGTAAGCGTGATGATCTGCGCGGTCTGAAAGAGAACGTGACCGTGGGTCGTCTGATCCCTGCGGGTACCGGCTATGCTTACCATCGTAAGCGTCAGCAGGAAGCAAAGGGTGAAGCAGCGCCGACCGTGTCTGCCTCCGAAGCGGAGCAGAACCTGGCGGATCTGCTAAATGCCTCCATTACTGACAAACAGTAATCGAAGACACTGCTTGAAGAGGGCACCTTCGGGTGCCCTTTTTGTTGCAAAAACCGAGCAGGCTTGCCGAAGATCGAAGGCAAGGCTGGCTAAATCTTGACACGTAACCTGCAGGTGCTTAAAATTTCGCGTCCCCCAACTGTGGGGGTAGATTTTTCGCACCTAAAACTGAGTTACTGAGTCGTTTTCAGTCAATCAGGAGTTAATGAATGGCTACTGTTAATCAGCTGGTTCGTAAGCCGCGTAAGGACAAGGTTCAAAAGACCAACGTTCCTGCCCTGGCTGCGTGCCCACAAAAACGTGGTGTTTGTACTCGCGTGTACACCACCACCCCTAAGAAGCCGAACTCTGCACTGCGTAAAGTGTGCCGTGTTCGTCTGACCAACGGTTTTGAAGTCACCTCCTACATCGGCGGTGAAGGTCACAACCTGCAAGAGCACTCCGTAGTGCTGATCCGTGGCGGTCGTGTAAAAGATCTGCCAGGTGTTCGCTACCACACTGTACGTGGCGCGCTGGACACCGCTGGTGTTAGCGACCGTCGTCAGGGTCGTTCCAAGTACGGTGCTAAGCGTCCTAAGTCTTAATGGTTCTCCGTTAAGTAAGGCCAAACACTTTAATTATTGTTCATCCTGTTTTGGATAAACCTGAAGAAATCGGAGAGATCCCATGCCAAGACGTCGCGTCGTAGGTCAACGTAAAATCCTGCCAGATCCTAAGTTCGGATCTGAGCTGCTGGCGAAGTTCGTGAACATCGTCATGCTGGACGGTAAAAAATCCACCGCTGAAAAAGCAATCTACGGTGGTCTGGAAGCAGCTGCTGCCAAATCTGGCAAAGCTGAACTGGAAATTTTTGAAACTGCTCTGGACAACATTCGTCCGACCGTGGAAGTTAAGTCCCGCCGTGTAGGTGGTTCTACTTACCAGGTGCCGGTAGAAGTTCGCCCAGTGCGTCGTAATGCCCTGGCCATGCGCTGGTTGGTAGATGCGGCTCGTAAGCGTAGCGAAAAATCTATGGCTCTGCGCCTGGCAGGTGAACTGCTGGACGCTGCCGACAACAAAGGCACTGCGGTTAAGAAACGTGAAGACGTTCACCGCATGGCTGACGCGAACAAAGCGTTCGCTCATTACCGCTGGTAATGAACCAATGGCGTGGCTCTTCGGAGCCGCGCCACTTTTGCGCTTTTTTGCGCAAACTCTGGAGTAATATCTGAGGCCCCAGGCCTTAGAAAGAGGAATTTATTGTGGCTCGTACGACCCCTATTGAGCGCTATCGCAATATCGGAATTTGTGCACACGTGGATGCGGGTAAAACCACCACCACGGAACGTGTACTGTTCTACACTGGCCTATCACACAAAATCGGTGAAGTGCACGATGGTGCTGCGACCATGGACTGGATGGAGCAGGAGCAGGAGCGTGGTATTACCATCACCTCGGCTGCTACGACTACCTTCTGGCGCGGTATGGACGCTCAGTTCACTGAGCATCGCATCAATATCATCGACACCCCTGGACACGTGGACTTTACCATTGAGGTAGAGCGTTCATTGCGTGTGCTGGACGGCGCTGTGGTGGTGTTCTGTGGTTCCTCCGGCGTTGAGCCGCAGTCCGAGACTGTATGGCGTCAGGCCGACAAATATCACGTACCCCGTCTCGTGTTCGTTAATAAAATGGACCGTGCCGGCGCAGATTTCGATCGGGTTGTTGAACAGATCCGCGATCGTCTGGGGGCCACCTGTGTGCCGATCCAGATGAACGTGGGCGCTGAGGATGAGTTCCGTGGCGTCATCGACCTGATCAAGATGAAATACATCAACTGGAATGAGGCCGATCAAGGTACCTCATTCGAATACCACGAAGTACCTGCCGAGCTGGCCGACAAGGCCGCTGAGATGCGCGAGTACCTAGTGGAAGCCGCCGCGGAAGCGAGCGAAGAGTTGATGGAAAAGTACCTGGAAGAGGGTGAACTGTCCGAAGAAGAGATCAAACAGGCTCTTCGCCAGCGTACTCTGAACAACGAGATTGTTCTGGCCACTTGTGGCTCCGCCTTTAAGAATAAAGGCGTACAGGCCGTTTTGGATGCCGTTGTCGAATACCTGCCGTCTCCGGTGGATGTGCCCGCCATTAAAGGTGTGGACATGGACGACAACGAAACCTCGCGTCCGGCCGATGACAATGCGCCATTCTCTGCTTTGGCCTTTAAGATCGCCACCGATCCCTTCGTGGGCACCCTGACCTTTATGCGGGTTTATTCAGGGGTGGCCGAAACGGGACAGGGCGTTTACAACTCCGTCAAGCAGAAGCGTGAGCGCTTCGGTCGTATGGTGCAGATGCACTCCAACGACCGTAAAGAGATCAAAGAAGTGCGTGCCGGTGATATCGCCGCCGCCATTGGTCTGAAAGACGTGACGACCGGTGACACTCTGTGTGATCAGGACCATAAAGTGGTTCTGGAGCGCATGGAGTTCCCCGAACCGGTGATCCAGATTGCCGTGGAGCCTCGCACCAAGGTGGATCAGGAAAAGATGGGCATTGCCCTGGGTAAGTTGGCCGCAGAGGATCCGTCTTTCCGCGTGGAAACCGACGAAGAGTCCGGCCAAACCCTGATCTCCGGTATGGGTGAGCTGCACCTGGACATCATCGTCGACCGCATGAAGCGTGAATTCAGCGTCGATTGCAATGTCGGTAAGCCTCAGGTGGCTTATCGCGAGACCATCCGTTCCGCCACCGAGGTGGAAGGGAAGTTCGTGCGCCAGTCCGGTGGTCGTGGTCAGTTCGGTCATGTATGGCTGAAACTGGAGCCGCGCGAGCAGGGCGAAGGCTACGAGTTCGTCAATGAGATTGTGGGCGGGGTGGTTCCAAGAGAATACATCCCGGCTGTAGACAAAGGTATCCAGGAGCAGATGGCTCAGGGTGTGCTTGCGGGCTTCCCTGTACTTGACGTTAAGGTTACCTTGTTCGATGGTTCGTTCCACGACGTGGACTCCAACGAAATGGCGTTTAAAATCGCCGCTTCCATGGGTTTCCGCAAAGGTGCCCTGGAGGCGTCACCTGTGTTGCTTGAGCCGATGATGAAGGTTGAAGTGACTACGCCAGAAGATTGGATGGGTGATGTCGTTGGGGATCTGAACCGTCGACGTGGCATGATCGAAGGGATGGATGACGGCACTGCCGGCCTGAAGATCGTTCACGCCAAGGTGCCGCTGGCCGAAATGTTTGGCTATGCCACCGATTTGCGCTCTGCTACGCAGGGGCGTGCTTCCTACTCCATGGAGTTTGCCGAGTACGCCGATGCACCGCAGAACGTGGCGAAAGCCGTGATTGAAGCTCGCGGATATTAATATCCGTCAGGGCAAAATCCTGAACTCAGTTCGTTAACAGACTCGGTTCCCCGGGACCGAGTCGCAAATTGAAAGGAAAGACGTCGTGTCTAAAGAAAAGTTTGAACGTACGAAACCGCACGTTAACGTTGGTACCATTGGCCACGTTGACCACGGTAAAACCACTCTGACCGCTGCGATCACCAACGTGCTGGCTAAGCACATGGGTGGTGAAGCCAAAGCGTTCGATCAGATCGATAACGCTCCTGAAGAGCGCGAGCGTGGTATCACCATCGCTGCTTCTCACGTTGAGTACGACACTGAGATCCGTCACTACGCTCACGTAGACTGCCCAGGTCACGCTGATTACGTTAAAAACATGATCACCGGTGCTGCCCAGATGGACGGCGCGATCCTGGTTTGTGCCGCGACTGATGGCCCAATGCCACAGACCCGTGAGCACATCCTGCTGTCTCGTCAGGTTGGCGTACCTTACATCATCGTGTTCCTGAACAAGTGCGACATGGTTGATGACGAAGAGCTGCTCGAGCTGGTAGAGATGGAAGTTCGTGAACTGCTGTCCGAGTACGACTTCCCAGGCGACGACACTCCAGTGATCCAGGGTTCTGCCCTGAAAGCTCTGGAAGGCGATGCCGAGTGGGAGAAGAAGATCCTGGAACTGGCTGAAGCTCTGGATACCTACATCCCAGAGCCAGAGCGTGCTATCGACGGTGCGTTCATCCTGCCAATCGAAGACGTATTCTCCATCCAGGGCCGTGGTACCGTAGTTACCGGTCGTGTAGAGCGTGGTATCGTTCGCGTGGGTGACGAAGTAGAGATCGTTGGCGTTAAAGAAACCACCAAGACTACCTGTACCGGTGTTGAAATGTTCCGCAAGCTGCTGGACGAAGGCCGTGCTGGTGAGAACTGTGGTGTTCTGCTGCGTGGTACCAAGCGTGAAGAAGTAGAGCGTGGTCAGGTTCTGGCTGCTCCTGGTTCTATCAACCCGCACACCAAGTTCACCTCTGAGGTTTACGTACTGTCCAAAGAAGAAGGTGGTCGTCACACCCCATTCTTCAAAGGCTACCGTCCTCAGTTCTACTTCCGTACTACCGACATCACCGGCACCATCGAGCTGCCAGAAGGTGTTGAGATGGTAATGCCAGGCGATAACATCCAGATGGAAGTTACCCTGATCGCACCTATCGCGATGGAAGAAGGCCTGCGTTTCGCTATCCGTGAGGGTGGCCGTACCGTAGGTGCTGGTGTTGTTGCTACCATCGTTGAGTAATCAACGGTAGTACACACTACTCCCTAAAAGGGCGCCGAAAGGCGCCCTTTTTGCGTTTGTCTGGTTGATGGTAGGCGGAGCAGCAGGTGTGGCCACTTGCTATACTCTTTGGGCGTCGAGTTCCGGCCGATTTTTGGGCTGGCAACACTGTCCCCCGGAAAGAGGTCCTGTCAGTGCAACTCTCCATCGTTATTCCACACTTCAATGACATCGCCAAGCTTGGTCGATTACTCGACTCTATCGATTATCAGTCAGGGCAGATGGAGGTGCTGGTGGTGGACGACCATAGTGCGCCAGAGCAGGAGGCGCAGCAGATCAGCCACCGCTATCCTTGGGTCACTTTCCTGTCCAACCGGCCAGGGGCGAAGGGCGCCGGAGCCTGTCGTAATGTGGCGTTGGAGCGTGCTAAAGGGCGTTGGCTGCTGTTTGCCGATGCGGACGATTATTTTCTTCCGGGCGCCTTTGAGCTGGTGGCTGAGTACTTCAATTCCTCGGCGGAACTGGTGTTTTTCAAGCCCTGCTCACACGATGAGAGCGGTGGGCAGTTTGCTCATCTGAGGGATAGAACCGAAAATTATCGCCGTTTGGTGGAGGCCTATTGCCGGAAAGGGGAGGCATTGCCCCTAAAATTGCGTTTCTTCGTTCCCTGGAGCAAGCTGGTCCGGCGGGAGCTGGTGGAGCGCCAGCATATCCGTTTTGACGAAGTGATCGCTGGGAACGATCTGGTCTTTTCTTTGCGCTGTGGTGTGGAGTGTCGCGAGCTCAGTGCAACCGAGCGCAGCCTCTATTGCGTGACTCGAGATGTGGGAACCTTGACCACCAAAACGGATCGTGCTCGTTTATTCAGCCGCTTACATGCCACCATTCGGTACAACCAGCTGCTCCAGTCTTATAGTTTGCCCGAACACCAGCATAGCCTGTTGGGTTTTGTGGTTCGTGCCTGGAAGTTAAGCCCAAGGGATGGCTGGCAAGCGATCCAGGAGATCTCGGCCAGCGGTCATCGCTTTCTGATCAAGTCGCCTTGGGTTTACCTGAAGCAGATCCCCCATTACCTAGCGCGATTGCGTTACTTGTCTCGGATGTAGGAGCCGAATGAGCGAGGTGAGCGGGATATACAATGCACTGCGCTCGGCGATCACGCTGAGCGTGCTGTCTCGGTACAGTGCGTACGTAGTGAGTCTACTCGTGATGATGGTCTATGCCCGCCTGTTCACTCCTGAGCAGTTTGGGATAGTGGCGATCATCAACGTTTTTGTCCTTTTTTTCATGGTATTTGGGGAGGCGGGACTCAGTGCCGGGATCGTCAGCCATGTAGCGATCGACGGTCGGGAGCGGGATGGGATCTTCAGCTTTACGGTGTTTCTGGCTCTGCTGGTGGCGGCGGCTTTTTACCTGTTTCTTTTTCTGCTGAATGGCCTGTATGAGCGCAATGACCACCACTTGCTGGGTTTGTTCGCGACCGGTGCCATCTTCTTCAATGTCCTGGCGGCTGTGCCGTTGGCCGCATTCCTTCGGCAAAGATCTTTCCATCGTATTGCTCTGCATACGGCCATCGGCGAATTGGTCGCCTTGTGCCTGGTTGCCACTCTTTGGCGGCTTGGCTACGGGATCTGGGCCTTGGCAGCGCGACCGTTGTGGGTGGCTTTGACCGTGTTCGCGCTTCACTGGCAGCAAAGTGTCTCCACTGAGTTGGGCAGACCCGCTTTGGGTTCACATTGGCGGGCTGTCTACACGATCGCGCATTTTTCCTCCTTTTTGCTGGGCTTCAACCTGCTGAATTACCTATCGCGAAACAGTGACAATATCTTGGTGGGGAAATGGCTGGGCGCCGGCGCACTGGGGATCTACGAGAAGGCCTATGCCATTATGAAATACCCCATGATGCTGCTGAGCTTTGCGGTCAACCCGGCGATCCAGCCGACCATCACCCTCTATCGAGATCAGCCCCAAAAGGTCTGTCAGGTACACCTTCTGTTGATCCGCAAACTCTCTTTTATGGCGGCATTGCTGAGCTTTGTGGTGTTTAGTCAGGCCCATTGGATCGTATGGCTGTTATTGGGAGAGCAGTGGGGCTCGGTAGTGCCCTTATTGCAGATCCTGGCCGTGGCGATCCCTGTCCAGGCGATCACGGCTTGTAACGGCGGTTTTTGGCAGGGTATGGGGGATACACGCAACATGTTCATCAATGGGGTGCTCAGTGCCGTGATCCTGGTGCTTACCATAGTGGTGACCCTGCTGCTCTTCTCTGATCTTCGGATCCTCTGTCTGGCGCTGGTTGGAGCGTTCCATCTGGTGTTTATCGTGGCCTTGCAGCGACTGTTCTCCTGTCTCTATGGGCGTTCACTGTGGCCGGTGATGCGGGAGCTTATTGGCTCATTGTTGCCATTTTGGCTGGCGTGTGGGATCTGGCTTTGGGGGCCGATGCACTCAAGTGTTTCGCTGTCCCTGGTGACCCTGCTGCTGTTTGTGCCCTTTATGCGCCGCCAGTTGCGGGGACGGGGTGCCTTGTAACAGTAATTCCAGCCAGACCTGGTGGATCTGGGCCGGATCTGTGGTGTGGCTTAAGGCCAGCGCAGAGCGGGCATAGCGATGGAACTGCTCTGTGTCGGAGAGTATCGCGCGGACTCTGTCGGCAAAGAGAGCAATCTGATTGGCCGGTACGATATGGCCATTTTCACCTTCACGGACAATCCAGTGCAGTGCGTCAAAGGTGTCGAAGGCGACGATGGGGAGTCCTTGGCTGCGTGCTTCGATCAGTGTATTGCCAAACCCTTCAAAGTGGCTGGTCATGAGGAATAGGGCATGTTGCCTGAGTAAAGGAACTATCTGCTGATCTTCACCCAGATAGCGGACATTGGGGTGGTGCCGCAACTGTACTTGCAAACCGCTAAGCTCTTTTTTGCTTCCTCCCCCATACAGTGAAAGCTGGTAGTGCGGTCCCAGTGCCGCCATCACAGCCAGCATATCTCGATAATTCTTGTGGTTCTCCTGGATGCGTCCTATGGATATGAGCTTTCGAGAGAAGGGCGGAGGGGAGTCTGCCTGCGCCAGCCGGCAGGCTCTGGGGATCACCACGACGGGACAAGAAAGTGTCGGGCAGCGTGATCGTAACGCCAGTCTGTCGCTGTCTGTGTAGACCGTCATCGCATCTATCTGCTTTTGATAACGATGGAAGATCTGGCCCTGGCTTCCCCCTAAAAAGAGGTCAAACCGATTGGTTTGTACCAGTATGATCCGACATCGTTGGCGAACGGCTCGTGGCAGGCAGGCCAACACAAAGGGATTAAACAGCAGCAGGGTGTCACCATCTTTCATATGGGCTTGAAAACGGGCCCGATCGACCGCCTGTGAACCGATCATTGCCAGTTTTCGATGAAGCGTCGAAGGGGCGAGCCCCCATCGCCGGTACTGGAGTCCGACGGGCCCCTTGTTGTCCGAGGCTGGACCGGGAGCGACATACCACTCACAACAGTGTTGCCCGGCTTGCAGCAGAGCGTTTGCCAAGCCGCGGACTGTGGTCTGGACTCCGCCACTGCTGGTGGATTGACTGAAGTGGACAAAATGGAAGGTCATGACGAGAGTGGAAACCGCAGTGTCTGGAGAGATGTCGTCAGCGCAGGTGAGGTGGAGACTGGCTGCAGGGTGCAACTGTGGCACAGGGCAAAGACGATCCAGATGTAGTTACCGCCCAGGAAGAGGCCATCGTTATGGAAAGCCGAATGTGCGAAGTAGGGCAGCAGGCCAATCAATAGATAGTGGGAGTTTTCCTGCTTGAGTCGATACAGGTACCAGCCCATAACGCCAAGGGCACCGATCCCGTAGACAAAGAGAAGCTTTATCAGTGCGTTGTGTGTCTCTCTTCCGGCGACGGCATGGGCATTATCCATTTGGTAGAGCAGGTGCCAGTATTGGCTCTGCAGCTCAGTGGTGTCTGCCAGCCAGCCATAACCCATCGGGGCATCGAGAAACAGTAGGAAGCTGACGAGCGTCAGGGGTTTGCGTGCGGCGAATGAGCTGTCCTCTGTGCTTAGGATCCGCAGATCCAGCGCTTCGTAGAGGATGGGTTGAAGGACGGGGATCGCCAGTAGCAGAGCTCCACCCAGCAGTAGCAGGGGCAGCTTGTACCGACTTTGGAAGAACAGGTGAGCCGGCCCGAGCAGCAGGAGCCCGTACAAGCTGGAACGGGTGGCGGTAAAGAACACGGCCAGTAGGACCCAAAATAAGATCCCATAGGCTATCCATGGTGTTTGAGGGAATAAACGTGCGTAACGCTGTGGCTGCATTCGGGAAAGATAGAACATCAGGTAGATGAGACAGGCCTGGTATCCCAGATGGATGTTGGAGTAGGACAGGCCCCGGGGACGAAAGCGGTCGATAAAGACACCGTTGCCGGACTGGTTCTCGGTGACAAATATGTCTGCCCTGGCGAGACCCTGAAGGCTGGCCAGTTTATTGGCCAGATCCCAGGCAGGTTGCAGATCCAGTCCCTGCAGGATTGCGACCGTGGCCGAGACCATCACCATCAAAAGAAATCCTCGGGCTAGGAGTTCAGGGCTCAGCAGGAGGCTGAGCAGTAGGAAAGTCAGCAGGATCATGGCGGGTTGAACTATGTATCGGAACAGCTGCATCGCAATGGCGGCGGGCTCAAAGTGAAACAGCAGCGAAGCCAGGAGGCCGAACAGCCCCATGGAGAGCAGTGCGCGAATGTGGATATTGTCAAAAAGGGGTTGCCAGGAAAATCGGAACAGGGTGAGCAGGCCTGTTAAGCAGAGCAACAACACCCAGGTGCGCAGCGGCAGACCGACGCTGAGTTTGACCAGAAAAAACGACAGCCCAAGGAAGAGCAGCGCCAGTCCCGCGAAGATCAGTCGGGGCAGCTTTAAGCTTCTCTCCATTCACTCTCCTACGCCGGTATTTTCCCCTAAGTGTTGGAACTTGAGCTTAGTTCCAAAGTGCGCCCCGTGCCTCAGGGGGATAAGTTTTCTACTGACTTTGAGTCAGTTGTCTAAGCTTGTCTGTGCGTATTCAGGGGGGAGGGGAGCGGCAGCATGCAGGTAAAAAGTGAGAGCCTAATCGTTGTCTTTATGTATGGCGAGTCAGCTACTCGACTGACTAAAAACGGCTTTTTGAATATCGATAGCACAATTGCGGCCGCTTACTTGGAAACGGGACTGTGCCGTCGTGTGCTCTGGCTGACCTATGATCCTGCGGATCTCTCTCTGATCGCTGATCTGAAGGCACGAGGTCAATTGGCAGAAGGGATCGAAGTCTTGCCGGCTCCCGCTTGGGCCAGTTCTTTTTGGGGCCGAATGTTGTACTCCCTCGTTGCGCCCTGGATCCATCGTCAGGCCTTTCGTCAGGCTCAGGCAAGCATTGGTCAGCAAACCAGTGGTGCCTGGACCGGCGCCATTGGCAAAGTGCTGTTCGGCACTAGGTTTGTTTATCGTTATGGCCACTCTCTGTGGCGCCGCCACCTCGATCGGCGGCAGTGGGGACGGTTGGTCCTATCCTGGCCCCTGGATCGTTTATTGACGCGTTTTTCCGATCATACGCTTGTCTGTACCCATCTGGATTACGCTTATAGTCTCGGGCTCAAAAACGTCACCCTGTGTCCTAACTTTATTGATACGCGGCAGATCAGGGCACTTCCTCCATGGCCGAAGCGACAGGAGCGGGCGGTCTACGTTGGACGCCTGATGCCCTTTAAGAATGTGTTCAACATGGTCGAAGCCTGTGGCCGTGTGGGGTGGCCTCTGGATATCTATGGTGATGGCCCACTCAGGGCGGAGCTGGAGCAGCATGCGGGGGAGGTTGGGGCCGAGGTCTGCTTTAAAGGGATCCAGCCCAATGAGCAGATCAGGGAGGTGTTACCAGGTTACAAGTATCACTTGCTGGTGAGTAACTTTGAGGGGATGCCCAAAGCCTTACTGGAAGGCATGGCGGCCGGCTCCTTATGCCTTGTGACCCCTATCTTTGGTTGTACCGAGATCATTGATGACGGGGTGAATGGCCTGGTTGCCGAGGGGGAAGACCTCGAAAGTCTGGTAAGGCTGTTTGAAAGGGCCAAGGGGACGGATGGTCAGATGATAGGGAAGAACGCCGTGACAACGATCCACGCGCACTACTCTCTTGAGCGGGTTGTCGAGCTGCATGGCAGAGCCCTGTTTGCCGATCAGGACCATCCCCAGTCGCTCGTGACGTAACGTTTTAATTCCATGGGTCGGCAAGGTTGGCCGACTGTTGTCGCAGGATGCATCAACCTAAACTCGTCGGTGTCGACGGCCGGGGTCATGCCTTCTGTTGGAAGGCATGACCCCGGTTGACTGCCTGGCGTAGGAGTGGGGTAAGCGCTGTGGCAGGTATTGCGCTGGTTGGTGGCAGAGGGTATGACTCGGACTATGGCGGCGTAGAGAATGCGATACGTCATCTTGCGCCGGAGATGGCCAGGTTGGCCGATGAGCCGATCTGGGTAACGGGGCGAGGGACAAAAAGCTGGTTTGTGGTAACTAAGCGGGATGGGGTTTATTCGCTCTGCGCTCCGGGCTGGATCAGTCGCCTGGGGCACAGCTTTACTACTCTTTTCGTGCTGCTATATCTGTTGTTGTGTTATCGCCCTCGTGTTGTTTGCCTCTTTGCTTCCGGCCCCTGCCTGCTAAGCGGCTTGACCCGCTTGTTTGGTGTTCCCACCTTGGCTTGTCTGCGCGCGCTGGACAGCCAGCGTGAAGGCTGGCGTGGGCCAAGCAAGTGGATCTTACAGGCGGGAGAGTACCTGGCCACTCATTGGGCCCATGCCTGTACGGTGAATAGCCTGGCCATGCAGCGCCACTTTGCTGAGCGCGGCCTCCACACCCACTATATTCCCAATGGGATCACCCATCCTGGGGCAGAGATCCCCGGAACGCTGGAGGCTTTGGGATTGATCCCCGAGGGCTATATCTTCTTCGCCGCTCGGCTGGATCCGGTCAAACGCCTGCATTTGTTGCTTGAGGCCCATCGAGGTTTGTCGTTGCCCCTGGTTGTTGCGGGAGGGCATTGTAAGTCGGCGGATTACGAGGCTCAGCTACGCGCTATGGCGGGTTCCAATGTGCTCTTTCTGGGGCATGTTGATAAGTCTGTGGTGGCCGACTTGATGCGCCACTGTGCCTTGTTTGTTCTGCCTTCCGTTCTTGAGGGGATGTCCAACAGCCTTTTGGGGGCCATAGGTGCGAAGCGCTGCGTCCTGTGTGCGGATGTCCCGGAGAATGCGGATGTGGTGGGAGGGGCGAGTGAAGCCCTGTTTAAGGCTGACAGTGCTGCTGAACTGCACCGCAAGCTCGCCTACTTTGTCGATCATCCGGCTCGGCGCCGGTGGGTTGCCAGGTCGCTTCAGGCAGCTTGTCGAGATCTGGACTGGGGGCGCTCGGCTCAGGGCTTTATCTCCCTGTGTTCAACGCTGGCCCCCGTGGACCCTCATGCATCCGAGCGGCCTTACTGAACCCCACGGAGGAATCGATGGCATTGGCCGGCAAGACCGTCAAAGGTATTGGTTGGACACTGGGAGGAAAACAGTTTCAGCAGATCACTGCCCTGGTGATCACGGCCATGCTTGCCAAGTGGTTGGGACCAACGGCGTTTGGTTTACTTGGAATGGTCATGGTCTTTGTTGGCCTGGCAAGGATCCTGGCGGATACTGGGATCGCCGCGGCCTTGATCCAGATGCAGGAGCTCAAGCCGGTTCATTGGTCGACCCTATTCTGGGTGAACCTGATGATGGCATCGTTGACGGGAGTATTGCTTTACCTTTGTGCCCCCGCCATTGCTGCGCTCTACGGCCAGCCTGAGCTGGTTGGGATCTGCCGCGGTCTGTGTGTAATGTTTCTGTTCTCCGGGATTGCCACCGTGCCTCAGGCACATATGAGAAAGGCATTACGCTTCAAGGAGCTGGCGCTGATCGATACCCTGGCTCACTTATGCGCAGGGATCCTGGCTCTGTGGCTGGCCTGGCTGGGGCTGGGGGTCTGGGCCCTGGTGGCGCAACCCATCGGCTTCCATGCCGGTAAAGCTCTATTGCTCTGGGTACGCTGTGAGTGGCGGCCTTCTTGGCTTTTTTCGCGCAAGGCCCTTGGCGAAGTGTTTCAGTTCAGTGCTCAGGTCATGGGGGTTCGATACCTGCAATATGGCATTGCCAATCTGGATCAACTCCTGATCGGCCAATTCCTCGGCCCCGTTGCCTTGGGGTACTACAGTTTGGCGCTTAAGTTGATGCTGGTGCCGATTCGCAATATCGCATTAGAGATCACCAAAGTCCTGTTTCCCTCCTTTGCCCGGCTTCAGGAGGACCGTGACGGCCTGCAAGCCGGCTATCTCAGAGCGCTGCGGGGAACTGCCATGGTGGTATTTCCGATGTTGATGGGAATGTGGGCGGTTGCCGAGCCTTTGGTTTCTCTCCTGTTTGGTATGGAGTGGATGGATGCAGTGCCAGTGCTCAAGGTGCTCTGCTGGGTTGGGATCTGCCAATGTCTCATCGCTGTATCCGGTGTGATCTTCCGGGTGACAAACCAGCTTGCCCTTGAGCTTAAATTGAATCTGCTCCGCTTGACCGTCATTGTCCTGGCGTTGACCGCAGTGGTCGATCTGGGGCTAATGGTGTTTACCTGGACCCGATTTGGGGCAGCCCTGCTCTTTTGTCTGGTGCAACAGTACTGGATTGGGCGGATCTTGGAGTATGACCCTCGTCGTCTATTGGGCGTTTTGCGGGTCCCCGTCGGCTTATCTGTTTTGATGCTTCTGGGTGTCATGTTGCTGGAACGGGGGCTTCCCCAGGCGAATGTTATGGGCTCTTTGGCGCTGCTGATAGCGTCTGGAGCGCTCGTCTATGTTGCCGGCCTGGCAGCGGTCTGGGTGTGGCACCGGAGACACAATAGCCAATGGTTATAGCTCCTTGTGTGCAAGAAATAGCGGTTAATTACCTAGGCGCGAGGGGGCCATGGACTATGCTTACCGCCGATGGGGTTGAGTGTACTGTGATCCCCAGTGCCAAGGATGTGCGCTTCGAAGAGAGTTTCAGCGCTGTGCTGACTGGGAGGCGATGGTGACGGTCTATCAGATTTGGCAAGCGGCCTGGTGTGGGTCGCTCGCCGCAGTGTCTCACTGTTTGGCGAGCGTATTATTGACGATCGGGGTAGGCCATGACATTCCATGAAGGCTCCCTTCAACTTTCTGCCTTTTGGTTCCGGATCCTGGACTTTTTGACCATCGTCATGGGCCTTGCTCTGATCCAGCTCTCTCCCCTGGAGATCCCGGTCTCGATTCAGACATTGGCGCTATGGGCCTTGCTGGCGGCTTTGCTGATGTTGTACTGCTCAGAGGTTTTTTCCCTGTATCGCTCCTGGCGTCTGACCTCGTTTGCTGAGCTGGTGTTGACCACCCTACTGACCTGGGGTTTGGTTGTAGTGACCATGATCTTTGCCCTGTACTTCCTTAAGTTAGGAACGGATCTGAGTCGAACCAGCTTTGTGGTCTGGGTGTGTGGGGTTGCCTTGGTCTTGGTGGGGTGGCGATGGATCTACTTGCATCACCTCAAGTCACAGCGGGCGGCGGGGCGCCACATCAAAACGGCTCTGGTGATTGGTGCGACAAGCATGGGCCGTCGGCTGGCGGATGAGATCAATCGGCAACCCGGGCTGGGGATCCGTGTGCTGGGTTTTTGTGATGATCGGGAGGGAGAGCGGTTGGATGGGTCTCAATGCACTCCCTTGCTGGGGGATATCGATTCCGCCATTGAGAGGGCGTCGAAAGGGGGGGTCGATAAATTGTTTATTGCTTTGCCGATGAAGGCGGAGTCCCGTATTGCCGAGATCCTGGAAAAGTGCCGAAATACCGTCAGTGAGATCCATCTGGTACCAAATTTCTTTATTTATAATTTGTTTAACGCAGCTTGGCATAGTGTTGGGCGGCTCAAAACCCTGAGTGTCTATGAAAGTCCTATTCGCGGGCCTTGGGGCGCCCTGAAACGCGCCGAAGATCTGGCCATCTCGGTCGTGGCCTTAATCGTTTTTGCCGTGCCTATGTTGGTGATTGCACTGGCTGTCCGAATGGGGTCCCCAGGGCCCGTACTCTTTAAGCAAAATCGCTACGGCATCGATGGCAAGCGAATTGAGGTTTGGAAGTTCCGCACCATGACGACAGTCGAGAACGGAACTACTATTAAGCAGGCTCAAAGAAATGACAGTCGGATCACGCCCTTGGGCGCTTTTCTTCGTCGCACGTCGCTTGATGAGCTGCCGCAATTTATTAATGTTTTACAGGGTCAGATGTCGGTTGTTGGTCCCCGGCCACATGCTGTTGCTCACAATGAGCAGTACCGGGCACTGATTGACGGCTACATGCTAAGACACAAGGTCAAGCCTGGGATCACCGGCTGGGCCCAAGTCAATGGCTGGCGAGGCGAGACCGATACCTTGGATAAGATGGCTAAGCGGGTTGAATTTGATCTTCACTATATAACCCATTGGTCAGTGCTGTTGGATATCCAGATTGTGGCCATGACACTCACAAAGGGCTTTTCTCATGAGAATGCCTACTAAACCAGGAGGAGTCACAGGTGCGTCGATATTGTGGGGTACTCGGACTGGCACTGGCCAGCATGGGCGCAGTTGCTGAGTCGTTTGAGCCAGCGCGTATGGAGGTGATGGAGGGGCTCTATCTCCGTCCAACGGTCATGACGGAATTGGGCCATGATGACAACCTTCTGAATACCGGGGGAGAGTCATTGAGCTCAGGTTATTTTCTCATCGAGCCGGATCTTTGGTTGACGATGGGCCGCAGGATCAGCCATATCAAGGCTCGCTATAAGCTTGCTTCGGGCAGCTATTTTGACTCATCAGCCGACAACTACACAGATCATCGAATCGATCTCCTTGGTCATCACGAATTTACAGCCCGTCACCGTCTTGACCTGAATTATCGATTTCACAAGGCTCACGAGGCTCGAGGAACGGGTCTGGCGGAGTTTGAGTTGCTCAGCGAGCCGGTAAAGTACACTCGACATCGAGCCACAGTGGAATACGGCTTTGGCGCGGATAGCAGTACCATGCAGTTGGGCGCGTTACTGGGTTTTGAGGACAGAAGGTACAACAATTTTCGGGATGGGTTTACCGAGTTTCGGGATTATGAGGATTACTCCTTTGGTGCGGATCTTCGTTGGCGACTGGGCACGCGTACAGGCTTGGTCTTGGAGGCGCGCCATACCGATCGCAGTTACGATCTTGTCGAGTCAGGCAGGGCGGCGCGGGACAGTAAGACGCTAAGAGCTTTGGCTGGGCTCACTTGGGAGGCAACGGGTAAAACCCAGGGGCGAGCCAAGTTCGGCATCGAGGATAAGCACTTCGATGACTCAGGGCGTGAGGATTTCTCCGGCCTATCCTGGGATATAGGCGTGACCTGGCATCCTGTTACCCACTCTGAGTTGGAATTGTCGAGTGCTCGAGCGGCAACTGATCCCTTTACTGACGGTGATTATGTCGATCAGACTATTTATGAACTGGGTTGGACTCACGGCTGGTGGGAACGCTTACAGACTGTGCTTCGATACCGGTTCGAGAATGAGGATTATACCGGCGATTCCAGAGAGGATGATATCCACACTGCGCGTGCAGCCGTCTCTTATGCCTTTCGGCGCTGGCTTAAGTTCGAACCCTATCTTCAATACATTGACCACACTTCCTCTCGAACGGATCCTGCCATCAATTACGACAAAATCCAGTATGGCCTTGCAGTCACTCTGTCCTTGTAGGAGTCGGGTATGATCAGAATCTTGGCGCTCTTCTGTTGGCTCTTGGTGCCTGGGGGCCTGGCGGCATCCACAGCCTATCACCTTGGAGCTGGCGATCAGCTTAGGATCCAGGTGTTTGGGGAGGCGGATCTGAGCATCGATTCCATTCGTCTCGGTGAATCCGGGGAGATCACCTATCCCTACCTGGGTGTGTTGCGGGTCGCCGGATTGACGGTGGCCGAGGTGGAATCCTTAATCCACCAGGGACTGAAAGGAGACTATCTGGTTAACCCGAGTGTGTCGGTCAGTATCGTGGAGTATCGCCCCTTCTTTATCAACGGAGAGGTACGGCGACCGGGGGGATATCCTTTTCAGCCAGGTTTGACGGTGCGCCAAGCGATCGCGCTGGCGGGAGGATTAACTGAACGGGCGGCACGCAGTGGTTTGACTCTGGTGCGCACGGACAATCGTGGGGAGCGCACTCTCAAAGCCGATATGGCAACCCAGGTATTACCCGGCGACTCCATCTTTATTGAAGATTCCTTTTTCTGATTGAGCAACCATTCGGAGGCCTCAATGCTAGCTGACCGCGACCCCTCACGAGATCAGGCTCTGACTATGGAGTGGGTGGGGCTATCGAGCCGATGGGCCGTTCTGGTTCGATACCGAGGGTGGATTTTGATGTTCACCTTGCTGGTGACCACCCTTGGAGGCGTTGTGGTCTCTCGCCTGCCTCCCAGCTATCTGGCGGAGTCGACACTCTTGCTGGAAAACCGAGAGTCCAAGTTGCTCTCTATCGAAGAGCTCTATGGTGTCGATGCAACGGCTGATGAGTATTTCTTAACTCAGTATCAGATCATACAGTCTCGTAAGATCGCTAACGTTGTGATCGAACGCCTCGGTCTTCATATGGTGCCCGAGTTTACTGCTAGTCGCGGGTTTGGTCTGGGATTGCTGAAAAGTTGGGTTAGGCAGTATGTGCCTTGGCAGTCGACTCTCACTCCATTGACTGACCAGGAGCGGGAGTATCGGCTTAACCAGCGCGTGCTTTCTCGTTATTTCGAACGCTTGACGGTCGTCCCGGTGCGTAATACCCAGTTGGTCAAAATCCAGTTTACCTCTGCCGATCCTGAACTGGCGGCCGAAGTGGCTAACGCAATAGGTCGGGCCTATATCGAGTCCCATATGGAAGACAAGCTCTTGGCGACGCAGGAAGCGACGGGGTGGATGCGTGAAAGACTCGAGACGTTGAAGACCAATCTGCACAGTTCGGAACTGGCGTTACAGCAGTTTCGGGATGAGGCTGGCCTAGTGGATGTCGAAGGCCTGCTGACGCTTGAGGGGCAGCAGTTGGAGGGGATCACCGATCGACTGAATGATGCCAAGGCTCGCCGTAGTGCCGCCCAGACGATTGCCCGTAGTGTTTCCAGCGTTGCTGGGAGCGATGTGGATCAGCTGGCGGCTCTACCCGAGATCAATCGCCATCCTAGCATCCAACAGTTGCGGCGTGGCGAAGCTTCTGCCGAGCAAAAGGTCGCACAGTTGGCAAACCGCTATGGTCCCAAGCATAAATCGATGATCGCTGCTCGAGCGGAGCTAAGTGAAGTGCGCGGAGCCCTGCGTAGACAGATCCGTCAGCTGGTCGATGGGATCCAGAAAGAGTACCAAGCGGCAAGTCGAGAAGAGTCCAGTTTGCTGGCGGAACTGGCTGCGGCCAAACAGAATTATCAGGGCTTAAGCAAGAGTGAAACGGCTTACAGTGAATTGATGCGTGAGGTCGAAACCAATCGCCAGCTGTATGAGACCTTTTTGACTCGGATCAAGGAGACGGGCGTTGCCGGTGATTTTAACGAAGCCATTGCCCGCTTTACCGATCCAGCGTTGCCCCCATTGGTTGCCGCTTCACCCAAACGGGGTATGCTGGTGATCACTGTGGCTCTTTTAGCGCTTATGTGTGCTTCTTTTATGGCGTTGTTGATGGCCAGGTTGGCCGATGTGATCAATAGGGCCGATGAGGTTGAGTTCGAACTTAAGGCCCGTATGTTGGGGATCGTTCCCGAAATAAAACAGTCGTCAACCGATCTGGCGGTTAAAGGGTACTTTAATACCAAGCACCCGGAGTTTGGTGAGGCCTGGCGTAGTATTCGAACGGCTCTAAGCCTCCAGGACAGTCGTCAGGGTAGTCTCCAGGTGCCGTCGATATTAGCTGTCAGTTCAGCCAGCCCCGAGGAGGGCAAAACCACCTCGGCAATCAGTCTGGCGCTATCCTTGAAGCAAGTAAAAAAAGTTCTCTTGGTTGATTGTGATCTTCGGCGGCCTTCGGTGGGAAAGGCGTTTAAGATCCCCGAATATGAGCCAGGATTGACGAATGCCATCAGCGGTACCCACACCTTGGCGCAGTGTATCTATCAGGATACCAGCACAGGGTTGGATATTCTGGCTGCGGGCACCGCGTTATCAAATCCGCTGGAGACCCTGTCTAGTGAGGCTTTCCGAGGGCTGCTTGACCAGGTGCGGAGCCAATACGATGCCGTGGTACTCGATACTCCTCCTATTAACTCAGTGTCCGATGGGCTATTGATAGGCCAGATGGCGGGAGCCATCATTTTTGTGGTCAGGGCGAATCATACTCGGGTTCGCTTGGCGACAAGGGCACTGGACCAGATCTTGGGCAACAAAATCCTGTTGTCTGGCGTCGTGTTGAATCGTGCAGCCAAAGAAGCGATGCAGGCCCAGTATGGTAAGCATTACGACAGCTATTATGGCCACGGCTACCAGAGGAAAAATAGGGGTACCGAAAGTCGGGAAAGTGCGGCATAATTCGCGCCCCAAACAGGCATTCGAGATGGTGCGTCCACAGAATGGGGCCCGGCAGTGAATTTTACTGAAATTGGCCTTGCACTTGTGCAATTGTTGCGTATAATTCGTCCGGCTTACGCAATTGGCGTAAGCCGCCATCCCCGTTAAGGGGGTGAAAAATAGGTGGCACAATTGGTGCCACAAACAGCGGTCCCGATCTGGGATCGAATGTAGGTGAATCGTCTCTTCCCCCTTATTATGAACAGGGTGGTGAAGGGATTGGTTTATGTGTTTCTTAGAGTTGGAGCTCTGGTCAATGCAGAACCAAAGAATCCGTATCCGTCTGAAGGCGTTCGATCATCGCCTGATCGATCAGTCTACCGCGGAAATCGTTGAGACTGCTAAGCGTACAGGTGCTCAAGTTCGCGGTCCTATCCCGCTGCCCACCCGTAAAGAACGCTACACCGTACTGGTCTCTCCTCACGTGAACAAAGATGCACGTGATCAATATGAGATCCGTACCCACAAGCGTTTGGTGGACATTGTTGAGCCTACCGACAAGACTGTCGACGCGCTGATGCGTCTGGATCTGGCTGCAGGCGTAGACGTGCAGATCAGTCTGGGTTAATTCCAGATTCGGAATAGAGGTTTATAAGAATGGCTATCGGTCTTGTAGGTCGCAAAGTTGGCATGACCCGCATCTTCACTGAAGACGGCGTGTCCATCCCTGTGACTGTAATCGAAGTAGAACCGAACCGTGTAACTCAGGTTAAAGCACTGGAGAGCGAAGGCTACCGTGCTATTCAGGTTACCGTAGGCAGCAAAAAAGCTTCCCACGTGAACAAGCCTGAAGCTGGCCACTTTGCCAAAGCTGGTGTAGAAGCCGGTCGTGGTCTGTGGGAGCACCGCCTGGGTGAAGGTGAAGGTGAAGGCATCGAGCTGGGTGCTGAGCTGAAAGTCGACATCTTTGCTGATGTTGCAAAAGTAGACGTTACCGGTCAATCCAAAGGTAAGGGTTTCCAGGGCGCTGTTAAGCGTTGGAACTTCCGCACCCAAGATATGACTCACGGTAACTCCTTGAGCCACCGTGCTCCGGGTTCCATTGGTCAAAACCAATCCCCGGGCAAGGTATTCAAGGGCAAGAAAATGGCTGGCCACATGGGCGCTGAGCAGGTAACTACTCAGAACCTGGACGTGGTACGTGTTGACGCTGAACGTAACTTGCTGCTGATCAAGGGTGCTGTCCCTGGTGCAAACGGCGGTGACGTGATCGTTAAGCCTGCCGTTAAAGCGTAACGTCTGAGGAGATAGTAATGGAATTGGTAATGAAAGACGCCCAGAGCGCTCTTGAAGTTTCCGAAACTACCTTCGGGCGTGAGTTTAACGAAGCTCTGGTACACCAAGTAGTAGTGGCTTTCGCAGCCAATGCTCGTCAAGGTACCCGTGCTCAGCTCAGCCGCTCTGAAGTTACTGGCACCGGCAAAAAGCCGTGGCGCCAGAAAGGTACTGGCCGTGCGCGCGCCGGTACTGTAAAGAGCCCAATCTGGCGTTCTGGTGGCGTAACTTTCGCTGCTAAGCCGCAAGATCACGGCCAAAAAGTTAACAAGAAGATGTACCGGGCCGCTCTGCGCAGCATTCTGTCCGAGCTGGTTCGTCAAGATCGTCTGATTGTTGTTGAGAACTTCTCTGTTGAAGCGCCGAAAACCAAAGAATTGGTTGCCAAGCTGAAAGAGATGGATCTGGCTGACGTACTGATCGTTACCGGTGAAGTTGATGAGAACCTGTTCTTGGCTTCTCGCAACCTGTACAAGGTTGACGTTCGCGACGTGGACGGTATCGATCCGGTTAGCCTGATCGCCTTCGACAAAGTCCTGATGACCGCTGACGCAGTTAAGCAGATTGAGGAGAAGCTGGCATGATCCGTGAAGAACGTTTGCTGAAAGTGCTGCTGGCTCCGCACATCTCTGAAAAGAGCACCATGGCTGCTGAACTGAACAACACTGTTGTGTTCAAAGTGGCCATCGACGCGACCAAAGCGGAAGTTAAAGCCGCTGTTGAGAAGCTGTTCGAAGTGCAGGTAACTGGCGTACGCACCAGCGTGATGAAAGGCAAGGTTAAGCGTCACGGCGCTCGTTTCGGTCGCCGCAGCGACTGGAAGAAAGCCTACGTCACCCTGGCCGAAGGCGCTGACATCGACTTTGTCGGCGGCGCTGAGTAAGCAGTAGGAGTTTAGATAATGGCTATTGTTAAGTGTAAGCCTACCTCTGCCGGTCGTCGTCACGTTACCAAAATCGTGAACGCCGAGCTGCACAAAGGTAAGCCTCACGCCGCCCTGCTGGACAAGAAGTCCAAGTCTGGTGGTCGTAACAACGCTGGTCGTATCACCACTCGCCACATTGGCGGTGGTCACAAACAGCACTACCGTATTGTTGACTTCAAGCGCAACAAAGACGGTGTGCCGGCCAAAGTTGAGCGTCTGGAATACGATCCGAACCGCAGCGCGAACATCGCTCTGGTTCTGTACGCAGACGGTGAGCGTCGCTACATCCTGGCCCCGAAAGGCCTGCATGCTGGTGATGCGATCATGTCCGGTGTAGAAGCCGAGATCAAAGTAGGCAACACCCTGCCAATGCGCAATGTGCCGGTTGGTTCTACCGTTCATAACGTAGAACTGAAGCCGGGCAAGGGTGGTCAGTTGGCTCGCTCCGCTGGCGCTTACGTCCAAATCGTTGCTCGCGATGGTGCTTACGTGACCCTGCGTCTGCGCTCCGGTGAGATGCGTAAAGTTCTGGCTGATTGCCGCGCCACCTTGGGTGAAGTGGGCAACGCCGAGCACATGCTGCGTCAGCTTGGTAAAGCTGGTGCCAACCGCTGGCGCGGTGTTCGTCCGACCGTTCGTGGTGTTGCCATGAACCCGGTAGATCACCCGCACGGTGGTGGTGAAGGTCGTACTTCTGGTGGTCGTCACCCGGTATCCCCGTGGGGCGTTCCGACCAAAGGTAAGAAGACCCGCAGTAACAAGCGTACCGATAAGTACATCGTACGTCGTCGTACCAAGTAATTTAGAGGATTCACCATGCCACGTTCTCTCAAGAAAGGTCCATTTATCGACCTGCACTTGCTGAAGAAGGTAGAGAAAGCGGTGGAAAACGGAGACAAAAAGCCTGTTAAGACTTGGTCCCGTCGTTCGATGATCATTCCTGATATGATTGGTCTCACCATCGCTGTCCATAATGGTCGCCAGCACGTTCCGGTATTTGTTACCGAGGACATGATTGGTCACAAACTGGGCGAATTCGCGCCGACTCGCACTTACCGCGGCCACGCTGCGGATAAGAAAGCGAAGAAACGCTAAGGGGTAGAAGATGGAAGTTTTAGCTAAACACCGTTTTGCCCGCACTTCTCCTCAGAAGGCTCGCCTGGTAGCGGATCAGATCCGCGGTTTGCCGGTAGATCGTGCTCTGGACATTCTGACTTTCAGCAGCAAAAAAGCTGGTGCTCTGGTTAAGAAAGTTCTGGAGTCTGCCATTGCAAACGCGGAACACAATGAAGGTCTGGACATCGACAACCTGAAGGTTGCCAAGATCTTCGTTGACGAAGGTCCGACCATGAAGCGCATCATGCCGCGTGCCAAAGGCCGTGCTGACCGCATCCTGAAGCGCTCTAGCCACATCACTGTGGTTGTGGCCGATAAGTAAGGGGAGCTGCAATGGGACAGAAAGTACATCCTAATGGTATCCGCCTTGGTATTACCAAGCCTTGGTCTTCGACCTGGTACGCGGAGAAAAAAGACTACGCTGACAACCTGTTCAGCGATCATGAAGTGCGTCAATTCCTGAAAAAGGAACTGGCCAATGCTTCTGTATCCCGGATCACCATCGAACGTCCGGCCAAGAGCATCCGTGTGACCATTCACACTGCTCGTCCTGGCGTTGTAATTGGTAAGAAGGGCGAAGATGTTGAAAAGCTGCGCAAGAAAGTAGCTAAGCTGACCGGTGTACCGGCTCAGATCAACATCTCCGAAGTACGCAAGCCGGAACTGGATGCTCAACTGGTCGGTGATTCCATCGCTTCCCAGCTGGAGCGCCGCGTTATGTTCCGTCGCGCTATGAAGCGCGCGGTACAGAACGCTATGCGTCTGGGTGCCAAGGGCATCAAAATCGAAGTTTCTGGTCGTCTGGGTGGCGCTGAGATCGCACGTACCGAATGGTACCGTGAAGGTCGCGTGCCACTGCACACTTTGCGCGCTGACATCGATTACGCTACTTCTGAAGCTCACACCACTTATGGTGTTATCGGTATTAAAGTTTGGATCTTCAAAGGTGAAGTTCTGGGCGGCATGCCGGTAGTAGAAGAGCAGCCGAAGCAGCAGCCGAAGCGCAAAGGTCGTGGTAAGTAAGGGGAACCGAGATGCTGCAACCTAAACGTATGAAGTTCCGTAAGATGCACAAAGGCCGTAACCGTGGTGTAGCCACCACTGGTGACAAGGTATCCTTTGGCTCTTTCGGTCTGAAAGCGACCACTCGTGGTCGTATGACTGCGCGTCAAATCGAAGCTGCACGTCGTGCCATGACTCGTCACATTAAGCGTCAAGGTAAGATCTGGATCCGTGTATTCCCGGATAAGCCGATCACCGCCAAGCCGCTTGAGGTTCGTCAGGGTAAAGGTAAGGGTAACGTTGAGTACTGGGTAGCACAGATCCAACCGGGTCGTGTCCTGTATGAAATGGAAGGTGTGTCTGAAGAGCTGGCTCGTGAAGCTTTCTCTCTGGCTGCCGCCAAGCTGCCTGTACAGACCACCTTTGTAACTCGTAAGGTGATGTGATGAAAGCACAAGATTTGCGTGAAAAAAGCGTTGAAGAACTGAATGCCGAGCTGCTGAACCTGCTGCGCGAACAGTTCAACCTGCGTATGCAGAACGCAACCGGTCAGCTGAAAGCGACTCACGAAATGAAGAAGGTACGCCGCAACATCGCGCGCGTTAAGACCGTTCTGACTGAGAAGGCAGGTGCGTAATGTCTGATAAAATCCGTACTCTTCAGGGTCGTGTTATCAGCGACAAGATGGACAAGTCCATCACCGTAGCCATCGAGCGCAAAGTTAAGCACCCGATCTACGGCAAGTTCATGAAGCGCACTACTAAGCTGCACGTTCATGACGAAACCAACCAGTGTGGTATCGGCGATCTCGTGGAAATCCGCGAATGCCGTCCACTGTCCAAGACTAAGTCCTGGACTCTGGTGAGCGTAGTAGAAAAAGCCTAATTTCAGGCATTTTCGACTACGATTAAGAGTAACCGGCTCGGGCTTGCCCGGGCCGGTTATTTTTTATCTTCCCTTTTGGAAAAAGGGTGGGTTATAATTGCGCGCCTTTTTGAGGCAGCCAACTAGCCCGTAAGGGCATATGAAGTAATAAAGCGGAGCACTGAAATGATCCAAATGCAATCTGTGCTGGACGTTGCCGATAACTCCGGCGCACGTAGCGTGCAGTGTATTAAGGTCTTGGGTGGCTCCCACCGTCGTTATGCCGGCATCGGCGACATCATCAAGGTTTCCGTAAAGGAATCCATTCCTCGCGGTAAAGCGAAGAAAGGTGATGTGTTTAACGCGGTGGTAGTGCGCACCAAGAAGGGCGTACGTCGTCCCGACGGTTCTGTCATTCGCTTTGACCGTAACGCTGCTGTCTTGCTGAATGCAAGCAACCAGCCGATCGGCACTCGTATCTTTGGCCCGGTGACCCGTGAACTGCGTAATGAGCAGTTCATGAAGATTGTGTCCCTGGCGCCTGAAGTACTGTAAGGAGCGAACCATGGCAGCAAAAATCCGTCGTAATGACGAGGTAATCGTACTGGCAGGTAAAGACAAGGGTAAACGCGGTAAAGTTTCCCAAGTCCTGACCACTGGTAAGGTTATCGTCGAAGGCGTCAACCTGGTGAAGAAGCACCAGAAGCCGAACCCCCAACTGGGTGTTCAAGGTGGCATCGTTGAGAAAGAAGCCCCAATCCACGCTTCCAATGTGGCACTGTTCAACCCTGCTACTGGCAAGGCTGATCGTGTGGGTTTCCGTATTGAAGACGGCAAAAAAGTCCGTTTCTTCAAGTCCAACGACGAAATTGTTAAGTAATTGGAGTTTACGATGGCGAAACTGCATGATTACTACAAAGAAGCTGTAGTAAAAGAACTGATGAAGCAGTTCGGCTACACCAGCATCATGCAAGTCCCTCGGATTGAAAAGATCACCCTGAACATGGGTGTCGGTGAAGCCGTAGCGGACAAAAAGGTGCTGGAACATGCCGTAGCTGATATGGCAGCTGTTTCCGGTCAGAAGCCCCTGATCACTAAAGCTCGCAAATCTGTTGCTGGCTTTAAGATCCGTGAAGGTTACCCGATTGGTTGTAAAGTAACCCTGCGCGGCGAGCGTATGTGGGAGTTCTTCGAGCGTCTGGTATCCATTGCGGTACCGCGGATCCGTGACTTCCGTGGCCTGAACCCGAAAGCGTTCGATGGCCGTGGTAACTACTCCATGGGCGTTCGTGAGCAAATCATCTTCCCGGAAATCGATTACGACAAGATCGATAAGATTCGCGGTATGGATATTACCATTACCACTACTGCGAACACCGATGAAGAAGGTCGTGCTCTGCTGGCTGCCTTCAACTTCCCGTTCCGCAAGTAAGGTGTAGGGTTATGGCTAAACAATCCATGAAGGCTCGCGATGTAAAGCGCGCCAAGCTGGTTGCTCAGTACGCTGAAAAGCGTGCCGCGCTGAAAGCGATCATCAAGGACGTCAACGCCTCTGAAGAAGAGCGTTGGGCTGCGGTCCTGAAACTGCAACAACTTCCGCGTGATTCCAGTGCTTCTCGCCAGCGTAACCGCTGTGCAATCACTGGTCGCCCACACGGTTACTTGCGCAAGTTCGGCCTGAGCCGTATCAAGCTGCGTGAAGCGACTATGCGTGGTGAAGTTCCTGGCCTCAAAAAGGCCTCTTGGTAAGCATTCGGGAGTAAGCGAATATGAGCATGCAAGATCCGATCGCGGATATGCTGACGCGCATCCGCAACGGCCAGGCTGCCAACAAAGTTGCAGTGACCATGCCGTCCTCTAAGCTGAAAGCGGCCATCGCTAACGTTCTGAAAGCAGAAGGTTACATTGCCGATTTCGCCGTCTCCGGTGACGTTAAACCGACTCTGGAAGTAACTCTGAAGTACTTCCAAGGTAAGCCGGTGGTTGAATCCATCGAGCGTGCCAGCCGCCCAGGCCTGCGCATCTACAAAAAGAAAGATGAGCTGCCAAAAGTAATGGGTGGTCTGGGTATTGCTATCGTATCCACCTCTAAAGGTGTGATGACTGACCGCGCAGCCCGATCTCAGGGCATGGGCGGTGAGATCATCTGCTACGTAGCGTAAGGAGTAGAACTATGTCTCGTGTAGCTAAGGCTCCTGTCGCTATCCCTGCCGGTGTAGAGGTAACTCTGAACGGCCAGGAGATCACCGTTAAAGGTGGTAAGGGTACTCTTACTCGTCAGATCAACGACGCTGTTGTTGTTGCCAAAGAAGAGAGCAATGTGACCTTTGGTCCCCGCGAAGGCGTTGCCAACGCTTGGGCCCAGGCAGGTACCGCTCGCGCTCTGGTAAACAACATGGTTGTTGGCGTAACCGAAGGCTTCACCAAGAAGCTGCAGCTGAACGGTGTAGGTTACCGTGCGGCTATCAAAGGTAACGCTGTCAATCTGACTCTGGGCTTCTCTCACCCGGTAGAATACGTTCTGCCTGAAGGTGTGAAGGCCGAGTGCCCGAGCCAAACTGAAATCGTCCTCACTGGCGCAGACAAGCAGTCTGTTGGTCAGGCGGCCGCGAACATCCGCGCTTACCGTAAGCCTGAGCCATACAAAGGCAAAGGTGTACGTTACGCTGATGAGAACGTGCGTCGTAAAGAGGCCAAGAAGAAGTAAGGTAATACGATGGACAAGAATGCAGCTCGTCTGCGTCGCGCTCTGCGCGCACGCAAGAAAATTCAGGAAATGGGCGCGACTCGTCTGGTCGTGTTCCGTACTCCGCGCCACATCTACGCCCAGGTTATCACTGCCGACGCTAACGTAGTGGCTGCTGCCTCTACCGTTGAGAAGGCAATTGCTGAGCAGTTGAAAGGCACCGGTAACATCGACGCTGCGAAGGCTGTCGGTAAAGCGGTTGCTGAGCGCGCTCTGGAAAAAGGCATTAAGTCTTTGGCCTTCGATCGCAGTGGCTTTAAGTATCACGGTCGCGTAGCCGCTTTGGCTGACGCTGCTCGTGAAGCTGGCCTCCAGTTCTAAGTTGGGAGTGGATCATGGCGAATCATGAGAATCAAACCGGTGACCTGCAAGAAAAGCTGATTGCAGTAAACCGCGTTTCTAAAGTTGTTAAAGGTGGTCGCATCTTTAGCTTCACCGCACTGACTGTAGTTGGTGACGGTAACGGCCGCATTGGTTTTGGTTACGGCAAAGCACGCGAAGTGCCTGCTGCTATCCAGAAGGCAATGGAAAAGGCTCGTCGCAACATGCAAACCGTTACCCTGAACAACGGCACTCTGCATCACCCTGTTAAGGGCCGTCATTCCGGCTCCAAGGTGTACATGCAGCCTGCCTCTGAAGGTACCGGTATTATTGCTGGTGGTGCGATGCGCGCCGTTCTGGAAGTTGCTGGCGTACACAACGTACTGTGTAAGGCCTACGGTTCCACCAACCCGATCAACGTAGTTCGTTCTACCGTAGACGCTCTGACTTCTGTGAAGTCTCCTGAGCAAATCGCTGCAAAGCGTGGTCTGCGTGCTGACGAGATCCGGGGGTAATCTGACATGGCTAAAACTATCAAGGTTACTCAAACCAAGAGCGCTATCGGTCGTCTGCCGAAGCACCGCGCTACTCTGGTAGGTCTGGGTCTGCGTAAGATCGGTCACACTGTTGAACTGGAAGATACTCCTTCCGTTCGCGGTATGGTCAACAAGGTTTACTACATGGTTAAGGTGGAGGACTAAGATATGCGTTTGAATACTTTGTCTCCGGCCGCTGGCTCCAAGAAAGCCGCTAAGCGTGTAGGTCGTGGTATCGGTTCTGGCCTGGGTAAAACCGGCGGCCGTGGCCACAAAGGCCAAAAGTCCCGCTCCGGCGGCGGCATCCGTCCTGGTTTCGAAGGCGGTCAGATGCCTCTGAAACAGCGTCTGCCTAAGTTTGGTTTCACTTCTCGTAAGGCTTTGGTTTCTACCGAAATCCGTCTGCATGAAGTGGCTAAAGTTGAAGGTGACGTGGTTAGCCTGGCAACCCTGAAAGATGCTGGCCTCATTTCTGCAAACATTCAGTTTGCGAAAGTGGTCCTTTCGGGTAAAATCGAGCGCCCAGTAACCATCTCTGGTCTGAAAGTGACCAAGGGTGCTCGTGAAGCCATCGAGGCCGCGGGCGGCAAAATCGAAGAGTAACGGGAAAGTACGCAATGGCTAAGCCAGGACTTGAATTGAAAAGTGCGAAAGGGGGCCTTTCCGAGTTGAAAGCGCGCCTGTTGTTTGTTCTCGGGGCCATTGTGGTGTTCCGAGCGGGTTCTTTCGTACCAATTCCTGGTATTGACGCCGCTGTGCTTGCCGAACTGTTCAAGCAGCAGCAGGGTACCATCGTAGAGATGTTTAACATGTTCTCCGGTGGTGCCTTGGAACGGGCTTCCGTTTTCGCTTTGGGCATCATGCCGTACATCTCTGCATCGATTATCATGCAGTTGTTGACGGTTGTGCACCCAACTTTGGCGGAATGGAAGAAAGAGGGTGAAACTGGTCGTCGCAAGATTAACCAGTGGACCCGCTACGGTACCTTGGGCTTGGCTTTCTTCCAATCCATTGGGATCGCGACTGGCTTGCCCAGCATGATCCCCGGTTTGGTGGTCAACCCTGGCTTCGGCTTCTACTTTGTAGCGGTTGTGAGCTTGGTAACCGGTACCATGTTCCTGATGTGGCTGGGTGAGCAGATCACCGAGCGCGGTATTGGCAACGGCATCTCTATCCTGATTTTTGCAGGTATTGTTGCTGGTTTGCCATCCGCCATCGGTCAAACGGCTGAGCAGGCGCGTCAAGGTGAACTGCACTTGCTCTTGTTGCTCGGTCTGGTGGTTATTGTCGGTCTGATCACTGCCTTTGTGGTATTTATGGAGCGCGGCCAGCGCCGCATTGTGGTAAACTACGCCAAACGCCAACAAGGTCGTAAGGTGTTTGCTGCACAAAGCACCCATTTGCCTCTGAAGGTTAACATGGCCGGCGTTATCCCGCCGATCTTCGCGTCCAGCATTATCCTGTTTCCAGGAACTCTGGCTCAATGGTTCGATCAGAGCCAAGGTGGCATCTTGTCAGATATCTCTCTGGCACTGTCTCCGGGTCAACCGCTGTATGTGATGATTTATGCTGTAGCGATTGTTTTCTTCTGTTTCTTCTATACTGCGTTGGTGTTTAACCCGCGTGAAACAGCGGACAATCTTAAGAAGAGTGGCGCGTTCATCCCCGGGATTCGTCCGGGCGAGCAAACTGCCCGCTACATTGATAAAGTGATGACCCGCCTGACATTGGCTGGCGCGGTATACATCACCTTTATCTGTCTGGTTCCTGAGTTTATGATGCTCACTACCAATGTGCCGTTCTACTTCGGTGGGACTTCACTCTTGATTATGGTAGTGGTTATCATGGACTTTATGGCCCAGGTGCAGACTCATCTGATGTCTTCTCAGTATGATTCTGTTCTGAAAAAGGCCAACCTTAAGGGCTACGGCCGTTAAGGGCGCCATTCACGGAGTATCAAAATGAAAGTTCGTGCATCAGTTAAGGCCATGTGCCGCAACTGTAAGGTGATCAAACGTAATGGTGTTGTTCGTGTTATCTGCTCTGAGCCGAAGCACAAACAGCGTCAAGGTTAATCAGAATTTCTGATAAACCAACTAAGTGCGCAGGGCTGGCCCTAGGGTCAGCCCCTGCGTTATTGCAATCTGGTTTGCTGTTGAGTATCCTACCGGGCTTTTCCCAGTAAACCACCGGAATTGAGGAGTGCTATAGTGGCCCGTATCGCTGGCATTAACATTCCCGAGCATAAACATGCGGTAGTTGCTCTCACCGCCATTTTCGGCATTGGCCAGACTCGCGCAAAAGCTATTTGTGTGAACGCTGGTATTGCTGAAGATGTTAAGTTTAAGGACCTTGACGAGTCCACTATCGACAAAGTGCGTGAGGCTGTTGCCGCATTCACCGTCGAAGGTGATCTGCGTCGTGAGGTTTCCATGAATATCAAGCGTCTGATGGATCTGGGTTGCTTCCGTGGCTTGCGCCACCGTCGTAACTTGCCAGTTCGTGGTCAGCGTACCAAGACTAACGCGCGTACCCGTAAAGGTCCGCGTAAGCCGATTAAGAAGTAAGGGGAATTAACCAATGGCTAAAGCTCCTTCTCGTACTCGTAAAAAGGTACGCAAGCAGGTCGCAGACGGTATTGCACACGTTCATGCTTCCTTCAACAACACTATCGTGACTATCACTGACCGTCAGGGCAACGCTCTGGCATGGGCCACCGCTGGTGGTTCCGGTTTCCGTGGTTCTCGTAAGTCTACTCCGTTCGCTGCTCAGGTAGCTGCCGAGCGTTGCGCCGAAGTCGCAAAAGAGTACGGCCTGAAGAACCTGGAAGTCGAAGTGAAAGGTCCGGGTCCGGGTCGTGAATCTTCCATTCGTGCGTTGAATGCTGCGGGTTTCCGCATCACCAACATCACTGATGTGACTCCGATCCCGCACAACGGTTGTCGCCCGCCGAAAAAGCGTCGCGTATAACCCTAGGTTAGTTGGAGAAAGAACATGGCAAGATATTTGGGTCCAAAGCTCAAACTGAGCCGTCGCGAAGGTACAGATCTGTTCCTGAAAAGCGGCGTTCGAGCGATCGATTCTAAATGTAAAATTGATACCGTACCTGGTCAACACGGCGCCCGTCGCGCTCGTCTGTCCGATTACGGTGTTCAGTTGCGCGAAAAGCAAAAAGTCCGTCGTATTTACGGCGTTCTGGAAAAACAATTCCGGAACTACTACAAGGACGCGGCTCGTATCAAAGGCAACACTGGTGAAAACCTGCTGCAGTTGCTCGAGAGCCGTCTGGACAACGTGGTTTACCGTATGGGCTTTGGTGCCACTCGCGCTGAAGCACGTCAGCTGGTGAGCCACAAGGCCATCAAGGTTAACGGTCGTGTTGTTAACATCCCGTCCTTCCGTGTATCTCCGGACGACGTTATCGCCGTTCGCGAGAAGTCTCAGAAGCAAGCCCGCATCAAAGGTGCGTTGGAAGTTGCTGAGCAGCGCGAGAAGCCGACTTGGGTTGAAGTAGACGCAGCGAAAATGGAAGGTACTTTCAAACGCCTGCCAGAACGTAGCGATCTGTCTGCTGACATCAACGAACAGCTGATCGTAGAGCTTTACTCTAAGTAAAGCTAACCGTTAAGAGAGGACAAAATGCAGGGTTCTGTTACCGAATTTCTAAAGCCACGACTTGTCGATATTGATCAGATTAGCGCTAACCGGGCTAAGGTGACTCTAGAGCCGCTTGAGCGTGGTTTTGGCCACACTTTGGGCAATGCTCTTCGTCGCATCCTGCTCTCTTCCATGCCGGGCTGTGCGGTTACCGAAGTTGAAATCGACGGTGTATTGCACGAGTACAGCAGCAAAGAAGGCGTCCAAGAGGACGTACTTGAGATCCTGTTGAACCTGAAAGGTTTGGCGGTCAAGCTGGAAGGCAAAGAAGAGGCGACTCTGACTCTGAGTAAGTCCGGTGCGGGCCCTGTCACTGCAGCAGACATCACCCATGATGGTGATGTGGAGATCGTTAACCCCGATCACCTGATCTGTACTCTGACCGGTGCCGATGCCGAGATTAACATGCGCATTAAAATCGAGTTGGGCCGCGGTTATATTCCCGCATCCGCTCGTGCGCAGGTTGAAGATGACGAGCGTCCGATCGGCCGTTTGCTGGTTGATGCGTCGTTCAGCCCAGTGGTTCGCATTGCTTACAATGTTGAAGCCGCTCGAGTTGAACAGCGTACCGACCTGGATAAGCTGATCATCGACATGCACACCGACGGCACTTTGGATCCTGAAGAAGCCATTCGTCGCTCCGCCACTATCCTGGCAGAGCAGCTGGATGCCTTCGTTGATCTGCGTGACGTTAGTGAGCCGGAAGAGAAAGAAGAGAAGCCGGAATTCGATCCGATTCTGCTGCGTCCTGTCGACGATCTGGAACTTACTGTTCGTTCGGCTAACTGTCTGAAAGCAGAAGCAATTCACTATATTGGTGATTTGGTTCAGCGTACCGAAGTTGAGCTTCTGAAGACCCCTAACTTGGGTAAGAAGTCTCTGACTGAGATTAAAGACGTTCTGGCTTCGCGTGGTCTTTCTCTTGGCATGCGCCTTGAGAACTGGCCGCCGGCCTCCCTAGTCGACAACATGTAACCGGATCTGTTTGAGATTTAGGTTAGAAGGATAAGGTCATGCGCCATCGTAAGAGTGGTCGTCAACTGAACCGTAACAGCAGCCACCGTCAGGCTATGTTCCGCAACATGGCTGGCTCCCTGGTTCGCCACGAAGTTATCAAGACGACCCTGCCTAAGGCCAAAGAACTGCGCCGTGTAGTAGAGCCGTTGATCACACTGGCTAAAACTGACAGCGTAGCGAACCGCCGCCTGGCATTCGCCCGTACTCGCGACAAAGAAGTTGTGGGTAAACTGTTTAATGAACTGGGTCCACGTTACCAGGAGCGTCCGGGTGGTTACACTCGCATCCTGAAGTGTGGTTTCCGTGCTGGTGACAATGCGCCGATGGCTTTCATCGAGCTTGTTGGTCGTCCGGCTGGCGAAGAAGTTGCTGAAGCTGCGGCTGAGTAATTTTGACGCTTGAGAAAAAGGCTCCCTTCGGGGGGCCTTTTTTGTATCTTGTGCTCAGCCCTCAGCCCTCAGCCCTCAGCCCTCAGCCCTCAGCCCTCAGCCCTCAGCCCTCAGCCCTCAGCCCTCAGCCCTCAGCCCTCAGCCCTCAGCCCTCAGACATCAGCATCAGTTAGCTTTTCTAGCCATTGGGACAGAAACTCCACCAGGGTCCTCATTGCCACTTCGTCCCCGTGGTTGTTGTCTTGTTTGGCGTATCAGCTTGCCTAAACCGACATGGGGTGATGCTGGCACAGTTGTAGATTTAACCATCTTCGATTAAGGGGGGCGGGATACCGATTCCCTTCGGCAGGCTGGTGGAATGGCGTGGTTGCAGAGTTTGAACGGTGGAAGCTTGTTAAAAGGTCCCGTTGGCCGATTGTTTAGGCATCGCGAAGCGATGGAGTCTTTGGTTTTATGGTTTGCCGGAATCTATTGGGTCGCGCGGCTTTAGAGCATGGGCATTAGCTTTCCGATGCTTGGGATATCTCTGTAACGACAGGAGCAATCGCGTTAGATCTGCGGTATCGGTGCAATGTCCCAACAGCAGATGCGAAGGTGATCGCTCTGCAAGGTATTCAGGGAAAGTTTGTTCTATCGGACGCTAAGAAAAAAGCCTCCCGGTTGGGAGGCTTTTCGTCTTTTCCATTTTTTAGTAGCCGGTGCTGCTTTGAGTTTCGCTGTAATCCATCTGCTCATGGGATTTCCCCATGGCTTCGGCGATCTCGGGTGGCATGTAGTTTTCGTCGTGCTTGGCTAAGACTTCGCTGGCTTCGAGCACGGTTGGTTCGACCAGGGTGCCCTGAGCAACGATACCTTGTCCCTCACGGAACAGATCGGGCAACATGCCGTCGTACAGAACTGTGATGGCTGGGCCATTGTCGGCGATATTGAAGGCGATCTTCAGGCTGGAGGCATCACGCTCAACCGAGCCTTCAACCACCATGCCACCGACGCGGATCCGTTGACCCACTTCTGGCATCAGGCCAGTTCCTTCACGGCCCTCTACGACTTCAGTCGGAGTAAAGAACAGATCTAGGTTGGAGTTCAGTGCGAACAGCAGCAGGCTGGCGATGGCAGCGACCCCACCGATCAAGGCGGATGCGAACAGCAGGCGCTTTTTGCGACGTGGGTTCATTGAGTTTGGCTCCTATGTTGACGCAGACGGGCTTCACGAGCTTGCTTTTTGGCGATCTCTGCCAGAACAGATTTACGCTTGCGAGCCGAGTTGAAAATTAGGGCTGAAAAGGCGATGGCAGCGCTGCCGTAGGACAGCCAGACGTAGAAAGCATAGCCGCCCATATCGATAAACTCACTGAGTGAGGCGAATTGGAAAGTCAGATTCATACTGAGGTCTCCTTAGTGATCATGGCACGGACCCAGGGACGCATGCTGTTACGAGCCAGTACCTCTGCACGGAATCGGAGGATGCTGAGAGCGCCAATCAACATGGCAAAGCCGAAGATGTTGCACAGCAGGGGGATCAACATCTCCGGTGGCATGCTGTTGCTTTTGCCTACGGTAATAGCATTGGGCTGGTGCAGGGTATTCCACCAGTCGACGGAGTACTTAATGATGGGTAAGTTGATCACACCGACGATGGCCAGGATCCCAGCAGCTTTTGCCGCCATGACCTTATCTTCGAAAGAGGCGTAAAGGGCAATCACACCAAGGTAGAGGAATAGCAAAACCAGTTCAGACGTCAGTCTTGCATCCCAAACCCACCATGCTCCCCACATGGGTTTACCCCAGGCAGCACCTGTGATCAGGGCAAGGGCGGTCAGCACTGCTCCAATCGGTGCAATGGCGGCGGCAGCGATGTCAGCCAGTTTGATTTGCCATACCAGCCCGATAAAGGCACAGATGGCCATGGCCATGTAGGCGGACATGGACATGGATGCTGCCGGTACATGCAAGAAGATGATCCGGTAGGAATGACCCTGTTGGTAATCGACAGGGGCAAAGCCTAGGCCCCAGACGGTGCCAATGGTGATCAGGATTGCAGCCAGGGCGGCAAACCAGGGAAACAGGCTGCCAGCCAGGTTATAGGCTCGCTCAGGTTGTGCGTAGGGATGTAACCACTTCCACATATCAGTTCGTACTCACTCGTAGGGATGCACTAATGGCGACTGGTGCGACGACCAGGGCGCCAATCAAGATTGCTGCCAGAATAGCAAGGTGACCGCCAAATTCCAGGCCCATTGAAGCGGCGTCAATGGCACCGGTTGCAAAGATCAGGACTGGAATGTACAGCGGCAGGATCAAAAGACTCAAGAGGACCCCACCTTTAGGCAAACCAACTGTCAGGGCAACACCAATGGCACCGATCAACGACAGGATGGGGGTGCCAATCAGCAGGGTAGACATCAATGCCCCATAGGCATTTTCATCCAGGTGGAGCATGACAGCCAACAGGGGGGCGATCAGGATCAGGGGAACACCGGTAACCAACCAGTGGGCCAATACCTTGGCAAGGGCCATCAGCGCCAAAGGTTGGGGGCTGAGCATCATCTGCTCTAGAGAACCGTCGTTATAGTCAGACTTAAACAGTCTTTCCAGTGACAACATGGCAGAGAGCAGCGCGGCAACCCAGATGATCCCAGGGGCGATCCGGGTCAGTGTGCCAGGCTCAGGACCGATCCCCAAAGGGAAAAGGGTGACAACCATGACGAAGAACATCAAGGGGTTGAAGATATCACCGCGATGACGGAAGGCGATTTGAAGGTCGCGCTTTAGTACGGTATTGAATGCCTGAGAGTAACTGATTTTGCGCACGTTCAGGCTTCCCCGTGAAAGTGGTATTGGAGCTTGAGCTTTTTGAGCCGATCACCGACCAGTTGGAGATCTTGGTGGGTGGTCAGGATCACGCAACCGCCTCGATCGGCGTGGTCAAGGAAGAGTTGTTCCAGCTCTGCGACGCCTTTTTTATCGATGGCTGTCAGGGGTTCATCGACAATCCAGATTTTGGCATCCGTATGCCACAGGCGCGCTAAGGCGATGCGTCGATGCTGACCCGCAGACAGATGGCCTGCTGGATGATCCTCAAAGCCAGCCAAGTTGACCTTTGCCAGGATCTGGTGGATTGGTGCATCACAGAAGCCGGTTACTTTAAGATTGAATGTCAGATTTTCTTCGGCTGACAGTTCAGACTTGACGCCGGGTAGATGGCCAAGATAGAGAAGAGCCTGATGATATTCGTCACGAACATCTTCAATAGGCTGTCCGGCATGCAGTACCCGTCCGCCGTAGGGGCGCGAGAGACCTGCCAGGATCCGAAGCAAACTAGTTTTGCCTGCACCGTTGGGGCCTTCGATCTGAAGGATGTCGCCTGGGTGGACATCAAAACTGAGTTCATCGAACAAGATCCGCTCTTCACGAATGCAGGTCAGTGCTTGTGCCTGCAGCAGCGGGTTCGGTCTGTGTTCTGTCACCGGGTCCTCTTGACTCATATGGTGGTAATAGATAGGGAGATAGTATCACAGCGTCGGGGAAGGTCGTTGAGACCTGGCCGTAATTCCATCAAGAGATCCTCGGCTGCGAGTAAAAAGATCTCAGGATGTGAGCAAACTAACAGTGAGTACAGCGTGTGTTTCTATGCCACTTCAGACCGCCAATGCCAGATAGGGTTCCGATGAAGAACAGCAAGTGTGAGCCAGGCCACTTGGAGGTGTCAATATGTGACGACTGTGGTACAGTGCCGGTGCAGCTGGCGTAGCGACTTTCCCCGTTTCCCAGCGTGAGAATGTCAATGGATTGGAATAGACAAGATGAATAAATTTGTGACTTTTGCTGCGGTAGCCAGCCTGACCTTTGCTTCGAACGTAATGGCTCAGGATGGCGAAGCTGTGTATCAGAAAGCCTGCAAAACCTGCCATGAAATGGGCATTGCCGGTGCGCCAAAATTTCAGGATGGTGCGGCCTGGGAACCCCGTATGGGCAAAGGTATCGATGCCTTGGTGGCCAGTGTGAAAAGTGGTCTTAATGCCATGCCTCCAGGCGGCATGTGCATGGATTGCACGGATGAAGATCTGAAAAATGCAATCAACTACATGGTTGGCAAGTAAGCCTTCCGGAAAGGAAAAAGCCTGGCGAATGCCAGGCTTTTTTGTTTGCTTTATTTGACCAGAGTATCGATCGCCAGGGTGATTTGACTGCCCAATGCGATGTTATTGGCTTCGCCAAGCAGGTCACCTGGTGTCGGTGCTGGGCTGCCGTCATGATTGACGGTGGCAACGATCATCACCTGTTCGGCACCACTGATCACCATCTGCGGTGACATGGCTTTGCTGTCATCGAGGACAATGGTCGCTGGCAGGTCAGCAACTTGCACGCGGGCAACCGCCAGTGGCATGGCTGGGCCCGTGGTTGGCCGTGCGAAGATAAAGACAGTATCCGCAGGGTTGGCGTGTTGGGCGACTTCACTGGAGAGCTCAACCGTGACTGTGACACCTTGAGGCGCTGTTGAAGGTAGAGTCTTCTGGCTCATGCCCTGATGCACCTGGTCAGCAGGCATTTGGCTACCGGACTCTAGCATGCCACGAGCCTGGCTGATGGCGCCTTGAATGGCATCTCGATCTACATCTGAACGGGGGCTGGTGAGGATCATCTCCCAGTGGCCGATGGCATCTTCATAACGTCCATTAAAGAAAGAATCCATTCCCAGCAGCAGGCGGGTAGAGGGATCTTTATCATCATCGGCCAGTGCCTGGTCTACGATAGTCTGGATCTCTGGTGTGATATGTTGGTCAGCCAGGTAGTACATCGCCGTTGCCTTCGGGCCAAGTAGCTCCGCATGGGTCCCGACCAGTGACATTACGGTATCAAAGGCTTGGATTGCTTTACTGTATTGGCTATTGGAGATGTAGGCATGGCCCAGCGAGAACCAGGCTTGGCTGTCTGTGGGATTGCTCTCTACGTGCTTCTCCATCTGGCGTAGGCGCATGGCCATGAGCTGCTCTGGGTTCATGCCAGCGTGAGGATCAGCCTGCTGTGAAGCCTGCTGTGGTGCATTCCAGTCGCTATGGCGGCCTAGGTCATGATAGGTGTAGCCGGACAGGAGTACCAGTACTGCGCTCATGGCGATAGGCCAGGCCACGTTGGTGGACTGGCTGGCTAGAACATCATCTTCCTGCTCAACATTTTGCAGCAGGGTTAACTGCAGTTCCTGCTTGAGCGCGTCATACTCAATCTGGTTGATCCGCTGTTCAGCGAGCTCTGCGTCGAGTTCGAGCAAACGCTCGTTGTACAGGTTGAGGTTGGTCTCTTTACGCAACTGGGCGTCGCTAGCAATTTTGGCCAGGCGGCTGCGGCGCAAGTAAGGCAGCCAGATTAGGGCCAGAGCCAACAAGGTTAGGGCGGCGATACCGATCCAAAAAGTCGTCATAGCAATCTCTGATGGTGGGGCACGGAGACCAACACTTCCTTGTTGGGCGGTACTTTGCTGCCGAGGAAGGGGTCCAGTTGAAGAAGGATTATACGGCAAGTGCAAGGCATGAACAGTGCTATGCCGGAGTGCGCTTTGTCAGATGAAGCGGATTGGGGCTAAAGTCACAGTTCCTAGCGAGAGGAAAATGTTATTGAAACTTTTTGCCTCTGCCGCCCTCCAACTTCCGACTTGCGTCATTTCGTTTGTACCGATCTGCTTTTGTGACGTCTGACCCGCTGCGACACTCTGCGTTGGAAAACCGTAACAAGACGGCAGACAATGAAGGCATTACTGCCTAAAATGGCGGCACTGATACCCATTCACGATATGCTTGACCTCTTGGCTGGCATCGTGTGGCAATTTTCCATTGAGGTAAGATAATGGTTCCGGAACTAGGACATTACTCGCTCATCATCGGTCTGGCTTTTGCGGTCCTGATCGCCGTAGTTCCCCTGCTCGGCGTGGCACGTAAGGATGCCTACTTGGTGAGTTTCGCGCGCCCGCTGGCGTATGGCATGTGCTTGTTTATGGCACTTGCTGTCGTATGCTTGGGCTATGCCTTTGCCACGGACGATTTTTCCGTGGCTTACGTGGCGCACAACTCTAACAGCCTATTGCCGATCTATTTTAAAATAGCGGCGATTTGGGGTGGTCATGAAGGCTCCCTGTTGTTCTGGGCCTTTTCTATCTCTGTCTGGGCGGCCGCTGTTGCGTATTTCAGCCGTGGCCTGGAAGAGGCGTTTACCGCGCGTGTACTTGCGGTCTTGGGGATGGTGATCGTGGGCTTTGCCCTGTTCATGTTGTTCACCTCCAGTCCTTTTGAACGTCTGTTCCCGATGCCAGCAGAAGGAAGAGATCTGAACCCGATGCTGCAGGATGTTGGATTGATCTTCCATCCACCGCTGCTGTATCTGGGCTATGTCGGCTTCTCCGTTTCCTTTGCCTTTGCGATTGCCGCTTTGATGAGTGGCCGTCTTGATTCCGCTTGGGCTCGCTGGTCTCGTCCATGGACTCTGGCGGCGTGGGCTTTCCTGACCGCCGGGATCGCTCTGGGCTCTTGGTGGGCCTACTATGAGTTGGGCTGGGGAGGCTGGTGGTTCTGGGATCCGGTGGAAAATGCTTCCTTCATGCCTTGGCTGGTCGGTACCGCCTTGTTGCACTCCCTTATCGTTACCGAGAAACGCGGCACCTTCCGTAACTGGAGTATTTTGCTGGCGATCTTTGCATTCTCCCTAAGTTTGCTCGGTACCTTCCTGGTGCGTTCCGGGGTACTGACCTCGGTACACTCTTTCGCTGCCGACCCTTCTCGAGGCTTGTTTATCCTGATCCTATTGGGGTTAACCATCGGGGGCTCCTTGACCCTGTTTGCCTTGCGGGCGACAGAGATGGCTTCGCCGGCGCGTTTTGATCTCTTCTCTAAAGAGACCATGCTGATGGCCTGTAATGTGCTGCTGGTCGTGGCGACAGGTTCCGTTCTTCTTGGCACCCTGTATCCACTGCTCGGCGATGCACTGGGCTTGGGTCAGATCTCTGTGGGACCACCGTATTTCAATACCGTGTTCAACCCCATAGTCTTGGTGATGTTCCTCTTTATGGGGATAGGTCCTTTCATTCGTTGGAAGAAGGCCAAAGATGGAGAGCTTAAAAAACTGCTTCCTTCTGCCGTTGGCGCCTTTATCCTCGCCATCGCCTTGCCTCTGCTGATCGGTGATACGAGCCGTTACAACCCGTGGGTTTTTGCTGGCCTATTCACCGCTTTCTGGGTGGCTGGGTGCCTGTTTCAGGATATTCTGCGCCAGACCCGCGAAAAAGATGGCTCCTACACCACCCGCCGCATTACTCGCAGCTATGTTGGCATGCAACTGGCTCACGCCGGTATCGTGATGTCCATCATTGGGGCGACTGTGGTTTCCAACTACGACGATGAGCGCTCGGTCCGTATGGGGCCTGGGCTTAGCGGTGAGTTGGCTGGCTATACCTTTACCTATGAGCGCACTCAAATGGTTCAGGGACCCAACTACACCGCAGAACAGGGTGTGGTCTCTGTTACTAAGGGTGATAAGCACGTAACCACTCTTTACCCGGATCGTCGTCAATACAACGTGCGTACCATGGACATGACCGAAGCGGGGATCGACTGGGGCTTTACCCGAGATCTCTACGTCACCATGGGTGATCCACTGGATGCGACGCATTATGCGGTGCGGCTGAACTACAAGCCGGGTGTGCGCTGGATCTGGATCGGTTCCATCTTCATGATGTTTGGTGCAGGTGTCGCTGCGACCGACAAGCGTGCTAAGTCGCGCAAGAAGGCGGAAAAGGTGCAAGCAGCCAAGCTGGCGAACGCTTAATATCAAGGAGCAGTAATGAAGCGTGCAGTTCTCTTTATACCGCTGATCATTTTTGCGGTGTTGAGCGTGTTCTTGTTCAAGGGGTTGTTTCTCAACCCCTCCAAACTCGAATCCGTCCTGATTGGTAAGCCAGTTCCTGAGTTTGTCCTCGAGTCATTGGAAGACTCGAACCAAACCTGGAGTCGTGATGACCTGAAGGGCGAGGTGTATCTCATCAACGTATGGGCGACCTGGTGTCCGTCCTGTAAGTATGAGCACCCCTTCCTCAATCAGCTTAAGCGACGCGGCGAAATTGCGATCTACGGGATTAACTACCGGGACGAGCGTCAGCCAGCAATCCGTTACCTGGCGAACAGCGGTGATCCCTACACCAAGAATATCTTCGATCCCGAAGGTTCTCTGGCGTTCGACATGGGGGTGTATGGCGCACCGGAAACCTATGTTGTCGATCACAATGGCATCGTTCGCCACCGCTTCGCCGGTGTGCTTGAACCTCAGGTTTGGGCAAAAGACTTTATGCCACTGATCCAGCAGATCCGCGCCGAAGCGGCGGCTGAAGGGAAATCGTAATGAAAAAGTTATTTGTTTCTATCGTTGCGTTGCTGATGGTTGGCTGGGTGCAAGCTGCCCCTATCGATACCTATGAGTTTAAAGATGCTCAAAGCCGCCAGCGCGGAGTCGCCCTGGCGGCAGAGCTGCGTTGCCCTCAGTGTCAGAACCAGAACCTGCACGACTCCAACTCGCCGATCGCCATGGACATGCGTTTGCAGGTGTACGAAATGGTGGAAGAAGGTAAGAGTAATGACGAGATCATTACCTACTTTACCGATCGTTATGGTGACTTCGTTCGCTATCGCCCGGCGTTTGATCCCCGTACCTACATCCTTTGGCTCGGCCCTGTGCTGTTCCTATTGGCCGGTGGGGCGGTAGCCATACTCTTCGCTCGTCGTCAGCGTGCTGAGGCTGCTGGTGAGGTTGAGGTGAGCGAGTCTGATCAGGAGAAGCTGGCTAAATTGTTGGATCAGGACAAGTGATCCAGATGCGTGCATTTGGCTTTATGGTTTTGGCGCTGCTTATGGGCAGCGCCAACGCCTTTCCTGGCGCAAGCAGTGATGGCAGTGATCCCGCGCTTGAACGCTTTATTCACTTGTCGCGACCCCAGACTCTGGAATCAGTGGCGTTTTTGGGCCCGGATGGGCAGCCTTTTGATTTAAGCCAATTTCGCGGTCAGCCCGTGATGCTCAACTTATGGGCGACCTGGTGTCCTCCCTGTATTCGAGAACTGCCCTCATTGGAACGGTTTCGTCAGGATTTTGAGGCGAAAGGGCTAAAGGTTGCACCGGTTTCTATCGACCGTGATATCAGTGTCGTGCAGCCGTTTTTGCAAGAGCTTGGGATTAAGGAGCTGGAGACTTGGTATGACACCAGCAACCAAATCGGTAAGATCCTGCCAACGGACCTGATCCCTGCTACCTTCATTTTAGATGAGGAGGGGCGTTTGGTAGCCTTTGTGCGAAGCTTTATCGACTGGGACAGTCCGGCGGTCCGTGCGGCCATGGAACGCTATTTGCCAAATCAGGCTAAATAGAAGCAAATTGCCTATATAGAAGAAATCACGGTTCTGGTGAAATACTCACCAAATGAACCGTGTTTTTGTTTTTAGGGGTTGCAGTAAGGAATCGGCTCCCTATAATGCGCTTCCTGTCGACGGGGCACAGCAACTTAACCAAAGCGGTTAACGAGCGGCTTGGTCAACAAAACAACGGTCAAAAAGAAAGTTGAAAAACACCCTTGACGACCGCGGCGGATTGACTAGAATACGCCACCTGCTTCGGCAACGAAGCAACGCTCGCAAGAGCAGCTCTTTAACAATATGTCAGACAATCTGTGTGGGCACTCACGTAGGATTGAGAAATCATCAT
>NZ_JBXVVJ010000014.1:0-57521 GCF_057219095.1 Ferrimonas sp. YIN67
CGGAGTGGACGGGACTCGAACCCGCGACCCCCGGCGTGACAGGCCGGTATTCTAACCAACTGAACTACCACTCCACCGAAACTGGTTTAGACAGCTATCCGAGTGGTCATTCTCAGATCCCTGTTGACTCAATGAGTCGAAAAATCACTTTGCCTTTGAGAGCATCGCCCTGAAGACGCCGCGAATATTACGGCGCCCCTTGCATAGCGTCAACCGATTTTTGCCGGCTCTTATTTCAATTGAATGCCTTTTCGCCGATTGGCGAAAAGGCATTCAATCACGGGGTGTTTTTTGTCTTCATGTCACTAACTAGACCAGACAGGTCAACCTCTTCAGGAGTCAGTTCCCCCTTAGGCTCAGGCTGGGCCAGCAGTTGCTGATAGAGGCGCTGCCGCTTACGCCAAATGATCAGGCCGGTACTGCCAACGAGCAACAACAGAAGATTGAGACCTCCCACCAGCCAAAGTACTTTACGCTTGGCTTTCTGCTCCTGACTTTTGGCCTGCTCCAATGCAATCATGGCCAGTTCCTCGGCACTCGGTGGAGAAGGCGGCAAGGGGGCCACAAAGGCGGCAACCTGAGGCAATACTAAGAAGAACTCCTCACCATTGCCGGCACTGCCCGCCACCTCACCGGAGATAATATAGTTGCCGGGATCATGCAACATGGGCAAAGGGACGACATGGCTCAAAGAGCCTGGGGTCACCGACATCTCAACCGTCTCCTGCTCAGGGGTCACCAGCACTAAATTCAGATGCATCTGCTGAGGGATCACTTCCGGCTCCACCTGAATATGCAACTCGTACCCTTGTTCGAGATCACCGTGGATCGCCAATCTAAGCGGCTGCGGCAGCAGTGTAATCGTGGTTTTCGTCTGCCGGCTAAAGACGGGGTTCTCAACACTCATCTGTAAGTTGTAGAGGCCGACTGGATAATCAAAATCCAAATTCGCCGTAAACACACCATCATGAGGACGCTCATCTAGGCCCTGACCATCGTCATAATAGGTGCCTATGTTGAACGGGCCGGCAGCAAAGTTTTCATCTCCCGGACGATTGGCACTGCTAATGAGCACACGCCACTCCAACTGCTGGTAAAAATCCCGCATCTCTATCCGATCGCTGTCAGCAGAAAGTTCTGCCGTCAATTTCAGACGCTGACCCCGATAGATGCTGGCCGGGAAAGGATCATGGTGCAGTGTAATATCGCTCATCAAGCGCACTTCGGAGCCCGCCTCAATTGAGCCGATCAATTGCCAAGGCCCTGGTGTGGGATTACGGATCTGGATCATGTCACTGCTCAGGGTCGCGCTCCAGCGCACACTCTGGGGGTGGCGGTCGGCGTACCACTTGCTGCCGTCAGGCTGTACGACAACCACCGGAGCACTGCCAGGCCGACGTCGGGCTAAAATGGTGATCTCCGAAACTTCGTGGTCGATACGGAAGCGGTTATCCAGCAAAGCCAGGGTCTGGGGTGCATTGACCGGTGAAGCCAGCGCGAACTGTGGTATGAGTGTGATCAGTACGCCCAGTATCCCCAACAGGTTACGACTGACGGAACCAAATCGCATCGGTAACGGCCTCCATCCTTTGGCTGTGATGTTCCAATTCCTGTTCGCTGGCGCGGATCACTCGAGTGCGAACTCGGTCCGCTGACAGACGTATTATCTCCGAAGCCCCACTGTCCCCACCGGCACTGAATTCCAACTTGGTTTGGCCACCTGTCATATAAAGGTAGACGTCGGCGAGGATCTCGGAATCCAGAAGTGCGCCGTGAAGCGTACGATGGGAGTTATCTATGCCGTAGAATCGACACAGGGCATCCAGATTCAGGTTGCCCTGGATCTCTCCCTTGTTCTTTTTCGCCCGAGCCAACTGAAGGGTATCGACAACGGTGCAGTGATCCATCACTTTTCCGTAACGCCCCAACATCTCAAATTCGTAGTCCAGGAAGCCGATATCGAAGTTCGCGTTGTGAGCAATCAACTCGGCGCCACGAATGTAGTTAAAAAACTCCTCCGCGACCTGTGAGAAATCCGGTTTATCGGCCAAGAATTCATCTGTGATGCCGTGAACTTCGATAGCTTCTTCATCGACCGGCCGGTCCGGCTTGATGTAAATATGATAGTTATTGCCGGTCAGCTTACGATTAACCAGTTCGACACAACCAATCTCAATCACCCGGTGCCCCAGGTAGTGTGGGCCCGAGCCCTGGTTCATCCCCGTAGTTTCGGTATCGAATACGATCTGTCGTAGTGGCGGGGTGGCATCTGTCATAACGGTTCCAATCAGTTCTTCGGTATACTTCGGCGTTTTCGCGCATCAATGGTATCAAGTTCAATGACCCAACGAAAACATGTCATTCTCTACACAGACGGTTCCTGCCTCGGCAATCCGGGTCCTGGGGGGTATGGCATTGTAATGCTGTATCGGCAGCATCGTAAGGAGATCAGTGCCGGATTTGAGCGCACCACGAACAATCGAATGGAGATGTTGGCCGCCATTGTGGCACTTGAGACCCTGACTGAGCCTTGCAGGATCGATCTGCACACCGACAGTCAATATCTGCGCCAAGGGATCACCCAGTGGATCCATGGCTGGAAGCGCAATGGCTGGCAGACCAAAGCCAAACACCCGGTTAAAAATGTTGATCTTTGGCAACGACTGGATGAGGCGGCATCCAGCCAAGAGATAGAGTGGCATTGGGTGAAAGGACACGCGGGTAACGTCGAGAATGAACGCTGTGACGTACTTGCCCGCGAGGCTGCCAGCGGCCCCTCCCTAAGCCCGGATCACGGTTACTTGGCCACTTGCTGACGCGCGGCGCCCAAGTGGTCCCGCCCGGCCAACTCTGGGATGGGTTTAACAATCAGGGGCCGACGCAGGTGCCATCGAGGTTGCACCGGGGTCAAGGGAGATTCTAACTTCTCTGCGACAAGCAGATACACACTTCCTAAACCGGGGAGATACTCTTTTAGCGTCTGCTGCAGGGAAGCAAAATGATGGGGTGACCAACTCAGGGAGTGTTGACTGAGGCACTCTTTTGCCAATAACCGGTAGCCCAGGATACCGAGCCAATCCTCAACTCGTGCCGAGGTGAAAAGGCGGCCATTCCAGGGTGGACGACGATGGTTCTTCGGCCATAAATACCCTAAGGCCAGAGAGCTGACCGGATTGAACCCCACCAGGATTAACCTCCCTCCGGAGACCAGGACCCGATCAACCTCACGCAGTAAGGCATGAGGATCACGATGAAACTCGAGGCAAAACGCACTCAAACAGGCATCGATACTGGCAGATTGAAACGGCAAGGCATCGAGTTGGCCCTGAATTTGGCCCTGAAGTGGGTCCAGACAGAAGTGATGGCGTACGGGACACAGCCCTGAGGCCAACTCACCGGAGAGGGCCCCCAGTTTAAGCAGGTGGTAACCGAAGATCTTCGGCCACCAGTCATTCAAACCCGCGCCGATCTGGTCCCGCAGCCAATAGCCATCGGGTAGTGCATCCCAATGCTTCGGGGAGACGAGCTCTTTGCTGCTGTAGGCAGGACGCAACATCATCACAGTTTCTCCTGCTCGGCAAAGGTTGGATACAAGGCTGGAGTTAACCGGACTGCATACGGTACCCTTGCTAAACCCTGTTCATCCATTTTAGCCTCTATGTCCTTGACCATTACGCCCATCCCTGCTTTTAACGACAACTACATCTGGTGTCTGCACAACGGACTCGACGCTTGGGTTGTTGATCCTGGTTGTGCAAACAGTGTCTTAGCGCATTTAACCACAGCCCAACTGACGCTGAAAGGGATCCTCGTCACCCATCATCACTGGGATCATACCGACGGGATCAATGAGTTGGTAGATACTCTGGGACCCCTCGAAGTGGTAGGACCGGCGGATTCGGCAATCACTGGCCTTACCCACACGGTGGCTGAAGGCGATCTGGTCCCACTCTCCGGATTAGGAGTAACACTGTCTGTGTTGGCGCTACCGGGTCATACCCTGGATCACATAGGTTTCGTCGGTCCACAGATGGTGTTTTGTGGCGACACTTTATTTAGTGCTGGATGTGGTCGCTTGTTTGAAGGCACAGCGGAGCAGATGCACGGCTCCCTACAAAAACTGGCAAGCCTGCCAGAGGCAACTAAAGTGTATTGCACGCACGAATACACGTTAGCGAACATCGAATTTGCACTGGCCGTAGAGCCAGACAACGATTTTCTGCACAATTTTATCTCGATTTGCCAAGGACTTAGGAAATCGCATCAGCCCACTCTCCCCAGCAGCATCGGGCAAGAGCTGCGCATCAACCCGTTTTTACGGTGTGACGAAGCGTCTGTGGCTAACAGCTTGGAGCACCATACGCAAGCGAAGCTCAACAATAGCGTGAGCCGCTTCGCGGCATTGCGGCGCTGGAAAGATAATTTCTGACAGTTTGGTACACTGGCGCCGTTTTTTTCACCGGGTCGACTGGGTTTCGATCTGTTTTTTGGGTTTCCAGAGCGTTCAATTTTGATGAGATTAAAGCTATCTACCCTGGCCATCGCGGTTGTCCTCGCTGGCTGTCAATCCACACCGAATGACGATGCCGAGCAAAAGGTCGCGCAGTCGGTACAAGGCACACAGGGTTCTGCCGACGCCATTGAGACGGTTGCCCCTAGGGCAAACGAAGCAAAGAAGGAGGTGATCTTGCCTCCCACGGACGTCTGGGAACGGATCCGCCGCCAACTGGCGATGGAGATCCCGGATAACGAGCGTATCGATAAATTCCGCCAATGGTACATCAATAATCCCAGTCACCTGGCTACGGTTTCCCGCCGTGCCGAGCCCTTTATGCACCTGATCGTCGAGCTGCTCGAAGAGCGGGATCTGCCAATGGAGCTGGCCCTATTGCCCATCGTCGAAAGCTCCTTCGACGTCTTTGCCTACTCTCACGGTGCCGCCGCCGGGATCTGGCAATTTACTGCCCCAATGGGACGCCATTTTGGCCTGACCCAGAACTGGTGGTACGACGGTCGTCGGGATGTCTACGCTGCGACGATCGCCGCCATGGACATGATGGAGTACTTGCACGGCAAGCTCCATCAGGACTGGTATTACGCCCTGGCGGCCTACAACACAGGTGAAGGCCGAGTCTTTCGTGCCATCCGCAATAACCGGGATGCCGGTAAGCCGACCGATTACTTTGCTCTGAGTCTGCCACGCGAAACTGAGCGTTACGTGCCTCAGTTGCTGGCCCTTGCCGATGTGATCAAAAATGCTGAGAAGTACGGGATCACCCTGACGCCGATTGCCAATGAGCCTGCGCTCAAGCGCATCGATGTCGGTTCTCAGATCGATCTTTCCCTGGCAGCCGATTTGGCAGACATGTCCGTGGGTGAACTGCACAAGCTCAACCCTGGCTTTAACCGCTGGGCCACTGCGCCGGATGGCCCACATAAGCTGCTGCTCCCGATCGAGAAAGTGGACGGCTTTACCCAGGCCTTGGCTGACACTGACAGTGCCCAGCGTATCAACTGGATCCGCTACACCATCAAATCTGGCGACAGTTTGAGCACGATTGCGCAGAAGTACCATACCCGAACCGGGATCATTCAGTCGGTCAACAAACTGGATGGCAACATGATCCGTGCTGGCCAGACCCTGTTGATCCCGGTGGCGGCCAAAGATCAGGAAGACTATGTCTTCAGTGCCGATCAACGTCTGGCACGGCACCAGTCCACCAAGCGAGCCGACTTTAAGGTCGAGCATGAGGTCAAATCTGGCGATTCACTGTGGACCATCGCCCGTGCCAACAAGGTCACGGTGGCCCAGTTGGCGAGTTGGAACAGCATGGCACCGTCCGATACGCTGCGGCTGGGCCAGAAGCTGACTATCTGGGTCAACAAGGTGGCCAGTAACCAGACCAAGTCGTCGATCATGCGCCAGATCAACTATACGGTGCGCAGCGGTGACTCCCTGGCCCGCATCGGCCAGCGCTTCCAAGTTACAGTGAACGACCTGATCCGCTGGAATAAACTGGAAGGAAAGAAGTACCTGCAACCGGGCCAGCGATTGACCCTTTATGTGGACGTGACCCGGGTACAAGTCTGAGTATCCAAACACACTCAAGGCCGGCATTTGCCGGCCTTTTTGCGTTTTGTGGTTTGCCTACCTATCGAAACAGAACATCCTCTCGATGAAACCAATAGGTACAAAATGCCAGTAGACTCGCCGCCAGCAGAACATTGGCCGTAAATACCGGCACCAAAGAAGCATACTCCATGGTGCCTTTGATCAACTCTTTGGTGGCGAGGGTTACATTGATGATTGGGATCCACAGCAGGACCCCCTTGAGCTCCACCCCGGGGATCAGGGCCACCATGGCCGGAATGATGGCTGCAATATTAAGGGGAGCCATGTAGTTTTGCGCCTCCTTGAAGGAGCGGGCGTACACAGACACCGCCAGCAACAGGGCGGAGAAAAACAGCGCGATGGGCAGGAGCATGGTCAGGATCAACACAAGATCAAGCCAACCAATGGCCAGGATCGCCTGTACCAGGGGCTCAAGCGCCAGAAACTGACCAATCAGCACTCCCCATAGCAGGCCGCTGGCCATGGTCAGACAGGCCAGCGCCATACCGGCGCTGCCGATCACGGCAAACTTGGCCAGGACGATTTGCCAGCGCGGCACCGGTGCCATCAGCAGGGTCTCCAGGGTACCCCGCTCTTTCTCCCCGGCACCTATGTCCAGGGCTGGCATCATGGCCCCCATCAGGCACAGCAGCAGAAGAATATAAGGCAAGATCCCGCCGATCTTCTCCCCCAGATCTTCCCGCTCACCGGCAACTCCCATACGTTGGATCGTCACCGGCTCAGACAGGACCTGCGCCTGGATCTCTCCCAACTGCCACCCACGGCGGTGCGCTTCTCGCCAGCGCGCCAACAGGGGGGCCAAAGCCTCTTCCAGCCGAGCAAACTGACCCACATCCCCCGCCTGATTAAACAGCATCTGCCACTCCCGACGTCGTGGCTCGGCGGGATCAAAATCCGGGGGGATCACCAGCACCAGATCCAGCACCTTGTGCTTGATGGCTTCACGATGTTGAGGCGGCTCGGTCAGATCAGGCTGCTGTTGCCAGCTCAGGCCGGGATGGCTGTCCAGGGTCTGTCCTATCACTTGCTGCAGCGGCTCCGGCCCCACCAGATGAAAGGTCAGCACTTCCTGGTGCTTCGTTACAACGGCGATGCTCACCCATATCATGCCTCCCCCCATCAGCAAGGGCAGGATCAGCGTGGGAAACAGCACGACAAACCAGAGGGTTTTTCGATCCCGTGCCACCTCCTTAAGCTCTTTAAGCCAGATCAACGCCAGCATCGTCAAGCCCCTCCCCTTGCGGCCACTCTCTGCCCTGCCGATCACATTGGAGAAAGGCGTTACGCAATGCCAGGCTGTCACGACTGCCTGCAAACTGCTCAAGTGTGCCATTGAATACCGAGCGTCCTTGCATGATCACGCACAGGGTGTCGCACAGCAGGCTGATCTCTTCCATGTGGTGGGTAGAGAACACCACGGGGATCCCCATGGCGCGCTGCTGTGCAATAAACTCCATCACGGTTTGTGTTGCCATGATATCCAGCCCGGTGGTGGGCTCATCGAGCACCAACACCGAGGGGTTATGCACGACGGCACGGGCGATATTGGCCCGCTGGGCCATGCCGGAGGAGAGATCCATCACTCGGCGGTGACGAAAATTTTCCATCTCCAGCTGCTGGCAAAGTTGGTCGATCCGAACACTGGCCTGCACTGGCGACAGGCCGTAGAGGCGGGCAAAGTAGCACAGGTTTTCTTCCACCGATAAACGCTGGTACAGGGCCGTGGTGGCGGACAAAAATCCCACTTGCCGTCGCACCCCATCGCCCTGGTGATGCAGATCTTCGCCCCCTATCCGGATCCCCCCCCGATCGGGACGAAGCACCCCGGAGAGCATTCGCAGCGTGGTGGTTTTCCCAGCCCCGTTAGGGCCTATCAACCCCAGCACCTGACCCGGCTGGCACTGCAGCTCAACCTGCTCCACGGAATGAAAATAGCCATCCCGTTGGCGGGGATCCCGCAGGGAGGGCTCCCCCTTGACAGGCGTAACGCCCAAACGAAAACGTTTGGCAACTCCGGCGACCTCTATCATTGGTCAGAGTTCCTGTTGCCGAGTGACAACAAGGCCATGAGTTCGCCTCATTGCAGGGTAATGCTCAGCGGCGTGACCAACGGAGCCTGGTTTTTGGGAAAAAAGTTCAGCTCAGCGTGCAGTTGATAGCGACCCGGTGTCAGCCCTTTCAAGGAACGAGGCCCAACCTCAACCGCCACTTCCCGGCGCCCCATGGCTGGCAAGCGAAAGCGGGTCAATGCCTGGGTAAAGGCCATCTCGTTGGCGTAGCGCCATAAGATCTTCTCCCCCTGCCGCAAGGTGAAATCCGCCAACATGCCCGAAGCCACGGTGTACTCAATGGTATGCTCCTCCATATTGACCAGCTCTAGAACCACCCGGCCGCCCTGCTCTCGGTCCCAGACGGCCTGACTGCGCAGGGTGGCTTGCAAGGTACTCTCCTCTCCGTTACGAACCGCGGAATAGCGACTGTCATCCCGATCCTGTCGGGGCTGCGCCGCCTCCAGTTTCAGGGACGTTGGCTCAGGTGGCGGTGACGCCGCCTCCGTCTGACTGCATGCCGCCAGCCAGACGGCACACAATGCCACCGGCAGTACCGGCAGGAAGGTTCTGATCATCAAAAGCCTCCGAATTTCTTAAGCAATTTGTCTTTGAGTTTCTTCTCCAGTTTTTCCCCTTCCTGCTTCAACACGCCTTTGGAAAGTGCGTCCAGATCCAAGCCGTACTCCGGCTCGGCAACCGTCCCGGAGATCGCCAGGGGAATGGGCACATCGCGCAGGGCCTCGACGCCCTCGCCTCCCTGCCCTTCAAGGCTACCCACCAGGGCCACGACCAAGTGATAGTCCAGGCTTTGGCTGGCCAGGGCTATCTCGCCCTGGCCGCTCAGCCGAAGCAGGGGGGAGGCCATCTGCATATTGCGCGTGGCCAGCACCCCTTTGGCCATAGCCAGATCCATGCTCAGGCTGGAAAAGTCGGTTTTCTCCACCGCCGCCTGAGATTGAAAGTCCCCCTTCAGCCGTGCCTGGCCATCCCGGATCATCTTGGCCACATTAACGCCGTACAGGGCGCCGTCCTCCACCACCAAGGTGCCATCGACCACCAGGTGCTCCAGCAGATCCGAACCCAGCCCTTTACCGCTCCCCTTAAGCTTCAAGGCACCGGTTCCAGCCAACAGTTCGGTCTCAGCCAACGCCTTGAGCATGGGTTGCAACGCCAATCCCTGCAAACTCTGCTCAAACCGATAAGCCTGAGTTTGTGCCTCGAGTCGGCCGCTCAGATCAAACTGTCCCTCGAAGCTGCGTCCGGCCAGTTGCTCCAGAGTCAGTACACCGTCCGTCAGTTGCAATGCCAGGCGGGCATTGTCGATCCGGGCGGAGGGCACGGTCAGCGCCGACAGGGCCAGTGTCAGGTCCAGATCTACCTGCGACAATGCGGAGAGATCGGGATCGGCACCCGGTTTCGGCGAACCCGTGGGTTCTTGCGACTCCTCCTCAACGCTGGCCATCCAGGGGCTCAGATCCAACGCATTCCCCTGGCCCTGCAACACCAGTTTAGGAACTCGGCCCGCCGTACTCAGACTGCCCTCACCCTGGAATTGAAAGGCATCCCATTCAAGAGAGAAGCTGGGCAGGGCAAAATGGCCGGCCGCCAGATCCAGATCGGCTTCCAGAGCCAGTTCCAGGGACAGGGGGGATACCGGCAAGGTCGGGGCGCTCAGGGAAAGGCTCTGCTGCCACTGGGCAAAATGGATCCGATCCAGCGCCCGGGAGAGGGTCATCTGGCTCTCTACCTGGGTCGCCAACTCGGTGTCGCCATCCCGCAGTGCCACCGAGAGTGTCAGTGGGGCTGCCTGACCCGGTGCCAGTCCGGTCAGGCTCAGTTTGGGAATGGTCAGTTGCTGCTGCTGTCCAGTCTGGCGGTTGTCCTGATTGATCAGCAGATCCTCGATCACCACTTTACCCAGCACCCAGGGCGGCGGTGAAGACGCTGAGGATGAAGGCCCCGTGGGCTCGCTGGCCGATGGGGCAGTATCATCAAACAACCCCGTCATGCTGGTGCGGCCATCCGCCAGCACCACCTGATTCAATGTCATGCCGCGGATCATCAGTTTCTCGATGGCCAGCTCATTGCGAAGCAGGGGTAAAAGACCTACGCCCACCGAGGTCTGTGCCACCGAGATCCACGCGGGCAGGCCGGCGCCGGGCAGGTTACTCAGGGTCACCTCGGACAACTCCAGACCCAGAGTGGGATAGACAGACCAGCCGATCTGGCCAATGGCCAGCTCCCGTCCGGTGGCCTCGGCTACCTGGGCCTGCAGCGTGGGCTTAAAGTCATTGGGATCAAAAAACAGCGCCAGATAGGCGGCGATCAACAGGATCCCGCCCAACAGGCTCAGGGCAAGCGCTTTAATCCATCTCATTGTGCAACTCCTCAAATCCTTCCGGAATGGGCAGCGGCAGGGGGCTGATCACTATGCCGTTGGGATCGGCATAGAGCCACTCCCCTGGGACGATCTTTCTTCCCTCTATCTCAACCACCACGTCACGCTCCCCCAGTCCCTTTTTCTCTGTTTTTACGGGCACGGCTCCCAGAGCCTGCACCCCCAGAGGCAGGGTCGCCAGGGTCATCAGATCCCGGACATAGCCATTGACCACGATCCCCGCCCAACCGTTATTGAGCGCCATGGTGGCCAATTGATCCCCCAGCAGGGCACGACGACGCCCGCCATTGCCGTCGATCAACAAGACCCGACCGTGCCCCGGCTCGGCCAGGATCTGCCGCACCAGGGTGTTGTCTTCCGGACAACGGACCGTCGTAACCGGACCGGCAAAGATCGCCCTTCCACCATAGCTTATGAACCCAGGCGGCAGGACGCACAGAGCCTCGCCGTGGCGATCACAGAGTTCAGGGACCAGATCGTTCATCTACATCATCCTTTGAGCTTTTGATAAACAATACTTTAACTCAGTTGATCCAAGTGGGTAAGTCCATACGTAGGAAAGGACAGGATCTCAGCAACAAATAGGCATCCATGATGAAACCTCGCATTGGCGTCAGCGCATGTAACCTGGGTCAGACCGTAAGATTTGATGGCGGGCACAAACGTTCGGTTTTTGTTGATACCCAGTTAGCCCAACTGTTCGATATCCACCCTCTCTGCCCTGAAGTGGGTGCGGGGATGAGCACGCCACGCCCCAGCGTGCGTCTGCGTCAAACCGAGATTGGCATACGTTTAGTGGACGATAAAAATGGCATCGATCACACCGAGGCGATGGAAGCCTTCAATCGACGAGCCCTGCCCCACCTGGCTGGCCTGTCCGGCTATGTCGTCTGCGCCAAGTCACCCAGCTGCGGCATGGAGCGCGTCAAGGTGGTTCAGGAGGATGGCAAGGGCGCCGAGCGAAACGGACGTGGGCTGTTTACCGCTGCCCTGATGGAGGCCTATCCCCTCCTACCGGTTGAGGAGGATGGTCGTTTGAATGATCCCCACCTGCGAGAAAACTTTGTCAGCCGTGTGTTGATCTACCATGAGTTTCAGCAATTGCAGGGCGGCCCGAGCAAGAAGGCGCTGATCGAGTTCCACCAAAGGCACAAGATGCAACTGCTGGCACACGATCAGGCGAGCTACAGACACCTGGGCCAGTTGGTGGCAACCACAGGGAAGGTCAACCTGGAGGAACAGATCCAGCAATACGGCACGCTTATGATGGGTGCATTGCAGCGTCCGGCCAGTCGCCGCGCCCACACCAATGTTCTGCAGCACCTGCTGGGATATTTTAAGCGGGATATCGATGGTAAAGAGCGGCAACACCTGCACGAAACCATCCTCGCCTACCGGACAGGAACCCTGCCACTGATGGCTCCCTTGAGCTTGCTGGCGGCGCTACAGGTTCGCTACCCCAAGCCCTATATCGACTCCCAAAGCTACCTGCAACCGCACCCGCCATCATTGGCGCTGCGCTGCTACCTGTGAGGACGTAATGCATCTTGTCTGGTTTCGCAATGATCTGCGCTGTGGGGACAACCCGGCACTGAGCATGGCATTGGCATCAGGAGAGCCCGTCATTGCTGTGTACCTTGCGACTTTGCAACAGTGGCAAGAGCATGGCGTCGGTGCCGGGCCCCTGGGTTGGCGACGTGCCAACCTGGACCGACTTAAGGCGTCTCTACAGCGGCTGCGGATCGGCCTGATCGTGGAGAGCTGCGAGCGTTTCGATGACGTGCCGCAAACTCTGCTTAACATCGCTCGAGCGCACAATGTCCGCTCCGTGCTATGCAACGGGGAGCCCGGCTGGAATGAGGAGCAGCGGGATCAGGCCACTGCCGGTCTGCTAGAAAAGAACAACATTCAATGGCAGCGCTTTGCCGAGCAAACCTTGCTGGAGTACGATGCCATTCTTACGGCAAGCAATACCCCCTACCGAGTATTCACCCCCTTTAGCAGGAAAGCCTGCGAACGATTGCACAGTCATGTACCTCTTCCCCTTCCTGCGCTCAACACGCCGCAAACCAAGGATACCCGGCTTCTTTCGACGGATCGTTGGCCTCAACGACCGGATTTTCCCGGCACTCTGCTACCCGGTGAAGACGCCGCCCACACACGGCTGGTGCATTTTTTGAGCGAGTCGATTGCGGATTATCACCAAAGCCGGGATCTTCCAGCCCAGCCTGGTACGTCAAAACTGTCCGCATACCTCGCCTGTGGCGTCATCTCAGTCCTGGAGATCTATCAGGCCCTGCAGGGCTGCGAAGCCTCGGCCGGCAAACAAAGCTGGCTCAATGAGCTGCTCTGGAGGGAGTTTTATCGTTACCTGATGCACCACTTTCCCCACGTCTCCCAAGGCAAAGCCCTCTATCCCGGTAGGGAGCCCTATTGGCAGAGCAACGAGACCTGGTTTCAGCTCTGGTGCAACGGGCAAACCGGCTACTCCATGGTCGATGCCGGGATGCGACAACTGAAACAGGAGGGCTGGATGCACAACCGGCTTCGCATGCTGTGCGCCAGTTTCCTGGTCAAAGATCTGCATCTCGATTGGCGCCTGGGTGAGCGTCACTTCATCGCCCACTTGCTTGATGGTGACTTCGCCTCCAATAACGGCGGTTGGCAGTGGGCGGCGGGTTGTGGTGCCGATGCCGTGCCCTACTTTCGCCACTTCAACCCCAAGCGTCAGGGGGAGCGCTTTGACCCGGATCACCGCTATCAGCGAACCTACTTAACCACGACTCAAGAGAATGCCCTCTCCCCAATCGTGGACCATTCGGCACAAAGTAAGATCTTCAATTTAAAGGTCAAGGCGCAACGCCTCCCCTACCGTAAGACGAACTGACGAGTGGCTTTCCCTTCGCCCCCCTTTACTGAAATAAATCGTACTCAATTCCCGATAATTGGTGAGAAAGCAAAGCGCGCTTGAACCATGGCCAGTAATAGACAAGATTTTGTCTTCTACTGATTATTGAGCCCGTTAACCGATGGTTTTATCCGATCCTGGCATGTTGACATTCACCCATGGCGTTTTACGACCCCAGGGCAGCAAGCCTCAACGGTCAATCCTCTTTGCATGGGAGGCCTTCGCTGGCATTTGCAGTGCCTTGCGTTACGCTTTAGGTGATAGGTCAGGTTGTCACCAAACCACTGTCCGGTACCCTTATTACTGGCATTTTTAAAGGTTCTTTCCTGGCTAGGGTTAAGAACATTGCAGAGACGTCGCCGTATGATGATGGAGGGTTTCTATGAACGTATTCAGTGAAAAATACTTATTGCATTCAAAGTGGACATCCAACTGCGCCTTTCACGATGAAACGCATTTTCTGGTGACACAGGTTCTTCATGGCCCCAACGGGGAACTGGATCGGGTCGTGTTGCAAGGACAGAACAACCGCCACCCCTACGAGTTGGACTGGCATGCGCTGGAAGACTCTGCACGTTGGCGCATGGGCTGGCTCTAACACAGGGCTTGCCGTCTGTAGGAATTCGCTTATCATGTGGCATCTGCGCTGGGCCAGATGCCCATTCATTCATTCGCAGCAGGGAAGCCAGGTATGTTAATTAATTACGTAGTCAAATATCTATGAGTAACCCACAATTAGAAGATGCCTTTCGCTCAGCGCTGATTGAGTTGGAGCACAATAAAACCACCCCTCGCGAACTGACAACCAGCACCCGCTCTCACAGACAGATGAAAAACTTTCTGGTACAGCTGGAATGGAGTGACAAACAGCTTGCTACCATGCAAGACGTGATCACTGAGATGCTCGATGAACGTCGCGAACAAGCTGAAAAAGCAGAGCGAGTTCAAACCTATCGCGCCAAACTGATCAATTTGGCTCGAGATCTTAATATGAGCTATCAAGATCTGGTAAATACCATGTCCGATCTGGAAAGCATCGAAAACAAGCCGGACAGTTAATTTTCAAAAAAAGCAGCCCAACGGCTGCTTTTTTTCTCTCTTTCATTCCCTTAGCTAAACTTTAGGCCAGCTAATACTGGTCAATCCAATCCAAGACTTCCTGCCACAGGGCATGGGCTTTTTCGGCCTTAAAAAAGTCATCGTGGCCCATTCCCCCCAATTTAGCCAGACGCTCACCACTTATGATGCGAGACTCCTGAAAGGCATTGGGGTAACGATCCGCCAGATCCAGTACCGCCCCAGGGGGAGCCTGTTTATCATCAGCAAAGCCGATATTGAGCAAAGGCTGGGTGATCCGGGCATAACCTCCCAGACCGAGTCCGTCCGCCCCTCCAAACAGGTAATCCCGACTTCGTCCCCATTGCGCCCATTGACGGATGATCCCGGCAGGGATATCAGTGGGTGCCAGGCCCAGAGCCTTGGCGGGAAACACCTTGCCCATGGAAAGAAGGGGAAGAAACAGGTGCCAGTTCAGCCACATTTTAATGCCACCCAAACCATAATGACGCCAGTAGGGAACTGAGCCCGCCACCAGGGTACAGGTAGCCAGCTCAGAGGCATTGTCTGCCAACCCCAGCAACTGGCTACCACAACCATGACCGAGATAGTGTATTGGCAGCTCACCGACCCGCTTTTGCAGTGCGCGCAGCGCCGTGGGTATATCCAGTTGCCCCCAACTGGCCATGGTCGTCAACTGGGGTTGCTGACTCTTAAGGCGAGAACCCGCCACGCCCCGATAGTCAAAGATCAGGGCGACAAATCCCTGCTCAGCAAGGAACTGTGCCAGCTCGGCATAATACTCACGAGCCACCCCAAATTTAGGAGACAGCAGAAAGCCGCCCTTTGGCGCCCCCTCAGGTAAGAACCAGGTCGCGGCCAGGGGCTGTCCATCGGGGCAGACCAAGCGTTCGGTCAAGCGTTTCAAAATCGGGCTCCCTCAGATCATTCGGGCGAGAAGAATGCCCCCCAAAGGCGACCATTGGCAACAGGGAATGCAGCCCATTCAATGAAAATCCCGAGAGTAGACGGTTAATTCGGCGATCTTCGCTGAAAGATCCTCCAAACGTCCCGCGACCAGGTGGATCACCCCACCCTCTTTTTCAACGATGCCACGCACCTTCAGCAGTTTTGCCGTCAAGTAGGGCTGGCGCTGGGCACGGGCCGTATCCGCCCACACCACCAGGTTGGCATTACCGGTTTCATCCTCCAGGGTAATAAAGGTCACCCCGGAGGCGGTGCCCGGACGCTGCCGCCCCACCACCAGTCCGGCCAGCTGTACCAGCTGACCATGACGACAACTCGACAGCTCTGCGGCGCTCAGACACCCGACCAGCTCCCCCTGCTCTCGCAGCAGGCTCAAGGGGTGACGCCCGAGGCTCAGGCCCGTCTGCCGGTAGTCACTCAGGATCCCTTCCCCTTCACCAGGCGCCGGCATCGAAGTCTCGTCCAGCTCGGCCAAGCCGGTTCCGGCCTGGGCAAACAGGGGCAGCTGCTCCGCTTCCCCTGCCAGCAACCAGCGCGCCTGATGGCGGTTCCCAGCCACCCCCTTCAGTGCATCTGCGGCCGCCAGCGCCTCCAGGGCTCCCTTATCCAGTCCGGTCAACTGCACCAGTTGATGCAGATCGGTAAAACCGCCTTCGGGACGGACTTGGAGCAGTGCTGCAACAACACCCTGGGACAGCCCTTTCACCAGACGAAAACCCAGCCTTAACGCCATCTTGCCCTCAACGTTTTCAATCTGGTGATCCCATTGGCTCACCTGGAGATCGATGGGCAGGATCCTGCCACCATGACGCTGAAGATCCTGCACCAACTGAGATGGGGTGTAGAACCCCATCGGCTGGCTGTTGAGCAGGGCACAGGTGAAGGCGACCGGATAGTGATATTTCAGGTAGGCGGAAACATAGGCCAGCAGGGCAAAGCTGGCCGAGTGGGACTCTGGGAAGCCGTACTCGCCAAAGCCACGAATTTGCCGAAAGATCTGATCGGCAAACTCACTGCTGTAGCCCCGCTCGGCCATGCCCTCTTTCAACTTACTTTCAAACTTCTCCAACTCGCCATGACGCTTCCAGCTGGCCATGGCCCGGCGCAGCTGATCCGCCTCGCCACCGGAAAATCCCGCCGCCACCATCGCCAGCTTGATCACCTGCTCCTGGAAGATCGGCACACCCAGGGTCCTGGCCAGCACCCCTTTGACCGCCTCACTGGGATAGCTCACCGCCTCTCGGCCATCCCGCCGTTTAAGGTAGGGGTGCACCATATCCCCCTGGATCGGTCCGGGGCGGACGATGGCGATCTGAACCACCAGATCGTAATAACAGCGGGGCCGCAACCTCGGCAGCATGTTGCTCTGGGCTCGGGATTCGATCTGGAATACGCCGATGTTGTCCGCCTGGCACAACATGTTGTACACCTCGGGCTGCTCCCACTGCACTTCACTCATCCCCATGGGCTGGCCCTGCCATTGGCTCACCAGCGCAAAGCAGCGACGAATGGCACTGAGCATGCCCAGCGCCAGGATATCCACCTTGAGCAGCCCCAGGCTCTCCAGATCGTCCTTGTCCCACTGGATCACCGTGCGATCCGCCATCGCCGCATTCTCCACCGGCACCAGTTCGTATAAGGGCCCGGCAGAGATAATAAATCCCCCCACATGCTGGGACAGGTGGCGGGGAAAGCCCAGAAGCTGCTCGACCAGGGGAATGAGGTGCCGGCCGGCCACGCCCTGCTCGCCCAGTCCCAGGTTATGCAACTGCTTCTGCCAGGGGAGCGTCTTATCGCGACGATCCGTTCCCCGGATCAGGTGCTCCACATAGGCCTCGTCCAGCCCCAGCACCTTGCCCACATCCCGCAGGGCACTCTTGAAACGGTAGCTGATCACCGTAGCCGCCAGCGCCGCGCGCTCACGCCCATACTTGCCGTAGATGTACTGGATCACCTCTTCCCGCCGCTGATGCTCAAAATCCACATCGATGTCCGGCGGCTCATTGCGCTCCTTGGAGAGGAAGCGTTCAAACAGCAGATTAACCTTGGTGGGATCCACCTCGGTGATCCCCAGGCAGTAACACACCACGGAGTTGGCAGCCGATCCCCGGCCCTGATGCAGGATCCGCTTCGACTTGGCAAAGCGAACGATGTCGTAGATGGTGAGAAAGAAGTAGTGGTAACCCAGCTCATCCACCAGCACCAACTCTTTATCGAGCTGCGCCTGCACCTTCTTTGGCACACTGTCGCCAAAGCGCCAGCGGGCCCCCTTGTCCACCTCCTGGCGCAGAAACTGCGAGGCCGTCATCCCCTCGGGCACCAGCTCCGCCGGATATTCGTAGCGCAGCTCGTCCAGGGAGAAGGTACAGCGCCGGGCGATCGCCAGGGTTTGTTCCAGCCAGGCGGCTCGATAGCGCTTTTGCAATAACGGCCGAGGCTTTAAGTACGCCTCGGCATTGGCCGTCAGTCGCTCCCCGGCCTGCATCAGGGTACAGCCCTGGCGAATGCCATCGAGCACATCCAACAGGGGCTTGCGCTCACGCCGGTGCATCCGTACCTGGCCCGCCGCCACCAGGGGGATCCCCGCCCTCTCGGCCAGTGCCTGCAGCGCCGTCAATCGTCCCCCTTCACCCGGCGCCAGAACCCGCTCCAGCAGCAGGTAAAAGCGGCCATGCCACTCCCCCTTTAGCCGGGACGCGAGCTCATCCAATCGCTCTGCGTATTCGGGGGACCACAACAGCAGGCAATCCGCCAGCCGATCCGCCGCAAGATCCTTCCAGTCGAGCCGGTAGCAACCCTTGTCACAGCGACGCCGGGCTTGCGTGATCAATCGACAGATCTGGCCATAGCCCTCCCGGTTTTGCGCCAGCAACACCAGCGTGTCCCCCTGTTGCCCTTCCCCCAAACGAAAACTGCTGCCGATGATCAACTTAAGCCCATGAGCCCTGGCGGCCTCGTGTGCCTTGACCACCCCGGCCATGGAGCACTCATCGGTGATTGCCAGGGCCGCGTAGCCCAGCTCGGCCGCTCGGGCCACCAGTTCATCCGGATGAGAGGCACTGCGCAAAAAACTGTAGTTGCTCAAGCAGTGCAGCTCGGCATACCCCGTCTCATGGGTGGCCGTCGCCGCCAAGTCAGAACCAGCCATGCAAAAACCAGCCTTCGCTGCCGTGGAAGATCCAGCACAGGCCGCCTTCCGGGGCTTGGGCCAGAAAGTAATCCCGGGCGATGGGCATCGACTCCCACCAGCCGGACTCGATCCGCTCCGGACCCCGTAGCAGTTGGTACTGCTCCCGGACGATCGCCCGGGGCTGGGGCAGTAACCAGCAGGGACGGTGCAAGCCACTGGGGCCATCGCGTAGATCCCCGCCCTGGCCGGCTGGCACAGGACGACTGCTGTACTCGGGCCGATGTTCGGCCACCGCCTCAAGGCTGCGAACCCGATCCTCACCCAGGCGCGCCGCCAGTTGCGCCAGCAGATCCTGCGCGGCGCTGTCCGGTGCCCCTCCGCCGATCAGGCGCTCACTGTACACCTCCAAAGGCTGCAACGTTTCCCCCACCAGCTCGATCTCCATCACAGGCTCAAACAGGGTCAGACGCTCCAGCTTCAACAGGCACAGGGCCATCCACGCCTCGGCCCTGTGTTCATTGCCAGCTCCTCGCAGGGCGATCACCGTCGTTGGACGGTGCCTGTGGTGCAACAGGAGTTCCAACTGCGGCAAGGCCAACTGGCGTCGACGCAGCAGATCGCCCAGCTCAGCAAACAGACGTTTCAGTGGAAACCTCAAGCCCTGCAGATGCTCCAGCTCCTCAAGCAGCACCAGCTTGCGTCGGTAATGCTGCGGCGGCTGAAAGTGTTCTCGGGGATCGGGCCGCTCCCCCAACAGGCGCTCCAGCCATAGCAAGAGCTCCCCGCCAAAACGTCGCCCCAATTCTGAGCGTGGCAGGGCCATCAGCTGGGCCAGGCTTCGTATCCCCATGCTCTCCAGGCGCGTCGCCTCCGGTCGCTCCAACCGGGCCAAAGACAAAGGCAACAGGCGGGCCAGGGCCTGCTCCGGCTCGGCCAGGATCGTTCCCTGACCCATCATCATCGTATCCCCCTGATGGCCATGGCGAGCCAGCAGAGTGGCCGCCAGCGGCGTCTCGGCCAGCACTGCCCGCCATGGCAGGGCCATGGCATCAAGATCCGAGCCCAGTTGCGCCAGCCAGCCCTCCTGTCCACCAAACAGCCTCAGCATGGAGCTGGCCTCCAGGATCAGGAGATCCGGCGCCACCAGGGTGATCTGGGCACTGAAGCCATAGGCCCACTCGGCCAGCTGCTCAAGGATCTGCCTATCTTCCTGTTCATCGCCCTGCAGCAGTACCAGTGACTCGCACAGGGCGGTGGCGGTCGCCAGCTTCTGCCCCACCGCCACCCCTTGCTGACGGGCCTGAGCATTGCACTGCAGCACTGTCAGGGGGTGGCCGCCAAACAGAGCCATGGGATGCTCGAGCTGCTGTTGACCGCGGGCGCGGTGGTGCAGACTCAGATCGATAAAATGCAGGCCCAGCAGCATCACCAGGGTCCCTGAACCACGCCGACGCTTTGCTCAGGCCCCACTGGGGTGTGCCGAGGTGCTTTAGCCCGATGGGGCAGTGACAGGGGGAGATCGGGCTGGGGCCAGCCGCCCCGCTGCTTGAGCAGTTGCACGGTGCAGCCCGAGGGATCAGGGCTCACTCCCAGCCGCAGGGAGACCGCGTGATGCTCCGCCAGGACGCTTGACGGCAGATGCACAAACAACAAGCAACGCCCTTTCTGCGCCGCCAGTTGCAGGCGACGCGCCTGGGTTGCGTTCAGCTCATCGAGCCAGGCAAGCACCACACTGCAGCGACCCGAGTTAAGGCTATGCTCCAGGGTCCACAGTTGCTCCTTGCGGCACTGGGTATCAATCCAGACAAAACGGCTCAGGGCGATCCCCGCTTCCGCCCAGGCCGGAGCGTGAGGCAGGGCCGGTGGGGCCACACACACCTGCCAGCGCTCACTGTCCTGTTGCGCCTTAAGCACAGGCAGCAGCAGATCGGTCAACCCCAGCAAGGTTTCTCCTTGTGCCGTGCCCACCAGCTCCACCACGCCATACTCCGGCCAGCCCTGTCCCGCCAGATGCTGATCCAGCGTGGCAAAACCTGTCGCAATAGCTTGATTATCATGTTGCCACTGTCGCCCCAACCAGATATCGGGGCGAGTGAGCAGCGGGGAAACGTCTGCGGCCATGGGATCTCAGCCTACCCACCGTTTAACTGTACATTTATACAGTATAGCCGGATCGCCCCATGCTCTGGCAAGGCCATCCCGTCCGATGTGAGAGATAAGCCACACAGGCGCGCCAACCAAAGAGCAGGCCCGGCGTTTGCCGGGCCCGGAAGCTGGAACTCAAATCTAAGCTGTTCGCAGCTAGTTCAACCGTTCGTACTCAAACGAACTGCGGATCTTGTTGTAGAGGTAACTGCCCTTCGAACCGGCTTGTCGTAGCCCATCGACCACAGGGGCCGGAACCTCGTAGTAACGATAGATGGCCCCACTGACAAACTCGATATCCAGGATCTTGCTCACTGCTGAAAACCCGAAGCTTGCGATGGCCGTAGAGTCCACGGCCTGCTGCCCATGCATGGGCCAGGGCGTCATGTCGTAGGCGATCTCCACAATCCGATTGGCAATCGCTTCCGATTGCCCGGGCTGCACCAAATAGGATTCATAGAAACCGTGACCACTCCAGTCAAAGAGATTAAAGCTGGCCGCATAGGTAGAGGGCAGCGCCCCAACCGTGGCCCGCACCCCCGCCATCACCAGATCGGTGTTATTGGTCACATTGCCCAGAACCTCTGCGTGCGCGGATCCTGCCGCCCCTCCCACTTGATAGGAGGGGGTTGCCACCGCCATCTGCCCCAGCATCACGTACTCCTCTAACGGCCACTCCCCCTCCAGGAAGTAGTTCGACAGGAAGTCAGTAAACAGGTGATCGCCATAAAAGTTACCCTGCGAGTGAGTCACCAGCACCGTCCTGGCACAAGAGCCCAGATCATTTCGCAGCGCCTGCGCCATCTTGCTGAAATCCCGTTCATCACCAATGGAGTAGTATTCGGCCACCGTCTCGGCCCAAAGCAAAAAGAAGGGGGAGAGCTCCAGCACGCCGATGGACTCGCCATTAACAAAACGCCAGAACGCTTCCAGCCAATCCGACCGTCCCAGAGAGCTGAGCTTTTGCAGGAATACTTCCCGCAACTGCTCCGTGGTGACTTCGTCATAATTATGAAAGCCAATCACCGGCCCATGTTTAGGAAACGCACCGGTCAGTCGCCAGTTTTGGAACTGATCCAACTCCCGAACGGAGTCGATAAAACCGGCTGCGTGAGTAAACATGCCGTTAATGTAAACCAGCTGCAAAGAATCAACACTCTTGCCGCAGGAAAATGCCGCCTGAGCCTGGTATGAACTCAGTAAAAGTAATACCACTAAAAATAAACGTTTCATTACCAACGACCTCCAGCTTCAACCAGCAGGACCGCTCGGGAGCACGGATCTTCAACAAAAGGAGGTCGATACTGCGTTGTCAAAATATCCAACATCAGTTTCTGATTTCGACGATAGGCGCTTACTCGCTCTAACGTATTAAAATATTTGTATTCGAACCCCGTAAAGCTGGGGTCGCTCTTTCGTAACTCCCGTTTACACGAATACATCTGAACCAAGGATTCAAACAGATCGCGTACCTCCTCCTCTGGCCAGGAAGCGATCGCCGCAGCGTCCGCCATCAGGGCTTTTTGATAGGAGTCCGCCAGGCCAAGGCCCACCTCCCGAGTGCGCTGAGAGTAGGTCATCACCACAAAGACCTCGTAGTCATCCCGGATCCCATTGTCATTAAGATCGATCCCCAGCAAGCTTTGTTTTGCCAACGCCTCATCGACCAGAGGCAGATCGTACCCCAGGGCGGGGTGACGAAATGCCTGCCACTTGGATTTGGCTGAAGGATGCCGGGGCGAACGCTTGGCCTTCTTTAGGGCAAAGAAAGGCTCCTCATCGAGCAAGACCACGCTACCGGCGGCATACTCTTTTCCAGACCGCCAGGGAGCTGCTGACTCAATCTTAACCCGTACCCAGCCTCGGTCCTCGGTAGGTGGGGACGGCTTCCCTGGTTTATCGGCAATCCACAGGTGGCTGGCCTGGCGCACCACGGCCCCCTTGCTGTAACGAACCCCCTGCTCCCACGGGGCAAAGGCATCAAACTCAAGGGCACCGACTGGCAGTGACAGCCCCCAGAGTCCCAGCACGATCCATCGATATACTATGTTCATCTCCACTCCTTGGTTTCATCACGAGACTTCCCTCTCTCCTTGGCAAACACGCAACCGGCCTTTGCGCATCAGGATCAGTTAAGCGGATTAGCCACACCTCAACCCAGCAGTGAGTAAAACGGGAGCCAGTCGCCTGCCAGTCCAACCCGCCAGGGCCGGACCTGAGCCTGAAACGGGCGCAACGACGACAAAGAAGGAGCGCAGAACAGGCCACTGCCCATCCGCAGCAGGCACAGGTTCGCTGCGCAGCAGGCACCATTTGAGTTGACATGAGTTTGATTCGGAAGGAAATTGGTTAAACAGAACGGCATCTGGATGCAGCATTAACGCGACCTTGCAAGGTACAGCAAGCTTGCAAGGTCGCACTAATACACTGTTAAGAGTCCCAAGGATGGTGACGAATGCTCAACTACATAACGGTCGTCGTATTTGGTTGTATTTTGTATATGTCGGTGCGAATTACCTATATGGTTATTCGTAGCGATATGCTTGATCGCAAGCAATCTATAGCTGCTATTTTAATGTCTTGGCTTCTTCCTGTTGTTGGGCCAGTGCTACTTCAATCGTTACTGAGAGTAGAGCTATATAGCAGAGCACAAGACTCTGGCCGGAGGTGGGACATAGTTTGGGACAGGCTATTTTTCGCTTACATCGTAGACCAACACGTTAGTTATGTTGGTTCATCTAGAGCTGATGATGGATGCGGAGGCGGTGATTATAGTGATGGTGGAAGTGGCGGATTCAGTGATGGGGGCGGTGGTGGTGGCGACTCTTAACAAGCCCAATCAGAATTGCGCACTGCGTGCGCGGGATCTCGCTACGCTCGTCCCCTGTTGGGGGCGTTAGACACTCTAATAAGGATAACAATGAACTTTTTTAGAATTGCTGTGCTTTTTACAGCTGCCACCTTTCAAGTGACGGCAAGCGAGAATAGCCATAAGTTGCTTCAGTTAATGGGGGCGCAAACTCAGTGGGAGCAAACCATTGAGCAGATCTTGCCTACCAGCATGGATGTCGATGAAAGTGAAGATCCAATTTTGTATGAAAAGCATCAAGAGCATTTAAAAAATGTTGAATCTATTATTGAAAGGCACCTTGCGTGGCGTGATGTAGAGGTACTGCTGTCAAGTGCTATTGAAAGCACATACGAAGATTGGGAGATGTTAGAGTTAATAACTTTCTTGGAAAGTGATGTGGGCCAAAAATTCTTTGGTTCAGCGGAGCACTTGGACAAAGTTATGGTGCACGAGTTTAAAGACCGCATGACTAAGTATGTTGACGAGTATCAAGAAGAAAACAAGCATTTCTTAGATTGGTTTCATTTACACATTAAAGGGTCTGAGTAAGTGTCTAACAAGAGTAATCAGGCTGCTCGTTTCACTCGCCGGACCGGCCTTCGGCCGGCCCGCTGTTACTGGCGTTATGTGTTTTCTCGAGTTATGTTTTATAGGAAGTAAATCTTGAATTCTAAATTATCTTTACTAATTAGTTTTGTTTCATTTTGCTTAATTTACATAGTGTTAGATTCAGTCGTAGACTTCCTTGGATTGCCTACTTATATTGACTTTGGGGAAACAATTAATGTAACTCGAGGTAGTGGACGATACTCCTATGATGAAGATATATCAGGGGTAAATACCGACATCGGAATTTACATTATGGTGATGAGTGGCATGTTTGCTTGGCGGGTTTACCATTGGCTAATAACTGGGAAACTTGATGGCAATCGTTCAACGTTAAGCTTGCTTAGTTGGACTTATTGGGTTGTTGGTTTCTCTGCGTATATTGTTGCGACAACACCTATATGGTTCATTGATATGCCGGGAATTATTCAAAGGTTGTTAGTTCTAGGGTTAGGCGGCGGCATTGCTTGGTTTACGTTTTGTAAATACAACCAAGCAAGAGACGAAATTGAATATGGTGAAAAAAACACATAACAGTCTGTTTAAGAGTAATTCGCAACGCTTGGCATTTTTGCTATGCGTTGCATTTTGTGTTTAAGGTGGTATGCGGGAGCTTCGGCATTGCGTTGCTCACACCTTAACAGGGCGTTATGGCTAAGTGAAATCATGAAGAAATTTAATAAAAATGAGATTTCCTTCGAGTATCCGGAAAGCTGGAACATTACAGATGAGCAATGGGGTGATGATATATCTGCATTAACCTTTGAGGATGGTGAAGATATATTTATGATTGATATTTACCACTCTAAAAATGGCCCTGAATTAGAGAACTACGCAAACAAACACTATCAATGTTTCAAAGAGGAATTGCCATTTTTATCCAAGATTACCTCAGGCCCTTCTTACGCAAGCATTGATGGTGGGATAATGCTTGAATTTACTACAAAGACACACTTAATTTTAAAAACGGATTATTTAAATCCTGTGTTTAAAATTCAATGTAAAAATAGCGTTAGTTACATATCCGGCCAATTTAAAAAAAGGGATAGCCCTAATAAAATCGAGCATTTACAAAGGGTAGTTGGTAGTTACAGTGCAGCTTAAAAATGGGCAAAGCCATAACAAGGCTCAGCAACCAACCTCCGGCCATTGTCACGTTTTTTGTGTTCCACAAAAAAGCGCGCCAATAGCCTCCGGCGGCAGTGCGCGGCGTTACTTTTCTTTGTTGTAAGGGAGTTCGATGAGAAATATTTTAGTCATGGTTGCACTTTTTTCATTTTGTGCAAGTGCTGATCACATCATTTATTCCAATAATATCGAGGAAAGATTCTCTCACAAGGACTGGGTAGCGTATAAAGAGTCTTCCGGACTTTGTCGGCCAACGGTAGAGTTTATTGTCGGAGAAACATTAGCATCGCTAACCATCTTCTCGAATGGGTGGGGAGGCCGATTTGAAAAAACTGAGCCTTTTCGTGCTCATTTGTATGGACAGTATATTAAGAGCGTAAGCCTAAGGTTGGGTGATGATAACTTTGACCACTCACAAATTTCAGATGATTTACTGTATAGAATTGCTAACTCTGACTCACTTTATATTACGGCTGAGATCTATAAGAACTTTTCCCGGAAAAGAGATGATGACGATGAATATTTTTCTACGGAAGCTGAAATAAGTCTGGATGGAAGTTCTGCTGCCTTAAGGTTCTGTGGGTTTATTGCATGAATTATGCGATAAAACGTAACAAGAGTAATCAGGCTGCTCGTTTCACTAGCCGGCCCGCTATTACTGGTGTTATGAGGAATATGGATATTCAACTAATACAAATAAAAAGTGATGAGTTTGAAAGTCTATTTTCTGTTGTAAAACAAGGACTTTATTCGCATGTTGATGCCGTCTTTGGTTGGTGTGATGAGTTTCAGGTCAATCGTTTAAAAAGTGACTATGAGCCGCATTGGTTTCACTGGGTTTATCTCAATAACACGAAAGTTGGAATGCTATGCTTCAAGCCTTACGACAATGCACTTCATGTACATTTACTCATTGTGCTTCCAGAATTTCAAAATAAAAATTTGGGTGAAAGAGTAATGAACATGGCTCACGAAATAGCGCGAAAGCAAGGGCGTAGTCACGTAACCTTATCAAGCTTTACTAGAAATGAGTCAGCGGTAAGGTTTTACAAATCTCTTGGCTATAAGGTGACTAAAAGCGATGAAAACTTCCTTTCTTTGTCGCTTCAAGTTGCCTCATAACAAAGCGTTTAAGACGGATTCCTAACGCTCGATATTTTCGGTTTGATTCAGCTTTAGTGTTTACGTCACAATAAGTTAGGTATGGTTGCCTGCGTTGCTCACCACTTGACGCGGCGTAATGTGAATAGGAAAAAGGAGAACTAGGGGTGATGGAATCGAATGTTTTTGAACGCACTTACAACGGAGAGCAAGAAGTAAGCTCACGGCTGTATAATTTTACGATCGGACTGGTGCTGTGTTGGGGCTTTTGGATTAACTGGATAATGGTTGGGAATATCCCGGCTGAGTCAATTGCATCTATTAATCCCTGGATCTTTTTCATCGGCTATTTTGCAAGCTGCTTCTTTGGAGTTTACTTATTCAGTAAATCCTCTAACCCATTGGTTAGTTTTGTCGGCTACAACTTTGTAGTTGTTCCTTTTGGACTCATTATCAACTTGGTTGTATCACGCCATGACCCATCATTGGTTTTAGGTGCGATTAAGGTTACAGGCCTAGTGACTGGCATGATGATGCTACTCGGAACAATTTTTCCCGTGTTTTTCCAAAGAATCGCCGGTGTATTAACTATTGCGTTAATAGTCGTAATTGTGGTCGAGCTCTTTCAAATATTTATACTTGGAATCCACCAAGAATGGATAGACTGGGCAGTTGTTATCATTTTCTGTGGTTATATCGGTTATGACTGGGGGCGAGCAAATCAAATTCCAAAAACAATAGACAATGCTGTAGATAGCGCAGCAGCGCTATACATGGATATTATTAATCTATTCTTGAGAATACTTCGAATTATGGGACGCAAATAGAATTCACAGGTTCAAGGTTCAAGAGATCAGGTTCATTTGAAACCCCAGTGACTCCTTTATGGCGAAACCGGCCTCCGCAGGCGTGTTCACAATGTTGAGCTTCGCTGCGCTCAACTTAACCTACGCCGAGGGGGACCAGCTTCAAATCGGCCTCCGCAGGCGTCTTCAACAACGTTGAGCTTCGCTGCGCTCAACTTAACCTACGCCGAGGGGGCCAGGTTCAAATCGGCCGGAACGGGGCGAAAGCAGCCCCCAGAGCCGATGGCCCACCCTGTATCTTCGCCGACTTCGAGGACGACGCTGTCCGCGAGATTAACTACTCGTGCGTTAATGAAGACACTGTTCAACCGAGACACAGCGCCGCCGCAGTGAAGGCAAAGGGGGAGTCCAGAGGGGCTGGCCCCCTTTGGTTGCTGCGGCCAACGCCGCGACCAAGTTGGTGAAGCACCATATCGCCATGCCGCAGGCATCCACAACATAGAAAGTGGTGACCTCTTTGTGGTGATAGCTGCCGCCTGAGGCACGCATAGGGCGGCGTGCTTTGGGACCAAAGCGGTCAGCCCTTGGCTGCAGGGCGTCCCGTTTCGCCAGCAGCACCATTTTGCGGCGCTGGTGCACCGTTAAACGCCAGGGCGATCGCCATTAACTCAAAACCCTATACCTTTAACCCCAGTGCCTCGGCATGGAACCTGAGGTGATCGTCGATAAAGGTGGCGATAAAGTAGTAGCTGTGATCATAACCCGGGTGCATCCGCAGCGTCAGGGGATGGCCGGCGGCGTCACAGGCCGCTTTAAACAGCTCGGGTTTAAGCTGCGGATCGAGAAACTCATCCTTGCTGCCCTGATCGATCAACAGGGGCAGGCGCTCTTCGGCGTCGGCCACCAGCAGGGTGGCGTCGTAGGCTGCCCAGGCCGCCTCATCCGGGCCAAGATAGCCGGTAAAGGCCTTGCGCCCCCAGGGCACCGCGCTGGGATGCACAATCGGCGAAAACGCCGAGACCGAGTTGTACTGGCCCGGGTTCTTCAGGGCGCAGATCAGGGCGCCATGGCCCCCCATGGAGTGACCACTGATCGCCTTGTCCGCCGTCACCGGCAGCATGGCCTCAACCAGGGCCGGCAGCTCCTCCGTCACATACTCATACATGCGGTAGTGATCGGCCCAGGGCTGCTCGGTGGCATCCAGGTAGAAACCGGCCCCGGAGCCAAAATCATAGCTGTCGTGCTCACCGGGCAGAGCCAGCCCTCGGGGGCTGGTATCCGGGCAGACGATGGCCAGGCCCAGTTTGGCCGCCAGACGAAACGCCCCGGCCTTCTGACAGAAGTTTTCATCGGTGCAGGTCAGCCCGGACAGCCAATAGAGCACCGGCACCCTGCCCGCCGCCACCGCGGGCGGCAAAAACACCGCAAACACCATATCGGTGGCGGTGGCATCACTGTGATGTCGATAGCGCCTGAGCCAGCCGTCAAACACCTCTTGTTGCGAAAGCAGTTCCATCGGGTACTCCCCTTCCCTTGATCCGATCCTGACCATAGCACGGATCCTCGAACGCCGAGTTAACCCTATCAGCCCTATTACCCCTCAGAGGGAGGTTGCGACGTCAGGGCACGATGGGCGATCCCCTCCACTCGAATGCAGGCATCCCGGTAGCCAATGCCGATATGATCCAAACGCTCCATGCTCAGGTTCACCAAAAAATCGGTTCCCGGGTGCACAGTGAGCGCCTCGGACAGCGCCGTCTGCACCGATGGCGCGGCTCCGCTGGGCAGCAGGTACAGCCAGAAACGCTGGCATAATTCGATCCGGGCAGGCCCTAATACTTCACTGTGTGCCCGTTGATCCTGTGTGGCGTAGCTGTGGGTCGAAAACGTCCCCAGATCGCCCACCTGACAGCCGGTCAGACCCAGCAGCACCAAACAGGCAATGCCCAGTTTTTTAGTCATTTTTCTTATTCCCACGCCTTTGCTTCCTATGACAGATAGCGCAGCAGAAGCGATCTTGCTAGTCTTGCCCCATCATCCCGACAGGAAGCGTCACCATGTCCGCCAGTCCCGCAATTCAGCAGATCTGGAAAACCCTGCAGCAGGTTCCCAAGGGCAAAGTAGTGACCTACGGCCAACTGGCCGATCTGGCCGGCCTGCCAGGTAAAGCCCGCTTGGCGGCCCGAGCCCTGCGCATGGCCCCCCAAGCACTCGCCCTGCCCTGGTTCAGGGTGATTGGCGCAGGGGGAAAGATCAGCATACCCAAGACGAGTCCCGGCCATGCCCGACAGATAGAGCACCTGCGCAGCGAAGGGATTATGGTGAACAATGGGCGGGTAAAGCTGTCGGAATATCAATGGCAACCGGATCTGGCCCAGCTGATCTGGCAACTCGAATTTTAAACAAGGATCCCTATGCGCTTGCTCTTCGCCCTACTGGCTGGCCTCTCCCTGTATGCCACCGCCGGTCCCTACACCCCATTTCGTGCCGATTACGAAGTGCTCCATGGCAAGGATTCCCTAGGCGGCGGCTACTACGAACTGCAGCAATTGGGTGAGGATCGCTACCGCATGGGCTATCAAAGTGCGGTGAAATACCTGTTCCTGTCCGACAAACGCACCGAGCAAACCGAGTTCTCGGTCCATGAGAATCGCCTGCAGCCGCTCAATTACCGCATGGAGCGCAGCGGCACAGGACCCAACTTCGGCGCCAACGTGGTGTTTCATCATGACACCGGACGGATCGATGCCCGCTACAAGAAGCGAACGGCCCAGTTCGATCTGATCCCCCCCATCTACGACGCCCTGCTCTACCAGCAGCAGCTGCGGCTCGATGTGGCTCAGGGCAAAACCGAGATGGCCTACCCCTTTATCCATAAAACCAGCCAGAGAGAGTACCGTTTCAAGGTCACGGATCGAGAAACGCTTCAGCTGCCCTTTGGCCAGTTGGACACCATCCGGGTGGAGCGGATCCGGGATCCCGGTAACGATAAGGAAACCATCTTCTGGCTGGTGCCTGAGCTTCACTACATCGTCGCCCGCCTGGCCCACTACGAAGAGGGGGAACTTAAGGCCGACATGCAGTTAAAGGCTGTGCGTTTCGACAACTGACCGCCACGGATCAGCCCCCAAGGAAAGAGAGGGAGACCGTCCTGCGTGACGGTCTCCCTCTTTCACTTTGCCCCGCATCCTCCCCCCATGCAGCAGGATGCCGGCAACGCCCCGGTGGTACTGGGCAGATATTCAAAAGGTGTACTCAGGCCGTTCAGCCCTGTGCCACCACTTCGCCATCTTTGAACAGACACCAGCTGCCCGCCGCCATCTTATGCCAGGCCTCGTTGCTGGTCAGGGGCCGAGTGGCGATCACCGTGACGATGTCGTTGGGTGTGGTCTCCTTCTGGAAATCGATCACCATCTCGGTGTCGATCAGCTGGGCCTCACCAAAGGGCGCACGACGGGTGATCCAGTGCAGGTTGTTGCCGCACAGAGCCAGCAGGTAGGGGCCGTCCGAGATCAGCATATTGAACACGCCCATGCTCTGCAGCTTCTTGCCCTCTTTGGCCAGGTAACGAAAGGCCGACTCGCGCTTGGCGGGCTTTTGCGGGTATTTCTCCGCCAGCTTGTCCAACAGGTGACAAAAGGCCAGCTCACTGTCGGTGGCACCGACGGGAAGGAAACGTTGCGGTTGCAGCACCGTCTTATAATCGGAAAGCTGGCCGTTATGGGCAAAGCTCCAGTTACGTCCCCACAGCTCTCGACCAAAGGGGTGAGTATTCTCCAGTGACACCTTTCCCCGATTGGCCTGACGGATATGGCTTATCACCGTCTTGGACTTGATGGGGTAGGACTTGAGCATGCTGGCCACTTCCGAGTGGCAGCTGGGATCACTGTCCTTAAAGGTACGGTTGCCGGGACCATCGTAGAAGGTGATCCCCCAACCATCCCGATGTGGTCCGGTCTTGCCACCACGCTCAACCAGCCCGGTAAAACTGAACACAATATCGGTGGGCACATTGGCGCTCATCGCAAGCAGTTCACACATTATTCTTCTACTTCGTCTTATATCTCAGATCCCAGGCTGCAAGCATAACGATAAAGCCTTTGAAGCCCAACCCTTAACGCCCAGCCACCGCGCATCAAACAATAATCAAACGGCCGTTTAATAATTTCGTGACACAGGTCTGACCTGTGTCATACACTGTGATCCATCGCACGTCCGACCGTTCGGACTTCGAGCCGGGAATCGACAAGGAGAATGCTCGTGACCACTTTGATCTGGAGTCTTGCCGCCATAGTGCTACTGGGGGCCCTGCTTTATCAACGCGCTTCATTGCTGCTGTTCACGGCCGTCACTGCCGTGATACTGCTGCTGGGCACCCTGCTGGGGATCACCGGCAGCCTGGCCTGGACACTCTTTGCCCTTATCGCCATCCCCCTCAACCTCACGCCCCTGCGCACCACATTGCTGACCACGCCCATTCTCAAGATCTTCCGCGGCATCATGCCGGAGATGTCCGAGACGGAGAAAGACGCCATCGAAGCCGGCACCACCTGGTGGGACGCACAGCTCTTCTCCGGGGCCCCGGACTGGAACGTGCTGCACAACTATGTTCGCCCCACGCTTAGCGATGAGGAGCAGGCCTTCCTGGACGGGCCGGTGGAAGAGGTGATGGGCATGGTCAATGAGTTCGAAGTGACCCATGAACTGGCCGATCTGCCCCCTCAGGTATGGCAATACCTGAAGGACAAGAAGTTCTTCGCCATGATCATCAAGAAGCAGTACGGCGGCCTGGAGTTCACGCCTTATGCCCAGTCGCGAATATTGCAGAAGCTGGCTGGCCACTCCACGGTCCTGGCCTCGACCGTCGGCGTCCCTAACTCCCTGGGGCCCGGTGAGCTGCTCCAGCACTACGGCACCAAAGAGCAGAAAGAGTACTACCTGCCTCGCCTGGCCTTGGGCCAGGAAGTCCCCTGCTTTGCCCTGACTTCGCCCGAAGCGGGTTCCGATGCCGGTGCTATCCCGGATTTTGGCATCGTCTGCCAGGGTGAATGGGAGGGCAAGGAAACCCTGGGGATCAAGCTGACCTGGAACAAGCGCTACATCACCCTGGCGCCGGTCGCCACCGTACTGGGCCTGGCCTTTAAACTCAGGGATCCGGACGGCTTGCTGGGCGACAAGGAGGAGCTGGGGATCACCTGTGCTCTGGTACCGACAGATCTGGACGGCGTCAAGATCGGTCGTCGCCACCTCCCCCTCAACAACATGTTCCAAAATGGCCCGACTCAGGGCGATGGGGTGTTTATTCCCCTCGACTTCATCATCGGCGGCCCCAAGATGGCTGGTCAGGGTTGGCGCATGCTGGTGGAGTGCCTATCGGTCGGACGGGGGATCACCCTGCCCTCCAACGCCGCCGGCGGGATCAAAACCGTGGCCGGGGCGACTGGTGCCTACGCCCGGATCCGCCGCCAGTTCAAACTGCCCATCGGCAAGATGGAGGGGATCGAGGAGCCCCTGGCCCGGATCGGTGGCAATGCCTACCTGATGGATGGGGTCACGGCGCTGACCACCACGGGCCTCAACCTGGGTGAAAAACCCTCGGTGATCTCCGCCATCGTCAAGATGCACCTGACCGAGCGGATGCAAAAATGCATCATCGACGCCATGGATATCCACGGCGGCAAGGGCGTCTGCCTGGGCCCGGATAACTATCTGGGACGGGGCTATCAGGGAGCTCCCATCGCCATCACGGTCGAGGGCGCCAATATCCTCACCCGCTCCATGATCATCTATGGTCAGGGGGCGATCCGCTGCCACCCCTATGTGCTCAAGGAGATGGAGGCCGCCTTTGATAAAGACTCAAGCCGCAGCCTTATCCAGTTTGATCAGGCGATCTGGGGCCACGTCGGATTTGTCTGCTCCAACCTGGTCCGCAGTGTCTGGCTGGGCCTGACCTCGGCCCGCTTCTCCACCAGCCCATTTGGCGATCAGACCCGCCGTTACTACCAGCATATGAATCGCTTTGCTGCCAACTTGGCCCTGCTCTCTGACATGGCCATGGGCACCCTTGGGGGCAGCCTGAAACGCAAGGAGCGGATCTCCGCCCGCCTGGGAGATATTCTCAGCCAGCTCTACCTGGCCTCGGCAACGCTGAAACGCTTCCATGACGAAGGCCGCCAGAGTGACGATCTGCCCCTGCTGCAGTGGGCCGTTGAAGATTCCCTGCATAAGCTGCAAACCGCTCAAATAGAGCTGCTCGACAACTTCCCGGGCATTGGCGGACTCCTCAAGGTGCTGCTGTTCCCCCTGGGACAGCCCATCAAGCGTCCCTCCGATGAGCTGGACCACAAGATCGCCCGGATCTTGCAGACCCCCTGTGACGCCCGAAGCCGGCTGATCGACGGGCAGTGGCTCGAACACCACGAGCAGAACGCCCTGGGCCGTCTGGAGCACACTCTGGGCCTGATCCTCGCCGCTGAGCCGCTGTTTGATCGGATCTGCGAGGCCGCCGGTGAAAAGCTGCCCTTTATGTTCCTGGACCAGGTCGCCCAGAAGGGTCTGGCACTGGAGGTGATCAGCGAAGAGGAAGCCCAACTGCTGCGAGACGCCGAGCGCGGGCGCCTGCATGCCATCAACGTCAATGACTTTGATCCGCAAGAGCTCAGGGCCAACCGCCCGGCTGCCAGTGGATCCGGGAGCAATAAGAAGGGCGGCAAAGCCGCCTGATACAGTCCCGGAACAAACAGGCGCCCTCGGGCGCCTGTTTTTATAAAAGGCGCATCAGAATTCAACTCGCCACACTCTGACAACGGAGGATACATTCAAGGCATGAGCTATGCCTTTTGAGTATTAACCTGCAATTGCCCTAATCTACGGTTGTCGTAATAATCCGCCGCCCATAATAAAAAATAATCCGAATTAGGCCTGATGGAACATACACTCACTTACCGCCGAACACCTTGGCGCCTGCACCGATCTCACTGGATAGCTTTGTTACTCACCCTCGGCCTATTCGCCTGGGTGGGGATTAATACCGGCTCCAGCACACAAATTATGCTGACCGCCTTAGGCTGGTTGATCGGCATAAGCCTGGTGCAAGCCGCGTTCGGTTTTACCGCTGGCTGGCGCCACCTCCTGGAAAACCGGGATGGCCGTAACCTTCGTACCCAGATGCTGATGATGGCTTTAGGGGCTGCCTGCTTCATTCCCCTGCTGCACTCAGGCAGTTTTGCCGGCACCCAGATCAGCGGCTTCTTCCCACCCATAGGTGTTCCCCTGCTGATCGGCGGATTTATGTTTGGCATGGGGATGCAATATTGCGGTGGCTGCGCATCCGGTACCCTCCGCCTGGCTGGCTCCGGTGGCAGCAAAATCTACCTGGTATTGCTCGGCTTTATTGCCGGCTCCGTGTTGGCAGCTCACCATATCGACTTCTGGCGTCACCAACCCGGTACCGTGATCAACTTAGGACAAGAGTTTGGTCCACTGCTCGCCGTTGTGATGGTGCTACTGCTATGCAGCTGTGTCTGTGCCCTGACGCTCTGGCTTGAGCAGCGCCGTCACGGCAAGCTCCTTCCCGCACGTCCCATCAACCACGATAAGAGCGCCGTGAGTTTTCTCCTCAAAGGAGAATGGCCAATACTCACCATCGCGGTTCTGCTGGTCCTCGCCAACCTGGCGACCCTTCATCTGGCCGGGCGGCCATGGGGAGTGACCTCAGCCTTTGCACTTTGGGGCTCAAAGGCACTGGCAATAACGGGTATCGACGTTGCGAGCTGGAGCTACTGGAACCACAGTCCCGCGCTCGATCGCAGCATCGCCTTTGATGTGACCTCGGTGATGAATATCGGCCTGATCTTAGGCGCCTTCCTGGCGACGACCCTATCGGGCAAATTTGCCCCTTTGACCCGATTACCGCTCAACGTAACATTTTACGCACTGATCGGCGGTGTTCTGATGGGCTACGGCGCCCGCATCGGTGGAGGATGTAACATTGGGGCCTATTTCAGTGCCCTGATCAGTGGCAGCTTTAGTGCCTGGTTCTGGTTGATCGTCGCCATGACTGGCTTCTGGTTCTCCCTACAACTGCAGCGCCGCCTGAGTTAAGGCAAAAACGCTTAAGGTGCCGGGTTAAGTGATCGAGGTCGGGATCACCGAGTGCCAACCTCTCTACCGCCTTAACGCTTTGACCAAGCTGGAGCCAAGGGCGTTTCCACCCCTTTGCCCCACACCTGCTGGGCATCCAGGACCCGTTGTTGCCGGGCCTGGGTGTCGGGGTGGGTACTGAGCCATGCCCAGGCTGGCCCCTGCCCCAGCTTGGAAAATACCCGCTCGGCACCTCCCAGATGGCCATAGAAGCGACGCAGCGTCAGCAAGGCTCGCTCATCGGAGTCGGTTTCCTGCTCACGGCTAAACCCCATCTCGGTCACTCCGGCGGCCAGCTCCGCCACACGGGCCTGATCCCCCACCACCCCGTTCCACAGCAAAAGGACGCCAAGTTGCCGAGTGGCCTGTTTCAGAGCATGGCGCTCACGAACATGGGCCAGTTCATGAGCCAAAACCAAAGCCAGGGCATTTTCGCTGTCCAGCGCATCCACCAGACCGGTATTCAGGATGATCTCCCCCCCTAAGCCGGCGTAGGCGTTGATCTCAGGGGAGAGCACCAGAGTGGCCCGCGCCTGCATTCCCTCAGGAAGGGGATCGGCCTGGACCAAGGCATCCAACAAGCGATCCAGCTCTGCCTGAGCCGGGCTCGAGGTGCGCAGCGACGACGACCAGGAGTGGCCAACCGCCTGCTCCCACTCCCAGGGGATCTTTGCCGCCAGAAAATGCAGGGCCAACATCAACAGGGCAAGAATACCGATACCGGCAGCCACAAAGGCCGCCAGCAAGGCGCCAAACTCCCTCAGCGGGTGTACCGATGAGACATTGTTTTCTGGTGGTAGGCGGTTTTCGAATCGACTCATGGGCGCGGCTGAGTTGGGATCACCGCCGTCCCGTAGGCGTAGACTTCCACCGACACCTGCTGGTCTTTCGCGCCCTTACTGATGGACGCCGTTTCCAGGCGAACGTTGAAGACGGCGCGGGCGCCAAGGGCCTGGGCCTCGCGCTTCATTCGGATCAGCGATTCGCGCCGGGCGCGCTCGATCAGGGATTCATAGGCGGTCAGCCGTCCACCAAAGAGACTGCGCAGTGCTGCGGCCATCACCTTGAAGTAATCCACGGCAACCACGGTATTGCCTCCCACCAGGGCAACGTCACAGGGCTGAAACTCTTCAGGGACCCGCTTTTCACTGAAGAGCAGCAAAGGGGCCAGTTCGCTTTCGGCCTGACGAATACGGGTAAAATGACTCTGCTCCGCATGGCGCCCAAACAGATAGCCTATGACCAATAAGATCAGGGTTATTAGCAAGGCATACATAGGACTACTCCACCACTACAGCCGTACCATAAGCGAAGAGCTCGGCCGCCCCTGAGGTGACCGAGGAGGTGGAAAAGCGCACGTTGATCACGGCATTGGCTCCTATGGCCTGAGCCTGCTCCACCATGCGGGCCACCGACTCCTCACGAGCCTCCTGCAGCAACTCGGTATAGCCCTTAAGCTCACCGCCAACGAGGTTCTTTAACCCGGCCATAAAATCCCGGCCGACGTGTTTCGCCCTAACGGTATTGCCCTGCACCAGTCCCAGGTGAGTTCGAATGGTCCGACCCGGAATCGTTTCGATATTCGTGAGGATAACCTGCTGATCCATTTATTTTTATTCCTTAAACAATGCACTTGAGGTCCAGAGTAACCGAAGGACGCGGGATCAACAAAATCCATCAACCACCACCCACCCACCAGTTTCATGCCCAAAAGACACAAAGTCGCAACTGAGCATGCCTTTGACACACTCCGCATTAATACAGAAAAACCAACTAAAACGATATTCATACACAGCCCTCATGTCTTTTATGCATTTATATATGCGCAAAAGATTACATTTACACATACATATCATCACGCTAACCTGAGCTCGAGTTAGAGCAACCCAAACGCAACAATAAGGCAGCCCCGTTGTGCAAGATCAGGTGAAACGGTTACCTCAGATAACCGGCTTGCAGGGAGGCAGGAGGCGAATATGTTTAATAAGAAGAAAGTCAGCCAGGCCGTACAACTGGCATTGGTAGCAAGCTTGGCTAGCACCGCATCACTCGCATGGGCGGAAGAAGACAAGCAAGAAGAGCAAGTCGAGCGCATTGAGGTAACCGGATCACGGATCAAGCGCATCGACATGGAAGGCGCAGCGCCAGTCGTGGTGATCTCTGCCGATGATATGAAAAACCAGGGCTTCACTACCGCATTCGATGCTCTTCGTGGCCTGACACAGAACACCGGCTCGATTCAAGGTAATGAATTTGGCGCCCAAGGCAGCTTTACCCCCAACGCGGACGTAATCAGCTTGCGTGGCTTCGGCCCCAGCTACTCACTGGTGCTGGTTAACGGACGCCGTATCGCCGAAAACCCAACCCCTTATAATGGCCAGTCAAACTTTGTTAACCTCAATGGTATTCCCTTTGCCGCCATTGAACGGATAGAAGTTCTCACCGATGGCGCCTCAGCCATCTATGGTTCTGATGCCGTTGCAGGGGTCGTCAATATCATTCTTAAAGATGATATCGACTATACCGACATCACGGCTCAACTCGGTACCACCAAGGATGGGGGCGGTGACGAACTGCGTTTCCAGCTCGTCACCGGATTCTCGGGTTCCAATTACTCCCTGACTGCAGCGTTTGAGTACTTTAAACAAGATCCCATCTACGCCAGCGATCGGGACTGGATTGATGGCGTGGAAGATGTTCCTGGCGGCGGAGGCGACTTAGCCCGTGGGATCTTGGTATACGACCATGTATTTCGCACCTATGTTGATCCCGGTGAACAGGCGTGTCTGGATTCAGGCACCGGTTATACTTACGCAGAGCGCTCCTCCGGTGGGCTGTTTTATTGCGGCACAGACATGACGGGTGACAATTCCATCCAGAATGACCGTGAAAACATCTCCGCATTTATCAGTGCCAAATACGATTTAACCAATGATCTGCAACTCTTCACGGATATAACTTTCTCCGATATGCAGTCTAAGGTACGAAGCGGCAGACATTTCATTAATAGTGATGTCGTACGTGAAAATACCGATGGAACCGGCAACCTCGCAGCTTGGTATGGCCCGGATGCGGCCGGACTGGATCTGCTGTTGTACCAACGCGTCTTTACAACCGACGAGATGGGCTGGAAAGAGACAAGGTTCGATGAACAAAACTACGCAGGGACTCTCGGAATAGCCGGTTCCTTGTCAGGCCAATACGAGTGGAAAGCCTATTATTCAGAGAGCCGTTACGATTACCAAAGCAAGCGCGACTGGATAAAGTCAGAAAAAGCGGCCCAATACTTCTTAGGGGTCAACTCCATCCTGTGGGGCCTGGGCGATGGAGAAGGTGAGTTGGGGCTTTACGACAAGGTTTCCGCCGAGGTCGGCGCAGACATGCTTGGTGTACAAGTCATTGATGCAGAATCCTATTCACGCACTTTCGCAGCGGAGATCACCGGAGACATTATCGATTTGCCGGCCGGGACTGTCGGCTTTGCTGCCATCGCCGAATACAATCGCCAAGGATATGATCTGGAGCAAGATGACCGAACCCTCACGGGGGGATGGCACAACTTGACAGGCTCTCAAGGCGGCGGCGATCGCGATCGCTGGGCCCTTGGTGCCGAATTTTTGGTCCCCATCTTCGACGGGTTTGAACTGAACCTCGCTGGCCGCTATGACGAATATGACGACGAATCTTCCGATGTCGGTGGCCGTTTTACCCCTTCGGTCAAAGCGACCTATAAGCCCATCGATCAAGTCATGTTCCGTGCCAGCTATGGTGAAAGCTTCCGTGCCCCGGATATGCACTACGTCTTTGCCGGAGAAAGTGGGTTCTATCAATACCCCATCGACTGGATCGACTGTCGCGCACAAAGTAACGATCCAAACTTCGTAAAAGATCCGTCCGTTTGCGATACCACTCAAATCCGTGGCACCCGCTCGGGCAATACTGAATTGAAAGAGGAAACCGGTACCAACTACAATATTGGTTTGGTGCTTGAGCCTCTGGATGGTCTGAATCTGACCATCGACTGGTACAAGATCCGTTTGGAAGACATGGTTCGGGATGAAAGCACTGCAGATCTGCTCGATAAAGAGTACGACTGTGTCTACGCCATTGGCCAGGATCCTGACTCACCATTGTGCCAAAGCGTCTTTTCCAAAATTAACCGAGATGATAATGGCCGTATCCAGGGTATCTCCGTTAAACCCATTAACCAGGCGATGTACGAACAGTCCGGGATCGACTCAAAGCTCCACTATCAGGTTGACAGCAGTTTTGGTGACTGGAACTTTATCATCAACTACACCCATATTCTCGAGACTAAAGAGCAATATTTGGCAACTTCCGAGGTTGAAAGTGTTCGGGATAAGTACTGGAATGATGAACCTCGCTCCAAGGTGGCAGCAACCATCACCTATGAGTATGAAGATTGGTCTGCCGGCTTGTGGGGCACCCGCATCGGAGGTGTCCCCATTTGGAACCAGCCGACAGAGAACTTCGACCCTCAGTTAGGCGACTACGCCAAGGTCGACAGAACCGACGCGTATATCACAGTCAACGCCACTCTGGGCTATGCATTCACGGACAACCTGAGTACTCAATTTACAGTGGTTAACCTCTTTGACGAACGGCCACCAAAAGATGATACCCACTACGACTGGCCGTTCTACAACAGCTCCGCATTTCCTGGGGGAGCGACCGGAACACAGTTCTACTGGGATGTCTCATATCGCTTCTAATTGAGCTCAATCCATAAGGCGCCGCTTTCGCGGCGCTTTTCCCGTTTCAATCGTTAGGATAAGAACACCGAAAGATCCAACCGAATCCATGGCCACATAAGCCAGGTTCGGTTAGAGTCGAATTCAAGAGGTACACAAGGATGCGTATACACCTTTGGCTTCTGGCCATCTCCTACTCTCTGCTGTGCAATACCGTAATGGCACAGGATGTGACGCCATTTTCACGCCATGCCATGTTCAATAACATTAAAATATCTCCTACGGGAGAGTATTTTGGCGCCATCTTCCCATATGAAGATCATAAGCGGCTGGCCATACTGGCTGCTAAGGACTATTCAGTCCAGTGTACCTTCCACTTTCGAGAGTCCGAAAGTGTTGCCGATTTCTCGTGGGCTAATGATGACCGGGTGGTCATGACCATAGTAAAAGAGGTGGGCCAGTTTGCTGCGCCAGGATGGACCGGTGAGCTCTTTGCTGGCAATGCGGATTGCAGCAAACGAAAGCAGATCTTTGGCGCTCGAAAGGGGGGAGGCGGCGAACGTGCCGGCGCTCAGATACAGAGTCTCCTGTTCGAAGATCCCAAACACATCCTTATTAGCTCCAATGAAGATAAACATCAGTTTGCCAACCTGTACAAGCTGGATATCTACACGGGGAAGAAAAAGCTACTGGAGAAATCCGAACATGAACACAACGATATCTACCTCAATTCAAAAAACGAATGGCTTGTAACGTCATCCGTAGAGAAAAACCGGAAAGGGATCGGCAAAGCTAAGACGACAGGCAAGGTAAAGTACCTATTTCGAAAAACTGAGCAGGATGAATGGCAGCTACTGTCTGAAACAAACTTGGTCCGTGAAAGTGCCAGTGGCTCAGTCAGTATCATAGGGTACGGTCAGGAACCCGGTACGCTGCTCCTTCTAGATAACCGGTCACATAGCCAGTCAGGGCTATACCGATACGATATTGAACAGGATAAGCAAACTCCTCTGTATGTTGACGAGACGGTCGATGTCTCTCCGTTCAGGTACACTTACCATAATGCGCAAGGTGCCCGAGTCGTCGATATCGTTGGCGCAATCGTCCCAGATGGGATCCCCAGGGTAGAGTTTTTTGATGAGACGTCAGAGTTTGCACAGGAGTATCGAGCCCTTGAGCAGGCTTTTCCTGATCAATTCGTCTCCATCACTTCGCAAACCAAAGACAATCAATTCTGGGTATTGCACGCTCGCTCAGACATCAATCCCGGTACCTTCTTTTTGTACAATCGTGCTAACCGAGAGGTTAAATTTCTTATGACCTCGCGCCCCTGGATTGAGCCTAAGCAGATGTCACCAATGAAGCCTGTGACCATCGAAGCGAGCGATGGGCTTACGCTCCACGGCTACCTTACCGTTCCCAGGGGTAAAGAGGCCAAAGACCTGCCGTTAATTGTCCACCCCCATGGTGGACCTCATGGCCCACGGGATCATTGGGTTTTTAATCCAGAAGTGCAGATGTATGCCAGTGCCGGCTATGGAGTTCTTCAAGTGAACTTTCGAGGGTCTGGAGGGTATGGGCGTGAATTTGAGGATTTGGGCTATGGTCAATGGGGCGGACGCATGCAGGATGATCTCACCGATGCCACGCATTGGGCCATCGCTCAAGGGATCGCGAACCCCGACCGGATCTGTATTTCCGGTGCCAGCTATGGGGGCTACGCAGCCCTTATGGGCGTAGTAAAGGAGCCTGAACTGTACAAATGTGCCATCGGTTATGTTGGTGTCTATGATCTGCCCCTTATGATGAGCAAAGGTAATGTGGCAGAACGTCTCGACTGGGGAAAGAGGTACATGGAGGAGGCTTTTGGTGGCTCTAAGGAAAAAATGATCGCCAATTCACCCGCTTACCACGCAGATAAGATCAAAGCGGGTGTCTTCCTCGTGCACGGTGGCAAAGATCTGCAAGCGCATTACCAGAACGCTTATAACATGCGTGATGCTCTGGAAGAAGCGGGTAAGCCCTACACTTGGTTATTCAAAAAAACCGAAGGACATGGTTTTTACGATGAAATGCACAACCAAGAACTGTACGAAATGATGTTGGCCTTCTTAGAAAAACACATTGGCAGAGATTAAACAAAAAACGGGCGCCACTGGGGCGCCCGTTTTTTTGTTAACACCTAAACCTAAAAGATCAGGTGGCCCATCAGGGCGATCACCGGCAGTACCACCAGGGTACGCAGGATAAAGATCAGGAACAGCTCCCACAGTTTTACCGGAACCTTGGAGCCCAGCATCAGGGCGCCAGTCTCTGACATAAAGATCAACTGGCTGACGGACAAGGCCGCAACCACAAACTTGGTCAGATCGCTGTCGATGCTGGCCGCCATGATGGCGGGCAGGAACATGTCGGCAAAGCCGACCACCACTGTGGTGCTGGCATGGCTGGCTTCCGGGATCTGCAACAGTTCCAGCAGTGGTACAAAGGGGGCCCCCAACCAACTGAACACCGGGGTGGTCTCGGCAACGATCAGGGCCAAGGTGCCGATGGCCATCACCACAGGTAGAACCCCCAGGATCATGTCCGCCGCGTTATGAACGCCTTCCATCACCACGCTCTTGGCACTTTTAACCTTAGCGGCCCGCGCCTTGGCCATCTTGTAGCCATAGGAGAAGCTGGTTTCACCGGCTGGCACCATCTCATCATCGTGCTGGCGAGGCTGGCCATTGATGAAGACGTCCTTCTTACGGGACAAGGGAGGCAGACGCGGCACAATGACCGCTGCGACCAGACCGGCCAGACAGACGGTGCCGTAGAACGGCAGGAAGTACGCCTCCAGGCCCACAGTGCTGATCACCACCAGTGAGAAGGTGATGGATACGGCGGTGAAGGTGGTACCGATCACTGCGGCTTCCCGCTCGGTAAACAGGCCCTGCTCATACTGTTTGGAGGTCATCAACACCCCGACTGAGCCATCCCCCAGCCAAGAGGCAAAGCTGGTCACCGCAGAGCGTCCCGGCAGGTTGAAGATCGGACGCATCAACTTGGTCAACAGGCAACCGATCAGCTCAAGCAGACCAAAATTGATCAGCAGCGGCAGCAACAGGCCGGCAAACAGAAACACACAGAGCAGAGTCGGCAGCAGATCGTGCAGCACCAGCCCTCCGGTGTCCTCAGAGTAGATCAGCTCAGGCCCGACGGTGAAGAAGGTCAGCAAGACTGCCAATGCCCCGAAGATCCGGGTACCGGCCCATAGCCAGGAGGGGTTGAACAGGCCCTGAAGAAATGGGCTTTTCATCACCACGGCGGGACGCACCACCTTGGTGATCAGGGTGAGTGCCGCAGAAGCAACGACGAGCCAGGTCACCAGAGGTACTGCCAGTGAGTCCAGCTGGGCCAGGGTCCCCTTCGCCAGGATCGCGATAGGAATGGTGACATTCCCTTCGTAGGCAACGGGCGTCATAAACAGGAAGATCCCGATCAATGACGGGATCAGGAACATCAATGTGCTCCCCAGTGAGGTGGTTTTTTGCATCGCTATGGTTTGCTCGCTGTTCACGGCATTCACCCTCTAATTATCCAAGATCACTCGCGGGGCTCAGTCTTTTTGACTGCAATTATATGCACGGCCAGTGATAATCGACGCACATCCTACCTATCAGCTTTCCGATTGCAAAGTAGAAATGCCTAACTCAGGGTGAGCCAGATCACATATAACCGACCATGCAAAGTGCGTATCTATTCACTTAGCATGATCGGTCAAAAAGGCGACGCTCAATGTGGCTTCAGGATTTGCCTGCCCGGCGCTGAAGCTGATCCAGCAAGTTTGGCGGAACCCCTTGGATCGTCAAGGTATCCCGCGCGGGATCCCAGATCACACGTTCGCCCAGGTGGCCGGCATCAAAACTCACGGAAACACCGCCGCCAGTACCGCTGAACTTCTTGAGCTGACGCAGCGTTGACTGGTCCGCCGGGAAGTCCTCTTCCAAACCATAGTCGCCTTCGCTGGTAAACTGGTAGAAGGCATCCAGACCTTTATCCGCCAGCTCATCGGAAACATCCTTCATCGCAATGGTTTCGCCGCACGCGATCTGGCTCTTGCAATAATCGAAGACGGCTTCTCGGGCTTCCTGAGCTTCGTGTTTATCGAGTTCCTCTTTGCCTACGAAGTCTTCGACGGCTTTCATCAACTGCTTGTTCTGACTTTTGGCGTCGACGCCTTCAACACAGCCCATAAAGTCGAGGAAAAAGTCAGCCACCTTGCGACCGGCCCGCCCTTTGACAAAGGACAGATACTTCTTGGAGGTCGGATCGGCCTGCCATTCGGTCAGATCGATACGGGCCGCCAGCTGCATGTTGGACAAGTCCAGATGCTCACTGCCATGCACCTCCATCTCCTCGGACACGCTGACCGAAGGCTTAGGTGACAACAGGGCAACAAACAGGTATTGGCTGGCGATGTGACTGTAGGCCGCCATCAAGAGATACCCGCCCGTGGCAAAGTCGTACTTGCTCAGCTCGGTGCCCAGCAACTGGCTGGCCTGAGCACTGAACTCAACGAATCCCAACTCACCCGATCGCCAGGCGATCATGGCGTTGAGGAAGGCTTCATTGGCCTCGCCATCTGGTTGACCCTCTTCATTGGTTGGCACGCCGAAATGACCGTAGCCTTTACCGGCTTTCGCGGTGTAGAGACGGTGCAACTCGGCCACCAAATCGTCTGCGGCGGCGGACTGAGTCAAGGGCTGGGGTCGCAGGCGGCATTCCAACTGGCCGTCGGCACCTTGATTGACCGCATGAAGAATGGCTTGTTCTATTTTAATAGTCATGGCTGTGGATTAGTGGTTTACCGGAAAAACCGCTATTATATGCCGCCCTTTTTTCAACATCACAGGATTTACAATGGCTATCGTATCGAAATACAGCAATGAACAGGTTGAGACCTTATTGAGCGAGCTGCTGGGTGTGATGGAAAAGCACAACACACCAACCGATCTGGCTCTGATGAGTCTGGGCAATGCCGCAACCGTGATCATCAACTCCAAGATCGCACCGGCCAATCGTGCCGCGCTGGCCGAGCAGTTTTCCAAGGCACTGACGGCCTCTGTGCGCACAGACTCCTAACCGATTGAATTCACAATCTGGATTAGTCGTTTTATTCCTCGTAGGATAAGGCAACGAATTCCGTGCAACTCGACTAGGCGCACACCCCAAGCATGCAGACACAAGATCATAACAAGGACCGTGTGTCCCAGCTCGTCCTTTGGGGCCACTGGTTCACTTTTATCAACATCCTGTTGGCGATGCTTATCGCCAGTCGTTATCTCTATGTTGAGGGGTGGCCAGAAACGGCGCTCGGTCAACTCTACATGTTGGCAAACTGGGTAGGCCATTTTGCCTTCTTGGCCTTTGTGGTCTACCTGATCGCCCTATTCCCCGCTACCCTGCTTCTGCCCTACTCGAGGGTTCTCCGGGGCTATGCCGCCGTGATCGCGACACTGAGTCTTTCGGCGCTGGCCTTTGATACCCAGATCTTTTCCTACTACCGCCTGCATCTGAGCCCCTTTGTCCTGGATCTGGCCAGCAGCGATCTCAATGCCCTACTGAGAACACCGGCACTGGTTTTGGTGCCGGTTGCCATCATGGCGCTACAACTGGTGATCGCTAATGGCCTCTGGAAGAGACTGCAGCGGGTCCGCAGAAGGAAACTTGGTGGCCGGATCACCACAATACTGGTGAGCTGTTTCGTCACCTCACACTTGATCCATGCCTGGGCGGATGCCACGGTCTACCGACCCATCACTCAGCAGGATGATATGTTTCCCCTGCACTACCCTTTCACTGCCAAGAGTTTTATGGCACGTCAGGGCCTGATGAGTGATTTAACCCTGCAGGAGCGGGAGCGAACAGCCCAGCCCACTCATCAGCTCAACTACCCGCTGAGTCCGATGCAATGTCAAATGGACGAAACGCCGGACATCCTGATGATCGTCGTCGACGGCTGGCGGGCCGATCTGGTGGACGAGCAAACCATGCCGGGTCTGCTCGATTACGCCAAGCATGCTCACTGGTTTACAAGCCATCAGAGCGGCGCCAATGAGTTTGAACATGGCCTTTACAGCCTGCTGTACAGCATGCTTCCCAGCTACCAAACATCATTGTTTGCTGACAAAAAAACGCCTGTACTGACCCAAGTTCTGGAAGACGCCGGCTATCAACTGTCGAGCTTCGGATTTGCCGAACACCATCTTCCTCATGCCATAAATGCCCAGTTCATTACACACCAAAGCAATGCCGCTCTCCTGAACGATGTGCCTGCCGAGCAGGATCAAGCTACTACGATACAACTGCTTAAGCACTTTGCGAGCCAACCCGGTCCCCAGTTCCGTCTGGTGACCTATCGAGCACCGGCTTTCTACAGCACGCCCGTGGGCTTTGTTGGGATCCCAACAGCCCGGCCAGATATGAAGCTGAATCACGCCCAAACTGTGCTGTATAATCAGTACCGGCAGTCTCTTTCCTTTCTCGACAAGGAGTTGGCGCGCCTACTTAGCCAGGTGGACGATGAGACTCTGGTGGTCATCACCGGCAGTCATGGCAACCTCTTTACTACCGACGGAAGCAGCAACCGGGATAACTTCGCCCCCGCTGCGACCAAGGTTCCCTTGATGATTCGTTGGCCAGCCGACCGGGCACGGATCATCAAGCGCCCCAGCAGTCACTACGGGCTGGCCCCGGCGTTGTTAGCGGACCTGTTTAACTGTGACAATTCCCTGCGAGACTACAGTGTCGGTGAGCACCTCTACCAACCCCAGGCACTTCCCTATCTGGTAATGGGAAACAGCCGTAACTATGCAATTCGCAATAAATTAGGCACAACGGTGATCAATCATCATGGCGAGTACAAGGTGTACGACACCGAGTACCAACGGCAGCGGGATGCCAGCCTGGATGTGCCGACCTTGATCAACATGATGGAGGAAGGTCGACGTTTCCTCAGCCATTGATAAAGAGGTTGCACAAAGATACAGCGGTTGGTTTCGCCAGCCCTTGCAATTCCCTGAGGGCACAGTAATATGGCCTCCGTTGTCGGCCAGTAGCGCAGCTTGGTAGCGCACCGTCATGGGGTGTCGGGGGTCGGAGGTTCAAATCCTCTCTGGCCGACCATACAACAGAGAAAGCCCGGAGTTCATAGAGCTCCGGGCTTTTTCGTACCGCCTCCCCAAGCAGTGCTACGCACTGCGGTCGGACCGGAAGCCCGGCGCGGTCAAATCCTCTCTGGCCGACCATACAACAGAGAAAGCCCGGAGTTCATAGAGCTCCGGGCTTTTTCGTACCGCCTCCCCAAGCAGTGCTACGCCCTGCGGTCGGACCGGAAGCCCGGCGCGGTCAAATCCTCTCTGGCCGACCATACAACAGAGAAAGGCTCTAACCGAAAGGTTGGAGCCTTTTTCGTTTCTCCTCCCGGCAGGGCTACGCCCTGCGGTCGGACCGGAAGCCCGGCGCGGTCAAACCCTCTCAATTCCACCGGGCCACGCTCTTCCAGCTCATCACTCCGCCCACACATATCCCTCCTGGGGTATGTGTGGGCGTATGTATATTGGCGCTCATCACCTTGACGTACCGCCCTCCAGGGCACAACCTCACATTAACCCCCAAAGAGATCGGGCCGTTATGCATCTCCTTCGCCTGTTCAGTCGCCTGAGTCTGCTTGTGTTACTCCTGGCTGCCTTGGGAGTGACCAAACTGCTCTGGGATCGCCAGCCCGTCACCCATGGCCAACAAATGCTTAGCGGACTATCCGCTCCCGTTGAGATCGCCTTTGACTCCTATGGTGTTGCCAGCCTAAGTGCCCAGGATGATCTGGATGCCATGATGGCTCTGGGATGGCTCCATGCTCGAGACCGGCTTTTTCAAATGGACGTCTTGCGACGAGTGGGTAAAGGAGAGCTCGCAGCCCTATTTGGACCTAAGGCGCTGGATACCGACCGCTTGTTTCGCACCTTGGGCACACGGCGCTGGAGCCAGCAACAGGCTCGACAGTTGGCAGAGCGGGAACCTCAGCTGGCAAAATGGGTTGATGCCTATATCAACGGCATCAACCAAGCCATAGCCACCCACCCGGCCCCTCTGGAATATCTGCTGCTCAACAGCAAGCCCCACCCCTTTTCCACCACAGATATTTTTGCCGTATTAAGTTACATGGCGCACAGCTTCAACGCTGCCTTTGAACAAGATCCTCTGATCACAGCCATGTACCAAAAACTGCCTGAGCCCTACCACCACGCCATAAAAGATCACTGGCAAGCCCCGCTGCAAACACCGCCGGATCCAGGCTCTCTCAGTCGCTGGAAAGAAACCATGGGAGAGTGGCCCCAACGTCTTCCATTAGGCACCCTACAAGGCTCCAACGCCTGGCTAGTAGCACCTTGGCGCAGTGACAGTGGCGCCGCTCTGTTTGCCAACGATCCCCACATCAGCTTTTCAACCCCTCAGATCTGGTACGAAGTGCAATGGCACACCCCAAAACGCCAGATCTATGGCCATTTCCTGCCAGGCCTTCCCCTGCCCCTGCTGGGCCAAAGCCCCACCCACGTCTGGGGCTTAACCATGTTGCTGAACGACGATGCCGACCTTTATCAGCTTCATGCCGAACAAGGAGGCTACCTGCTGGATGGGGAACGGCAAGAGTACGCAGTCGAACTGCAGCACATAGAGGTTAAGGGGCACGACCCAGTAGCTGTTGAGATCCAACATACCCGCTTTGGTCCGCGAGTCGATCATATCATCGGCCTAGACCAGCCAACGGCCCTGTACTGGGTCTTTACTGAGCCCGACAATGCCCCTCTTGACGGACTATTTCACTTATTACAGGCCCAATCGATGGAGAGGCTCCCTAAGGCCCTTGAAACAATCTGGTCTCCTGGAGTCAACCTTTTATACGCAGATATCAAAGGCAACATCGCCAAGTGGGCTATCGCTCGTTACCTCAAAAGGGCAGAAGGGCTCGACGGCTCCACCCTGATTGATGGCACCCGTCTGTCAAATCGCCCGGAGGGTTTCTACCCCCAATCCGACAACCCCAAAGAGATCAATCCCCCTTCCGGCCTCATCTTCTCCGCGAACACCCCCTACTCCACACCGGTAACAACAAAAGAGCGCTCCAGCTATTACGCCCCGAAGTTCCGCCCACAACAACTGGCTCATCAATTGGAGCGACAACACCACTGGAGTGCGAAAGAGTTTGAGCATCTGCAAACCGACAGTAGAAACCTCAGAGCCCAGCAACTGCGCTCCCTGCTCCAACCCCTGTTGAAAGATGATCCTCACTGGCAGGCATTGGCCAGTTGGGATGGTGTGTACCGAGGTAGCAGTAGCGCCCCGTCACAATTTGAAACCTTTTACTTTCAGCTATTAAAAGCAACGATGATGGATGAACTTGGCCCCGAACTCTTTGATCCGCTCCGCCATCAGGAACTGGTCGACAAGATGATGCATGAGATCATGTCCGATCCCGACTCTGCCTGGTGGGATAACACTCAGCAACCAGGACGACAAAGCATGCAGGACACCCTGCTGCAGGCTTGGAACGCCAGCAAGGAGTCGGCTCAGGCCCCCCTTTGGCAACAAACGGCGCAATACCGCCACCGTCATCCAATGGCTATCAATCCTTGGCTACAGGCCCTGCTGGAAGGCCCACAGCTCCCCGTAACCGGCTCTAAAAGGGCCGTCAACAATGTCTCATACCGATATCAAAACAGCGGTTGGCAGGCAGTATTTGGCCCCTCGACTAGACGTATCGTCGATCTGGCCAAACCATATCAAGCCCAAGTGATCAGCCCTTTGGGGCAAAGCGGCCAAGCCTGGACCCAACATTTCGCCGATCAAGCCCAAGCTTATCAGGCGGGCCGCTACCGTCAGGTCACATTACACTCCCCTGAATCACCAACCTTGACGCTGAACCCTGCACCCCAGCCGTAACGACACCCATTCCCATTAATATTAAGGTGCTTTATCATGGCACCAAGCAGGCAGGATCCATATTGAGGTAATCCATGGGGAAGCGAGCGAAGAAAGCCAAAAAGCAGCAGCTGAAAGCCCTGAACAAGGAGTGCAAACAGTTAGCGAAGGCGTTTAGAAAAAAGCTTAAAAAAGAGCTTGCTCACGAACCAGGAACACGCTCGCCTCTAACCAAGAAAGAGCTAACCCCCCTCGTTAATCAATGGGTGGAGACCTATCTTGCCAGCTCAACTGCCAATGTAGTGCCCATTCATGCCCCGAAGAAAATTGTTCTCGACTTGCCACTCAAGCAACGTCCGTGCAAAGGCTGCCCGGCACTCAACAACGGCTTGTGCCGCTGTGCGGTTAAACGAGCCGAGCGGCACCACCTTGTACAACAAATCCCCACCCTGGCCAATGCCTGAGCAGTTGTCAAAATATAAGAAAAAATGGCTTGCATGTCAGATGGTTCTGCATAGAATAGGCTCCGTTGTCGGCCAGTAGCGCAGCTTGGTAGCGCACCGTCATGGGGTGTCGGGGGTCGGAGGTTCAAATCCTCTCTGGCCGACCATACAACAGAGAAAGGCTCTAACCGAAAGGTTGGAGCCTTTTTCGTTTCTCCTCCCGGCAGGGCTACGCCCTGCGGTCGGACCGGAAGCCCGGCGCGATCAAATCCTCTCTGGCCGACCATACAACAGAGAAAGGCTCTAACCGAAAGGTTGGAGCCTTTTTCGTTTCTCCTCCCGGCAGGGCTAAGCACTGCGGTCGGACCGGAAGCCCGGCGCGGTCAAATCCTCTCTGGCCGACCATACAACAGAGAAAGGCTCTAACCGAAAGGTTGGAGCCTTTTTCGTTTCTCCTCCCGGCAGTGCTACGCCCTGCGGTCGGACCGGAAGCCCGGCGCGGTCAAATCCTCTCTGGCCGACCATACAACAGAGAAAGGCTCTAACCGAAAGGTTGGAGCCTTTTTCGTTTCTCCTCCCGGCAGGGCTGCGCACTGCGGTCGGACCGGGCGTCGGGTAAAGCCCTCTCTCTTATCCATCCACCCGCCGCTTTACAGGCCTACCACTACCGGTCCCTGTCTTTGGGGTCGCTAACAGGCAACGTCTCAGCATTCGCCCATGCTGCTCATTCGCTTGGTGCATAAGCTCATTCCCAATGGCCTGCCCTTGGTATCTTGCGGACGGAGCTTCTCGCAGCAAGGTGCTCGCTTGAGACAGCGCTGTCGGCTCACGAGGCAAGCCAACGGCATCGAGTACAGATCCGATCCCTGCCTTTCCCGCTCGACAGAGCCCTTCATATTGAAGGAAATGAACCCCGTCGAGTTCACCTAGAAATCGATAAGCCGCCAACCAGTATGCCAACCAATAGGCAAGATCTGAGGGGTCCCGCTCACCACACAGTTCGTCCAGTTCAGGAAAGCCTACAGGCTTGTGAAGATGGCCAAATTCATAATGACCGATATACCCCATATACTCCTGATTAAATCTATCTCTTTCATGTAACTGCAGAAACCTTTTGTGCTGACGCCACATCGAAATGGCATGCTCTACCGGCTCACGAAATGGGACGATAATTTTGGCATCGGGGAAACAACGCTTAAGAAAGGGCACCCGAGCGACATTGCCGTTGTTTTTGCTCAGATAACGATTGCCATTCCTTAGCCATAACAACTTACGGATCTGCTCCCCAAGGCGAACATCCACCGGATAACTGTCCTCATACCACATCCCAATGCAATCATGCTCATAGTGATGAGGGTAGTGTTGGCGCCACAGCACCTCTTCGAAAGCCTCCAGGCTGTCGTAACCGATCTGTAAACCATCCCCATGCATGCGCTCCTGTTTTTGCGCCTCCAGCATGAAGGGCTTGGTCACGCGTTGCCAAAGCACCGGGGAACCGATGAAGGGCATATCCCGGTAGGAATAGCTAACCGTTCCAGAAAAGCCGCCGAGGATCTCCAGCAATACCGTGGTACCGGCTCTGGGTAACCCGCAGATGAAGATAGGCGAATCAACCGAACACTGACGCCAGTTGGCACCATAGAGCGTATCCTCCAGATCCTGCATCACCTGTCCGAGCATGGGGACACGAAATGCCAGCCGATTGATCCAGCGATCGAAAATCGCGTACTTATCGCTCGCCATCTCTGCTCTCCCATGGTCGCTTCCGGCCCCAGGCCAACAATAAAAAGCCAAGAAGGGTCACCAGTAACACGTCGGTCCGCAAACAAAACTGAGCAAAGTCCCGGTAGCTGAACCAACCCCAATGCACCAACAGAGCCACGGGGATCAGGCAAAGGACCAGACAAAAAGCCATTTTCAGTAAGATCCACAATGACTCCAACAGCAAACGGATCGCCCCACGTCGTGCAATCATCTCTTTTTCTGAGTCACTAAGTTTGACGCTGCTCAGCGCAACCCAGCTCTCTTTTGATAAACGAAAGGCCGTAACCACATGCTTTAAAGCCCTAACCTTGATGACGGCCAATGAGAAAACCGCCAGCACCAGCAGGTAAGCCAACCCAATCATCAGGGCCGCTCACCTCTATCTGAGCCTTCCTCCGAGCCTTCTTCTACTTTCTGAAGCGGCGCTTCGATCCCACGCTTTGCCTTGTACCGGCTGATGAGGCGCTTCATCGGGTACCACACAAACCCTACGATCAGGAGTAAGAGCGCACCAATAAAGGCAAGCACGGTTCCTAGCGCCGACAATCCTGTGCCTGGTCCAACATAAGCAAGGCAAAGTGGGGAAAACAGTGCACAGAATACTGAACTCAGGGATCTTATATGGATCATCGTTGTACTCCAATTTCACGCCCTTGGCACTGCAGGGCATCGGGATGAAAAAAGGTGGGCTGAACACGCTGCGCGATCGCTATCAATGATGCGAGTCGATCGTCATAGGATGAGGTATATTGCCAAACCGTTTGCCCCTCAGGGGTCACCTCAAACACACGGCCCGCTCGGCTTTCCGTGATTAAATAGTTGCCGTTAGCCAGGACCTGATGATGTCCCAGAATATCCGTATAAAAGCTCTGGCTCGCCTTTTTGGGGTATAGGGTGGTCACCTGCCGAGTAGAGGGGTCAAGCGCCATCAGGCTGCTGCCAGGCACCCGGTTAAACGCCAGCCCGCGCACCCCATTGTTAAACACGACGATGGTGCCATCAGGCTGAATGTCGGGATCATGCTGAAACACCCAAGGTCCAATAAAGTGCCACTTCAATGCGCCCGTATGCCGATCTATCACGGCCAGCATGTGCATTTGCCGGATAGAAATCAGTAAGTCGCCCTCATCTACCCCATCAAGCATTCCCGCTAAAGCAGAGGAAACCATTTCGATATCATTTACATGAGTGACATCGGCTCGCCTCCATTTAAGCGCATTCAATACCACAGATTCGAGGCCAGCATCGTACAAGGCCTGCAGCACGGAAAACTCCCTTAATACCTCCCCGTTGCCATCAACCAAAAGCAGCAGGTTCTCATAGGAATGAGCGACAAAACCCTTCTCGTTCGCCGCCGCTTTCAAAGCGTCACGCGTGATCCCGGCAAACAGCAATTGATCGGGGATCTCGTCAACGGCTCTATGCGCGGGGATCCAATAATTTCCTTGTGCAGTTCCGGTGACCGAATGGTGAGTCATACGATCGACCGTCCACACTACCTCAGAGCAAGCATTCAGTTTCACCGTGCCCTTTTCACCCACATTGGCAACAACGGACCCATCAGGCAGCGCAACAAACCCTTGCGTATGGTAATTGTTTGCGGTCTTCGGCTTGGACGCCTCATCAATGTGCTGGGCATCGGGCCAGATCTTGAAATAATCGATCTGCCATCGATGCAACTCCCTCCCCTGCATATCAATGGCGCGGATCTGAGTACCACCGGGAAAGGTGCCCTGGAGTAAGGTAACTCCCCCATAAGCCAGATCCGGCTCATGTACCGACACCCCCTCTGTGGTATATCGGATCGGTTTAAGCAATGCCGGCTTTCTGACTACATAGGTCTGATATAGACCCTTCGTTTGCTGCCAACCCTGCTCGATCAAGGAGAAAGGGGGCATGCCCTGCAGGGCAAACCACCCTCCCATCAGGAATAGGGCCAGAACCAGCACCAGTTTAAATAACACTTCAGAGATCTTTGCCACGCCACTCCCCCGAAAACGTCACCTGATAAGCTTCAATGATCCAAGCTGGCATGCGCGATCTGAGCACCCCTCTTCGGCCCGCAAAACCGTCCCCTGCTGCTCAGCTCATTCTGATAAAACTGGCATGCCTGCTTTATCAAGGACCTTACATCGGGAACAGCTTGGCCGGGAACGTGGCGCGAGAGTTGACCACCTTCAAGGTCGATCAACAGCAGATCATCCAAGTTCGGTTGAGACACCAATTGCCAGCCATCACCATAAGCCGACAACTGCTTTTGTCGAATGAGCGAGCGGTAATTCTCCAACTTAAATACGATTCGACCGTCGGGGCGAACCTGATAGCGTCCCGCCATTTCAGAAAGGATGTTGTTCTTATCGAGATGACTCTGGGTTAACGCACGGGAATACAACGAAGATTCGACAAATACTGCCCGGTCGCGCTCCACCCCTTTCTGAGTCAAAGGCAAAACTTTTCCATCCATACTTACCTCGGCGGTAAGGCCACTATCCCGATACAAAGTGGGTGCAATATCAACCAGAGAGAACTGCCCTTGAAGCACCCCAGAACCATGGGCAGGCTTCCCCGAGCGATACTGCACATAGCTTAGCAAGACGTCTGATTGGGCCTGGGTCATTACACTGGTTCCATGTCCCCGAACCCCCTCTTTGTAAACGGAAAGCTCAGGTTCGCTTACCTCAAGATCATCACTGTCCAGGCCCAGTCCCTCACCATGATCGGAAAATACAATGATCGTGGCATTTTCCAGATACCCAGACGCCTTCAATAAACTAATAAACTCAGAAAATTGCGTATCCATTTGCTTCAGCATCTGAACATACATGTAGTACTGAAAGTTCCCATCCCACTGCTTTGGTTCAAGCTGTACAAAGTTTCTTGAGGTATAAGGCCAATGTAACTGGCAGAAGTGGACAGATAAGAAATTGGGTTTATCAAATGACATCCCCTCGAGCACACTTCGATTAAATGCTGAAGGCGAATAAGCCTTGCCATAAGCACGGTTGTTATAGAGATAGGGAAATAGATAGCGAGACCAGGCGGAAGCCATCACCACGTTGACGATGGGGAGATCGGCAAAACCAGTGATAAGAGTATCGGCAGCACCGGCCTTAGGGCCCACCACCCGGTCAAAGCCATAACTTCGATCAATATTGTTAAAGCGCCGTTCGTCCATGGCGTAAACAGTGTGATAGCCGTCTTTACTCAAGGCTTCCACCAATGGAACCGGGCGTTCAAGTAACTCTGGAGGCGCCAGATTAAAGCGAATACCATGGCTGCGTGGATACTGCCCGGTCAGCAGGCTGATCCAGGCAACATGAGTTCTTGCCATCGGCGTATAAGTCCGATCATAAACCAAGGCATTAGAGATAAACGCATTGATCGCCGGTGCAAAATTTTCTACTGCACCACGATAAGCAAGATGATCCGGTCGTAATCCATCGATACCGATCACGATAATATTGGGCTGCTCATCCTGAGCAATGCCCTTCTGGGGGAGGTGAGGCGCGGTGAAAAAAGCCACAACGGCAACAACCAGGGCAACAGTGAATGATCGCTGCCGTGCCCCTATTTGACTGCTACCGAGCCATAGCAGACCCAACAGTGGCAACAGCAACAATGAAATAATGGCGCTATTGGCCAAACCGCTGTCACGAAAGTAGGCAACCAATGAAGTGGGATAAAGCAAGCTATTTAGCGCCACTATGACTGTCATGTGCAAAACCAAGACAAACAGTACGAATAGCGCCCGAAAACCTTTGTGCTCGCTGGCCCGAAAACCAGGTAAACAACTGATCACCATAAGCCAGGTCCAGAGCAGGTGGACCCCCAGCAAGACCAGACCAAAGTAAACCAGGTCAAAGATCAAGCCAACACTAATAAAGTCAGAAAGTTCAAGGCGAGTGATCAGGGTTGCAATCGACACTGCCGAGGCTCCCCGAAGGGATCCCCCCAAAAGATAAAATAGAAATTCAATGTAGAGCAGACCAAACAACACACGAAGGAATAAGCCTTTCTTGTCGACAACCAAATTATCCGCCGGCATCAGGGGCTCCTGGCTGGTCAGCAAGCTCAGAGCTTCCCTCAATAAAGAACTCAAGCTGAGTCTTCATCCCCTCAAGCCCAACAGGCCAATCCCCAAACAGCAGATAGCGCTCCGCAAGGCTGGAGTTTGGCTCATCTATCGACTTGATCTGATCGGCACTGCTTAGCGAGTGCATGATCATTGCACCATGCCAACCCAACATGCCTCCAAGCCCGGTAATTAAGTAAAAAGCCGTCAGCCTCATGCGTCTCCCACTCTGCTTAAACAATCCCAATAACCCCTTAAGATCAGAGGTAAGTGTAGACAATAGTGAAGCTGCAAAGAGGTAACATTACGCGGCCTACTGGCAAAGGAGACAGAATGAATAACGCGATCCAGGAGATGACAGCAAAGCAAAGATGCACTCCCCCTCCCCCTGCCGGGGCCGACTTCGGCCATTGATGACAATTTCCGACCCTTTGGTAACCTCCGGTGAGAGCTCTTTTCGCGTAGCCACTCGCCCTGGCATCGTGGTCACCGCAAAAACGCAAAGAACCGCACAGGGTGCGGGTTTTTCGGGGATCTGGTGTTCAGGGAGAGATGATCGCCTTCGGCGTTACTCCATCACGTCGCGCTTCCGCTGCGAACTCTGGCGAGTGATGTTCTAGACTGGGCACTCCCCTGACTCTGGATCACTGCTCAAGCAATGATAAAATCCACCGAAGGGGTGGGTTTTATCAAATATGGCAGTCAGTGAAGAGATGATCGCCTTCGGCGTTACTTCAGCGCTTCGCGCTTACGTTTCGGCTCTGGCGAGTGATTTTCGAGAGTAGCCACTCTCCCCCGATCCCAGTCTTTGCTCCAGAAACGCAAAAACCCGCACATCATGCGGGTTTTCTTGATATGGCTGTCAGGGAGAGATGGAATTCAGCCATCCCTGGCTTTCGCCCTGCGGGTGGCCTTCGGCCATTGAAGCCGGTTCCCGACCGACTTGGCGAACTATAGAGTTCGAACCAAGGCCTCCGCTAAACACCGAATAACAAAAAACCCCATCCTTTCGGATGGGGTTTTTTGTTATATGGCGGTCAGGGAGAGATTCGAACTCTCGATACGTTGCCGTATACACACTTTCCAGGCGTGCTCCTTCAGCCACTCGGACACCTGACCTTTAAA
>NZ_JBXVVJ010000015.1:0-33491 GCF_057219095.1 Ferrimonas sp. YIN67
GACCGCCTGACCGGCACTCGATGACGACGCTTTACCTGGTGCGGCGGGGCTGCTGCTGACCGCCTGACCGGCACTCGATGACGACGCTTTACCTGGTGCGGCGGGGCTGCTGCTTACCGCCTGCCCGGCACTCGATGACGACGCTTTACCTGGTTCGGCGGGGCTGCTGCTTACCGCCTGCCCGGCACTCGATGACGACGCTTTACCTGGTGCGGCGGGGCCTCCCAATTGGCTCGACAATGATGATTTATCCGGTTTCGGTGGCGCACTGGCAGGCACTGGCTTATTAGGCGTAGGCGTTACAGGTGCCGCGCCTAACTGCTTACTTAGAGATCTGTCCTCGGCCTTTGCTCGGGCACTAAAATCTTTCCCTGCTGCCGCAATGTCGGCTTTCCCTTCGGGCGTCATGCCTTGCGAAAACTTTGGCTCTGGGGACATCCCCATTTTCTGTGCCATATTCGCGCCGCCCTGGGCCATACTTGCCCCGATACTTTTTGCCCCGGCTCCTACGTTCTGAGCCATGCTGCCGCCCATTGCCTTTGCCTTCTTTGACAATGGATTATTCATAGCGGCGCCCATAATGGCATTCTGGCTCATCATGGTTGCCGCACCCATGACAGCACCGGCTGGCGTCCCAAGATCTGCATTGGAGATCAAACGACTGGTTAATATTGGCGCAAAGATAATAAAGGCCACAACAATAAAATTAAGCACGGAAAACAATAGTTGCATCCCTACTATTGTGCCCTGCCCAAAATCAGCGGCGTCAATGTTGTTAACGGACGATACAACCACCATGTTTAAGAACATAAACATAATGCATTCAATAATCGGCCACAGCAACACCAAAGCCACTTGTTTAATCCATCCCTGGATCATATCAGTTGCAGGCCGGACAGCAAACGCAACCACCCCCCAAACGATAGCCATGGCAAATAAAAGCCCATGAAACAACTTAGCTATGGCATACGCCGTCAACACGGACAAATAGCCAATCATATAGACGAACCAAATCAATGCAGAAACAAATTCTTGTATTGGCGCCCCCAACCACGAAGCCCACGTTTTATTATCGGCTGCATGTTGCTCTACATACTGCATCACTTCGACAAATGAGTTGTAAATACCTTGCAGGCTCCCGGTATCTTCAAAAAGCAAATAAAGAGCATTGAAAAATACAACAACAAGCCCCCAAACGGCCCAATACAGTGTTAAACCAACCCCAGCAATTGCAAAATCCTTTATCGCTTTCCCAAAAGATGGGCCTTCATGATTGCTCAGTTCCACCGCGATTCGATACAAAAAAGCGATAATAAGAACTGAACCACCGATCGCGGCTAAAACCTGCCCGGCCAGTTCAAAAGCATTTTCATAAAACACCGATGAATCTAACCGGGAAAATGTTTCCATCAAAAATCGTTGATGGCTATTGTTGTCATTTTCCATTACATAAGACCTTACTCATCCTTGCCCCATCGACTGCTTTTCCCGATGACTTCGTAAACGTCTGTAGAATTGAAAAAGTCGCTAACCTGCCTTTCCTTAGCCTGCTCTTTTTCAAAATGCTCATTGCTGCTACGGTGCTGTTCCTCCACCGCCAATCGAGCCAACAAAGCCGTATTTTCGGCGGTGATGCGCTGCGACTCATCAACGCTTTCATTCAATGACATACGTTCAAGATTTTCATTCGTCACCATACGGATCTCAGCCACCGTCAACTCGGCTTCGAGTGCCTGAATCTCGGTATCTAACAGACGTTGTTTTAGGGGATCCTGGGTGTTGTCCCTGTCGTTGATCCGATCGTCTATCTCCTTTTGGAGTGCATCACGAATATCAATTTCCTCGCCAATACCTGAGAGCCTAGAGATCTTGTTAAGGCTGCGGCTTACACGATCCATCGCTGCATTTAGGCTTCCATTCCGAATATCATTGGTCGCTGCGGCTCGCACTTCATCAAGCCGTTTCACTTCCTCGAAAGCCTGTTGATAGTCGTTGAAATCTTTTTGAGCATCGCGGGCTACATCGAGTTGTTCCTTAGCGACTCGCACCATTTCGATCATTTCAATCAAGATCTTGGCATTGGCGGGATCAACCACCGCCTGAGCCCCTGGTGTTAGGCATAGCCCCCCAATTAAAACCACATTAGGCAATAACTTGGTATTCATCGTTAACGTCCTTGTAAGCGACCATCGCCGCCGCACATTCATCCGGGGATCGGCCTTGCCTGGCCATGTCCCGGTACTCATCCAACATGGCCAATCTCTGAGCCAGATCATCGGTTATCGGTCCAATCACAGACTTAGCCAATAGGTCTGTGGCGTTTGAAGATGCGATCGCCAACAACGGAGCCGGAAATCGCAAAAATAGCTCGTAATAACGGCCCAAAATGGTCATCAAACCCGGTCGGTAATCCAAGTTCGCAGAGATTGGATCTGGCCATGACTGCCACCGAGCTAAAATCGGATCGGCCATCAAAAGACGTTCAGCGATCAAATGCCACTCGCTTTTCCGCCACAACAGATTGAAATAGGGGGTTTGGTTGATCACGGCACTTTCAATCACATCAATTTCAGCGGTTTCCTGTGTCACCAAATCGATCGCCGCCCCATCCTTACGGCCCATCCTTGCAATACCCGAAACCAAGTTTCGAGCCACCCCCGGCGCCTCCTTGGCCAACACATGCATTTCATCGAGCAGCACCCGCGCCTGCTTGCCAGCCATAAAGGCGTACTGAGTGAATTGCAGCCCAATAAAGACAAAGTAAAATTTCAGCAAGGTAGGCGCTTTTTGCTGCACCGGCTTTAGATTGATACCGATAAGCCCCTGCCTTAACTGCAAGTTGCCGGGTCGGTTGAACACCGCGCCCTGCTCACTGCTCAAAAAGGATTCCAGGTTATCGGCCATCATTTGAGCCGCCTTGTGCTGGGGCTCATTCACCGCGCAATCGGGATCGCGCAACTGCATCAAGAAGTGAGAAAGCAATGGTTGTTTAGGCACACTCGCCGCCACCATCTGCTCATAAGTTCGCTTCAAAGCCTGTTCTGCGACGGCCCGTTGATGAACAGTGAGCACCTCGCTATCCCCATCGAGAAGCAAGAAACTCAATGCTTCGATGGTGCCAATCACCACCGGCACCGGCAAAATTTGCTCGGCGTCCTGGTCGGCAAAACTCAGATCCGGTAACGGGTTAATGATGGTGTGCTCGGGATCAACTTCGATGTAATCCCCCCCGCAAGCTTGCACGGTCCATTCGTAACTGGTGCCAACCTCAGCGATATACCAATCAATGCCTAACGGGAAGGTTTCTAAAATCTCAACACACTTTTGAACCCCTTTCCCGGCGCCCGTCGCCGCCACCGTGATCGCATGGTTTACGGCGTCCGGGCGAAACCCTTTGGTGATCAATTCTCCGGTATTACTGATCCGCAGCATTTGGGGGCACTGCTGATCGCCCGTGCTAAATACCTGGGCGGGCCACATGTGCACCACTTGCCAATCCACATCGTCCCGCATCCACGGAGCAAAACGGCCTTGCCCTGGCTGACGTAAACGCCAAAAAGGCAACTGCATCGACTCATCAAAGCGCAGTTCGCCATTTAGGTTATTCACCCACCCGGCCACTTCATCCATAACCCGGTTAAGCTCGTTCAATGAGTCAGCCCCGACCGTCAGCACAAACAGGTTTTTAAAAACCTCGCTGCCGTCATCGAGATACATCCTAAACTCGGATTCGTGCGCCTGGGCCGATGCATTGCGCTCCTGCTCGCTCTCACTGATAAACCCCCGGCCCCGCTTACTTTTGGATACCGATCGACGATTCGCCCCGGCCTTATCGAGTCGCTGGCCAACTTGCACCAAATGGGTATAGTGCGGTAAATCGGCTAATTTGCGACTAAACCCAACGATCCCATCAGAGCCCGCATCGGGATACAGATACATCATGGCACTTTTGTAATGGGTGCCCTCGATTTGAGCACAACCCCGCTCTATCGTCGGCTTTTGCCGTATCCATTGCTCATACAAGAACACATCATCCCGAGTCAGTAAGGGCAATGCCTGGCGATCGTAATCCCGATAAATGCACTGCCCAACCAAGCGCGCCCACTGAGCTTTGTTTGCCAAACGTGCTCCTGGTAAAAGACGCAACACCGCCTCGGCAGTCTCTAACAACTGCTCGGCCCGTTTCGCTTCACCGCTTAACTGAGCCGATGCCCACCATTTACTGCGCTTGGCTTCCTTGGTTAAAACCAACACCGCGCGATTCGACATTGCGGCGCCGGCCACCGATTCCGCCATGCGCTCACGAACCCACCGACTCACTTCGTGGCATCGCACTGTGTGCGCTTCGCCATGCTCCAGGTAATCAATGGCGCGATCGATATTGGTATCCCGTATCAAGTGGTTCTCAAACACCACATCCATCGGCAATTGATTAAGGACTTTGCGCAACGAATCATATTGGCCCCCAATCTCTGAGGCTTCTAATAGGCTGCTATCAAGCCCACTCCACAAGATCGCCACCGATACGGCCCCGTCCTGGTGAACCAAGGCGTGCTCGCCCCAAAAGTTTCGCCAACTGAATAGCGACTCATACGGCCTGGTCATCGACACCCCTCCCAATCCATGAGATCACCGCAATGCCGTCTTTACGCCGCCCCTGTAGTACGAACCAAAAGGCAAATAAGCGATTATTAAACAGCGACAACGGCACGACGCAAACGCTGGCGATAACGGATACCGCCAGGAATGGCCATTGTGATTTTTGGCCCATCGATACCAGCGCCAACAACCCAAACATGGCCGCGATGATCACCGCTAACCAAAACCACAAATTCATTCCGAGAAAATGGATCTCTTTGTGTCGATGATTCAACGCTGGCATGAGCGCCCCCTTACACAAAGAATCCGGCGATCCCGTAGGCCGTGGCACTGAGCAAACCGCCCCACACCACCCCGGTCCCCCACTTTTTCGCTTCGTCGCTGTCACCGGATGCCGCCTTAAAGGCTGTCACCAAAATACCGATCACGATCATGATCCCGATGATGGTAAAGATCCAAGAAACGATATTTTCCGCCACTTCCTCGGTTTTACGCTGCACATCCTGATTGCTTGCAAAGCTCGGCAGTTCCAACTTGGTTGCATGTGCCGAAGTCGCGGCAAAACAGAACAAACCAATACACAGTTCCCTAAACATTTTCATACCTTCACCTCTTGATTAAATCTCGGTCTTTTTGCAACGCCTGGGCTTCTAGCTGGGCGCTAAAATACAACCGGATCCATTTCACAAACACCGCAATACAACCCGCCACCGTGGCGCAATTAAAAGCGATGACAACATTAAAAATCTGTCTGGTTAGCGGGGTAAGATCCGCATACCAGCGCACCCATACCTGGGCCTGCTCCTGGGATAACACCTCGATCCCCTGATACAAATACCCCCCGAAAAACAGCCTGATCTGCTCTGCCATATCCAACGCAATCGCCCGCCGTCCAAAAGCAAAATCCAGCGCCGGGACATTCAGCAACAGCAACATGACGCCGCCCACCAATAACCCCCACGCCCACAGCGCAAGCACTAATGGATCGGTCATCTTCTTAATCATCGGAATATCCCCAATCGAGATCCGCCGCCGTCAATCCCACAGGCTGCTCCCGCCGCCGTGGCGGCTCCCTTTCCTCATCCGGTCCCCGGTTTGTGGCACTCCGTGGCCCTGTAGGTTCATCGTAAAGGTGTGCCTGGTTCACCGCTTCCATGGCTCCACCGATATAGCGGTCGTATAAATGCAACGCTGGCCGTAGATCTTCCATCACAGGCTGCAACTGGGGATCCGGTTGTATCTGCTGCCATCCCTCGCTTTGCGGCAAAGGGAAATGGGTTCGATATATCCGTCGCTGTACCTGAGTCCCTTCGGTTTCCAACGTCGAGATCACCGCTTCCCCTGCGTCCAGGCTGAACAAAACATCCTTGCTGATCCGATCCCGCTCTAACGCCTGCACATTGAACATCCGGCCTCGTTCCTCGGAAAAACTGCGGCTCATTTCAATGCGCTCATAGGTGCCGATCAGTTCCTTTGATTCCCTCGCCGTGCGCTCACTGAGCACTCGAAAAATCACCTTAACGGCCACGGTATCCTCAATCTGAGTTCGGAAATCCGGGCTCAACTCAGCCAGTTGAGCAGGAGATTGAAAGGTAAAAGAGGGGGGCATTTGGGCCGACCGGCACCGGGCGGTATAGGTTGCAAATCCTTCGTGCATCATTCCGCCCCAATCATCGAAGATCTGAGCAAACAGGGGATAATTTTCCGGCCCGGTCGTTTGCCGATGACTGGCGATCCCCGCCAGTTCCTCGGCAATCATCACCGCAACCCGCTTGGAGAAATCGGACAACGGCAAATGGAAATAGACGGTTTGCCCCGCATTCACCAACTGATGCAAGCAGATATGGGGATCATAGGCATTGATCCGATCAGCCACCGAGCCAATGACAAACGGGAACAGCTTATTGATCATCCCCTTGATCTCGGCGCCCCGCTGGCCCTGATCCCGATTAAACCAATCCTCGGCTAACTTCACGGTTGCCGGATCCATGCCCTGCGCCTTGGCCATCGAGATCACCTCGATCCCGGCTTCTTGCACCGTCAAGAAAGCAAACAGGTCTCGCAGCGTGACCTTGTGCCCAACCCCACACAGAACCGGCACGAGCCGGGCCAGCACTTGAGTTTGCTCATCGGCATAGAATGTGGTCGATGCCGCCTGGCCCACCAGGGTTTTAGTCAGACGATCCAGGATCGATGCGACCGATACGCCATCCATCAGATTGATGGTGTGGCTTTCGGCAAACTCGGTAGAAAAAAGGAAATCCGGCGACACGCCACCGGCCATCAATTTCTGTAAGAGATCCCGCTGTCCCTTGCCATCAAAGTAGGCCCAACCATTCCCCTCATCGTTCAAATAGTGCAATAGCCCCATGCTGAACGATTCCGACTTGCCAGATCCGGGCGCCCCAATCGACAAGATCCCCAAAGCGATAGCGCGAGGGTCCAGCACCACCGCCCCCACCGAAATCGGTTGATCAGGGTTAGTGAGTTCAACACCTGGCCCCAATACCCACCCGACCGTGCTCAACTGCTGTTCGGATCGACGGCGCCGCACTAGGCCCCCCGCCGCAATGACACCACAGAACACCAAAACCGTCGCAGGCAATAAGCCAACCAGAACCCAAAGAACAAAGGCCCCATTAACCAGTACCAACAGTGCTAACGACCAAAGCACCCCGCTCATTCTGTCATCTCCCACAAAGGCACCAGAGCGTGATACTCAATAGGTAAACGATAACGCTCGGCGTACCGCTCCACCCGCTGCTGCTCTCGAATGGAAAACACCACCAGGCTTTGACAGGCATCCCGCCATGCCGGTAGCAGTGTTCGCCCGTTATCCACCAACCATTGCGGATCAAAGCTCTTATGAGGTTTGTGCTCACGGGTCCACGCCGATCTCAACCGGCTGATCGCCATCCCCCCATCGTCCACCACCAATAAGTGCAAGGCATTCTCAATCAAAACCGGGTGCTCAACACTGGGGGCCGGATTTAAGCCAAAGCGGTACAACTTGGGTTTAGGGGCCAAGCGGATCCGCTCCCCCTTCTCTTGTTGCAGAGCCGACAGTGCCAGATTGCGGTGGCAAATATGCTGTAAAGCTCGCACGCTGCCATCCCGGCGCGGTGCCTTTGCATCAATACGCCGGGCTCCGCGCCCCCCGAGCGTATAGATATAGGGACGGAATGACCGAATGATCTCAAAAAAACCATCATCCCGTACCGCAGCCAATCCCTTAGCCAGTTCATCACCTGACACGCCCAACAATCCGGCCATCTGTTCCTGAGTCAGTGCCCGGTACATCTGGACAGCCCGCAACGCTCGATCTAACAACTCGGCTTTCATTGGGTGATCACCTCAACATTGGCCCCAGGCTTTACGCTGGCCCTTGCCTGGCTCGGCTGCACCCACACTTGTTTATGCTGCTGCCACATAGACATTTTCCGCTTCACTTCATTGCGGTCATAGCTCCCGGCGTCGGCTTCCACCACCACCATTTCCCCCGCCTCATTAGTAAACACGGCATCGGGTAAACAGCTTTCCATTGGAAACATGAAATTAGGCCGGGGGGCCGCAATCTGGAACTGGGCATTGAATTGACGATATAGCGTTTCATCGAAACGATTAGCCACCACAAAAGACTCCGGGCGCCCTGCGTGTAAATACGCTTCGCTCACCATCGTTTCATGCAAAATGCTTCGATTGCCGATGCGCGGCTTAAAACCATCAAATACCCGCGCTACTCGCTGGCAGGAAAAGGTATATCCGGCCACTTTGCCACGCTTGCGGCAATAACTCACATGTCGCTCCAACAACCCGGCTTTAACAAGGCTTTCCAAACGCCGCTTGCCGTTATCTCCATATATAAACCGAGCCGCCTGGTCATCACTCAATATGCCCACCTTGGCCAGATCAGCAAACAGTGCCATATCACGCGAACTGAATCGTAAATGACCACAACCAAGTTCTTTTTTTAATCGGTGCTTTGCGCGTTGCAATGCACTTGCCGATCTTCCACTCGCCATCAAAAAATCCATTTAACCAAGCGAACTTATTGCAAATATATTACCACAACGAACACGCCACACAGGAGCAACAAGCAAATAGATTCGCGGCATATCCAATAATCCACAAGTGATAACTTATGACCGTATTAAATGCATAGACAAGTCAAAACACCCTTGGGAGTTAAATAAGAAATATGACTAACGCTTATTTTTTTTTCGCCGTGCGCGATGGCCAATCCTTTCCAGCATAACCAGAACCAGCAACCCCATAATTTCATACCATCGCCATGCCCCGCCGCTGGTACTGGGTTTAACCTGGGGCTGGGGATCCTGTTCAACAATCACCACATCCGCCGCTGCCACTTCGCCCACTGGCCCCTCAATTTTCACAGTGAAAGCACGATCGCCGGTATATACCCCATCCCAAACCGTGTCGATAACGACAACCTTAACCGTTTCACCGTGGGCAAAAGCCACATCCTGATCCATGGGGGTAAAACTGCCCGCTTCGGCACTGCCCGGTTGCGTGCTCAATCGCACTGACAACGGCCCATCGCTGCCTTCACTGCGCGTCAATGTCAGCGCCACCTCGGCCCCTTCATTGACTCGATAGCTTGCCGCATCCAGACTCACCACCCCCGGCAACATAGGATCCACATTGGACAAGGCCACCACCACCTCGGTTTGGCTCTCGGCCAGGCTAAGGCGGGTTGGGTATTCAAGCCGAGCCCGCACATAGCGATCCCCGTCCGACCACTGGCCATCGGCCTCAGTCGGGATCGTCAGTTCCACCTGAGACACTCCTGGGGCAAACTCAACGTAGAAGTAACCGCTGCCCTCACTTGCCTCTGGGTGATCCTCCAACCAAACCCCAACAAAGGCCCGGCCACTCACATCGCCGTCGCGGGTCAGCAGCGCCGGAATGTTCTCGCCTTCCGCCACCCGGTGCTGGCTCGCCGTCAATCGCACCCGTCCGGCCACATCCGGGCGCCGAGCATAGCTGGCAAAATACGGGCCGTGCTCAATAACGGTCGCGGTGTTATCGGTTTCCCCGGCCACGCCACACGGCATTTCTGGCGATGAAAATTGGTAAACGGCGTTCTCATACTCTGCCGCCGTCACAATACTGTGCAATCGACTACCATCATCAAGGTTACACACCGTCGCATAACTATGATCAAACATGCCGATAGCGCCAACGGCGGTGATCTGGTGCCCGCCCCCTAGCTGGTGCCCCGCCTCATGCACAATAATTTTCAACATATCCACCCATTCAAGGGACAAGTTGAGCATTGCATAGGAAGAACCCAAGCCTGTCACCCCCGCCCGTCCCCCTTCATCGGGATAAGGGTGAAACACCCATCCCATATCCGTACCCTGGGCGCGACGAAATGCATTGCACTCCTGGCAGTTCCCCCAGCCACGGCGGTCATCGCCCATTTCTATCTGGCCAAACTGATAAAGGGATTCGGGCACCAGTACCAGGCCGTGATAACGCGCCACAATATGCTCAATGCCACTGTTACGCAGGGTCAGGTTAAGCTTCTCCACTCCGTCGCGCCCCAGGGCATCGATCCGAGTCGCGCCGTACTCGGTGGCAACCGTCGTGTTAGCGTAACCATGCACATCCAGCACATAAGGATCTTCAACGGTGCCGCCACCGGGATAGCACTCCCAACCAACACATTCATCGCTGTCATCAGTGCCAGGTAAGTAAACAAAACTGCGACTCTTGGCACTCAGAGCTTGCACTGCGGGGGCAAAAAACGGGGCGCTCTCGGTCAGATCCAGGCACCCGGCATCGTGGCTATGCTCTGCCGCCGCGCCCGCTCCCACCATCCCGGCCCCAATCAAGCCAACCCCTACCACTTTCCCTACCTTGCCCATACTGCATCCCTGTTTTTACTGCGATTTTGTCTTACCTTAACTTATGTATTGCACCAGTGCAATACATAAGTTAAGACAAAAGGCCGCCCCAAAGGGCGGCCCATACCCACGATCAACACATATCGGGATTAGGGGCACAATTCGGTGCATACTCCAATTTCCAATCCCCCCAACTTCCCTCACTCGAACAAGTTGATGTTTCTTTTCCAGACATACAGGTAAATCCCCACGGGCAAGACACAGAACTTGATTTAGCGGAACCCGGCGAACACTCCCCCACTCTCTGCAAGGTCCAATTCACCTTAAAGGTCGCAGTGGTGCCATTCGCATCATCCGTAACCGTGGCCGTTGCGGTGCCGCTGCCCGACGCCATTGGCGCCAAAGCCTGGCTGATGGTGGCAATATTGCCCGTTTGCGAAACGCCGGTTCCGCTCCAGATCACGCTACAATTTCCCGCGCATTTGCTGATGTTCACCGTCGCCATCATGCTCATGGTGGCATCGTACCCGGACTTGCTCACCGTCAACTGGCCCTGTTGTCGATCACCACTTTGCCCTTCACTGGACACGGTAAAGGCCAACACATCGGCAGGCGTATCTTCCCGATCCACTCTTACTGTGGTCGTCGCGGTATTCCCAGCGTTATCGGTGGCTACTACGCTAAAGCTGGTGATCCCCTCCGGCACCGTCACAGTACGGCTCCATCGCCCGCCGCTGATCGTGGCGGCGCTACCATTAACCGTGACACTCTTAAGGCCGGAAACACTGTCGGCTACTGTGCCGCCGATGGTGACATTAGATACATCCTTGATATTGTAAGTTTCCTTATCCCGCCCGAGGCTGGGCGCGGTGTTATCCACTTTGAGCGTATAACTGCGCTGCGCACCGTTCCCGGCGCTATCGGTAGCCATGACATTGATGGTATGAGTGCCATTGCCATAGTCAGCCGTGGCAAAGCTGCGATTGACGGTATCCGCATAGCCGGTAAAGCGATCGGCACCAATGGTAAGCTCTGTGATCAATGGGCTGGCATCGGCGATGGTGGTGGCGAAACTCACCTGCCCGCGCTGCCACTGGCCATCCCCGTCCCATGCTGCGATCACCGGCACGGTATTGTCGATCCACAACTCCGCTGCACTTTGCCCCACCAGCCCCACCGAATCGGTCACGGTCCACTGGATCGCCGCCGTGCCATCGGCATATTGGCGAGTATCCAGTGCAAACTCATTGGTGTTTTGTACCTGGCCGATATGCACCCCATTAAGGCGCACATCCACGGTGTAAGGACTGATCTCAAGGATGCTGGTGGTTTGGGTGATGTAGCCTTTGAGCCACTGCTTATCGTGACTCAACGCCCCAACATCCGGCGCCGTGTTGTCAAAATTCACGGTCGCGCTTTGGCTGGCACTGCGGCCACTGGCATCAGTGACGTTAAAGCTGATCAAGCGGGCACCTTCGGCATAATCCGTGGTACGGATCCCCACCGTATCGGAGTTATTAAAGATACTGTGACGCACACCGTCGATCAGTACCTCGGTGGTGTAGTCGTTATCTTCAACGATTGGCATGTAATAGCTAAAGCTGCCTGTTTGCCAGCTATCCGCTAACGGAGCAGGCTCGATGACTGGATCAAAGTTATCGATCCACAAATCGAACTGTCGATTGCCCTGCAAGTTCACCGCATCGGTTACGTCATAGCGCAACGTGTAACGACCATCTTTCCAATCCAGGGTATTGAGCGCCACACGATCGGAATCGAACGCGCCCAACTTAATGCCGTCAATCGTTACCGTATTGGTGTACGGGCTGGCATTGTCGATCTGAGCAAACCACTCGATCTCGCCTTGCTGCCACACGCCATTTTGCGCCGATTGATAGATCTCTGGCACCGTGTTATCCATCCACATTTCCGCCGAGCGGCTGACTGACTGCCCCACGGCATCCGTCACAGTCCATTCGATCATCGCCTTACCATCGGCAAATTTCGACGTATCCAGGGCGAACTCATTACGGCCATTCAGTTGCCCAATGCTGACGCCATCGAGGCGCACATCCACGGTGTACGGGCTGTTTTCAATGATGTTTGCGGTTTGCGTGATAGTGCCTGTGATCCACTGCTGTACGTGGCTCAAGGCGCCCAATTCTGGCGGTGTATTGTCAAACCAAAGATCCGCCGAACTACGACCAACCAGGCCCACCGAATCGGTAACGGTCCATTCGATCACGGCCTTACCTTCGGCAAACTGCGTGGTATCCAACACAAATTCACTGAGGTTTTCGACCTGGCCGATATGCACCCCATTAAGGCGCACATCCACGGTGTAAGGACTGATCTCAAGGATACTGGTGGTTTGGGTGATCGTATCGCTCACCCATTGATCAGCGTGGCTCAGAGCCCCCACTTCTGGCGCGCTGTTGTCAAAGCTCACAACCGCATCCTGTGATGCACTTCGACCACTGTCATCCGTCACGTTATAGGTGATAGTCCGTGCGCCCTCGGCATAAGCCGTGGTGTTGATCATCACCGTGTCGGTATTGGTCAGATTGCTATGACGCACACCATCGATCAACACTTCGGTGGTGTAACCATTATCCTCAGTGATCGGCATGTAGAAGTTAAAGCTGCCGGTCTGCCAAGTATCCGCCAACGGGGCTAATTCAATGACCGGATCAAAGTTATCGATCCACAAATCGAACTGTCGATTGCCCTGCAAGCCCACCACATCGGTTACGTCATAGCGCAACGTGTAACGGCCATCTTTCCAATCCAGGGTATTGAGCGCCACACGATCGGAATCGAACGCGCCCAACTTAATGCCGTCAATCGTTACCGTATTGGTGTACGGGCTCGCGTTGACAATCTGAGCAAACCACTCGATCGCGCCCTGCTGCCACACGCCATTTTGCGCCGATTGATAAATCTCAGGGGCGGTATTATCAAAGAAAAAACGCTCTGACAGATCCGATTGCAAGCCCACCGAGTCAGTCGCCTGTACCAGCACCACCGCCTCACCATCGGCCACAACCTTAGAATCGATCGCTACCTGGGTGTCCATGCTGGCTTGGCCATCAAAGCGGTGTTGTTGCTCACCGTTAACGCTGATCCGCACACTCATAGGACTTGCATCAGTAACATGCAGCGGCAACATGAAGGTGCCGATCTGCCAACTGTCAGCCTTACCACTGTCGCGGATCACCGGGGCGGTATTATCAAAATGCAGGGTATCGCTACGGCTAGCTTTACGGGCCACAGAATCCACCACATCGGAGCGAACCACTCGGGCACCATCGGCAAACGCCGCCGTATTTAGCGCCACCTGTTCGCCGTCAGTTGTGATCACAGGTTGCCCATCGACCAAAACTTCATGGGTATAAGGTGAAATTTCAGTGATCGGGCGGCTAAAATCGATCACGCCAGTATGCCATTGGCCCGCCTGGGGCGAGGCTTCCAAAACCGGATCGGTATTGTCGATAAACACCGCGCCACGTTCGATCACGCTTTGCGCTACTTCATCAATCAGTTCAATCGAAACCGAGTTTTCTCCTTCGGAAAACTGTCGGGTGTCTAAAACAAAGGTGGCGCTATCACTGCCGGTACGCTCGCCCACCAACTCATTAGCCACCGTCAACGCAATACGCGCCAATCCGGTATCGTCCTGGCCGCTCACAAGGAAGTCCACAATCTCGGTGATCCAGGTGCCCAGCAATGGGGCACCATCGAGCACGGGCGGCGTGGTGTCCCACCCTTCCGGTACATCGGCGGGATCAAAGACACCGGCAACATTCATCGAAACCGCTTGCGCCCATACCCCCACCACCGTATCACCCAACGGCTTACCGAGATTGGTGTGGTAATCATTGATCGCCTCGGCAACCGCCGTTCGATAGAAATTAGCATCGAGCACTACATCACCAACCATAATCGGCCCATGCGCGCCCTGGCCATTGAGATAGCCATCAAAAGCCAGATCATGGCTCATCGCCATAAACAGCTCGACCGGCGACGTTGCCCCGAACCGCTCGGCAAGTAAGGAGTATCCCCCCAGGTAAAGCGCATGTTTATTCGCGGGTGTCAGCCCCCCGGTCATATCGCCCACCGGAGTACGCAGGGGATCAAAGCCGTAGATCTCCAAGATCCGAGTCCGAGCCCTGGCCAACGCCACAGACGGCACGACGCCCTTAGCTAACTCAAAGTCATACAGACCTACCATCACCACAGAAAGCGGAGTGAAATACTGATCCTTATTGGTTTCATAGAAATCTGTCAGAGTCGCCACGGGTTCAACCAGGGCAAACCGGGCGCCATCCAGATCCACATACTCACCGCCATTGGCCGACAAGTACAAAACGGGGTAGGTGTTTACCATTGTGAGATCACAATCACCCTGTGCGCTGGCCCCACATTCTGCCACCGCGCCGCCCAACACCGGGCTATGGTAATGATTCACCGCCAACTGGCTATCGGCAAACATCGAATCAACCAATAAACCAGGTAGATCCACATCCAACGCCAGCGGGAAAGTCAGTTCGACACTGTGCCCAACCTGATCGGTGATCGTTGCCGTAATCGTTACCTGGCTAGTCGGTGCAATGCTGTAAAACTGAGGGATAAACTCCTCTGTAAGCGGCACCAGGTACTCACCTTCGGCATTGAAGATCACCGGTTTGACCTGGCCGATCGCCACCCCATCCACCGCAACGGCATACGTCACGCTAAGATCCTTGGCTTGGGTATAGATCTGGCCAGTATCCTCGGCTTGGATCTGCAAATAACCGATCCCTTGTGCCGCCATAGCGGAGCGGGTTAACGCTACAGTCCCCAAGCGGGAATTTTCATATCCGATATAAAGCGGAACACTGCCATCGGTGGGAAATTTCACCTCAAAAACAGCCCCGGAACCATCCCGAGCCAACGCTTTAAGCGGGGTATTCCATTGCGCAGTTGGCGCCGTCAAATCGACGTTAACCGTGTGGGAAACCACTTCAGTTTGCCCCACCGCATCCTCAACGGTGACGGTCAACAAGTTAATCCCTTCATTGAGGATCAGATCCAACGCAAAATCAGGCGTGGGGAAACCGCCGGAAATGCCTTCGACATCAACGGTCAGCGGTGCAACCACATTAGAGACTTCACCAAACAAACGATGATCGGCAGTGCCAATCAGCGAATCCGAGCGGAAAAACACCCCAACCTGATGATTCGCCACATAAACGGTGTGCTCGACGTCACTCACATTGCCAAGAACGTCCGTTGCCTTCACTGTCACCGTGCCCGGTCCATCACTGAGCAGCGTCGAATCAAACCGCAACGTCGCCACGCCGTGCAAACTGCTTTCCACAGCGTGCCGATCCACCTCGACACCATTAACCCACAACGCCAGGCCGGTCACACCGATATAAGCCGATGCCTCAACATCAATTTCAGCGATACCTTCCAACAACTGACCATCGGGCGAGTTAATCGTAATAACTGGACCAGTATCGGTGATCACCACCGGCCCCTGACCGCCAAACATATCAATAGACGTTTCCGCCACGGTTTGAATGTATGGCACCGTATCGGCAACCGAAACGCCTATTCTATTAACGTTGGGATTGCCCACGACATGCAGAGCAGACTTAGCTAATTCACTCCGATACACCGCCCCGGATAGCGGTAAGTTGGCCATGGTCAACGTGACACCATCCACCACGCCATCAAGCATCCCATCGCTCAATACATCGTTATACATGACGTTTGCCACGGCAATACTGGTGTAGCTGGTGTGGGGCGCCAACCCTGCATCAATCGAAAGATCATGCGTCCACTGGCTTAATGCTGCCGATTTCAGGCCATACTTCACGCCCGCATAAAACCCGGCACTGGAATAAGTGGGATCGGTAATGTTGATCGGATAGGTGGCGACCACATCCAGCCCCAGCCACGCCGACATATCCCTATTCGCTTGGGATACGGCCACGACAGGATCCACCCCTTGCTCAACCGCCCACTTTGCTTGTGCGGCGGCTAAGTGCGTCCAGGTGGTGATCATGGCTTTTACATCGCTACCATGCTGGTAGTTATAAACCATGCGCAAATACTGGCCTTCGGTCAGGCTAATTGTCTTACCCGAGGCTTCTTCGACGTAATAGCCCCCTTCCACTTCGAGCAATATCGGGCGATCGCTGCTGGTCTGGATCTCAATTTCAAAAAAACCCTGCTCGTCGGTTACGACTGGGGCCAGGGACACCACATCCCCCTTCTTACCCGTAGAAAAATCAAACGCCTGCACCGTGCCATTGATCACCAAAGCATCCACGGCATTTCCTGAAATGGTGCCTACCGGCGGCGCATCTGGCACTTTCGTACCTCGACACCCGGCAACGGCCAACAACGTCAGCCCCACCAGGCCAACGGACAAAATCCTTTTCATCATTTTTATCCTTAAAACTTGTACTTCAAATTGAGCCCGAGACTATCGAAGCCATCCGCCGATACCTTCCACCGGAGCCCAACACTCAACGGCACATCAACCTGCCCGATCTGCCAAATGGGCAAGTCGTGCTCAAGCGCCAATACGCCGCCATAACTGACTGTATTCCGGTCGGCAAATCGACGTTTCAAGTAACCAGCCTGATCCACCGTGTGCCGATGACTGAATAGGCCATAATCCAATGCCAGGCCCGCACTAAAAATCGGCTGATAACGGTACGAAATCGGCCAGCGATACACATAACTCGCCGACACCTCGAACAGATGCGATTCAAACCCACCCTTGTTTTCTTCTGCATCACTGGAAACAAAAGTGTATTCACTTTCAACGCGCACCCCTGAATTACGATCAATCCTAAACAGTGCCCCCCCCTGTATATTGGGGGCCACTTCCGATGCAGTAGAAAAATCTGGATCATGAGCGTCATAGATCGCCCCACCCAGCCCTAAATGCCATTCGACAGCATTTACCCCCGGCACAAATAACAATAGCGCCAAGACTGCGCCACACCTCGAAACACGAAAACGCATACAAACCACCTCCTAATAACAAAATGGTATCACCATTCGGAGCAATAGAAATCAGATTTGTATATTTATTTAGTTTATTTAAAAAAGTGACGCCGTTAACATCTAATTAACAAAACACACAACAAACAAGCAACCGCAATAAATGAGATAACGACACATCACAGGCGCCAGCGAGTCCTCCCCACTGGGACGGCGACGGCCAAGCAAGCAACCAAAGGCTTTCAAACAAGAACAACGGAAAAACAAAACACCCCGACCATGCGGAGCAAAAACTTAAACCAGAAAGATGAAAAAACAACGATAACTGTTACCATCCGACAGGACGAAACAAGGATGGTACAAATGAACAACTTTATCGACGTAATAACCCACGGAAAACGCCTCAAAGCACAGTGCAAACAACTTACAATCGCCGAGATTGAAAGTGCAATAAACAAGCTAGAGGCGATCCTTGCAGAGAGGAAAGAAGATGAACGGGAACGGCAGCAATTAAAGCTCGAAAGACTAGAGCAGATTGAACGGATCCGTAAGCAGATGATGGCGCATGGCGTATCGCTGGAAGATCTCACCGACATAGCCCCAAAGCGGTCAACCCGAGCGCAACGCCCCCCCAAATACCGCTACCAGGACAACGGCCAGGAGAAAACATGGACCGGGCAAGGGCGCACGCCCAAGCCAATCGCCAAAGCACTTGAGCAAGGCGGCGATCTGAGTGACTTCCTGATCACTGGGTAAATACTAATAAGGCCACCGTCTGGTGGCCTTTAAAATCAAGATCCCCTTGGCGGGGCCGGATCCCCGTGTCACATACCCGGCTTCGCCGCCTACGCGCCCCGGCGATCTTGTATAAAAGCGGCACCTTTGCCCTTAGCTTTCTAATCGGTCAATTGCTTTATCTCGAACAGATCACGCCAGGCAGGCTCGAACCAATCTCTTTCGACACGCTCGGGATCCTCAAAAAACAACGCCATAAAGGGCAACCAATGTTGCCAAACCGACAAGGTTGGCAATTCTTGCAAGGTGTCATAGGCATTTTCTGGTGACAGTTCCGCCGTCCCCGGAGCCCGTTGGCTAATAAACTGGGCCGACTCTAACAGCCCTTTATCATCGAGTTTTTGGAATAGCTCCAGCACTTCCAATTCTCGCGGGCGCCGCTCAATAGTCAGCAACGGTGTATCGGCCACTAGGGTATGCGTATCACCCTCTAATATCAGCGTTAATGCCGAATGATTACAGCGTCCATCCCGCACGGCCAAAACCGCTCGCGTGATCCCCGGCATCGTATCCAGATAATGAAATAAGCGATCACGATCTCCATAGGTCGTGTGAGCACTTTGAAAACGGCTAACCGATTCACACCCCAGCAGTGCCAACATTTTCGGTCCACTCGCTTGATACCGTGTGTTTAACCGCTCGTTCTCGTTTGCCTGATCACGCAAACGACGCTCCAAGGTGGCCACCCCCTCTAATCGTTCAACGATTTCACTGTTAAGGCTGCGCTTTGCTGCCCTTGCCGCATTCTCTATCAATTCGTGCAACTTTTGGGGTAAGCGCAACGGAAAACGAACCTCTGCCATCTTTAAAGTCCCTTTTGATTCACTGTGGTGATTCATTTTGATTCACAAAGAACGTTAAAGTGATTCACGCCAGTTGTCAACACAGGTTACATCCGGGTGAATAGACAAAGACCATGCACCGGCTCGGGTGTTAACAAGAATCGGGAGATTAGAAAGGCAGCAGAAAGGTTAAAGTCCGGCGCCCCTCAATGAGAAACCCGGACCACGGCCAACCAACACAAGGAGTGGGTTGCTGACCATCAAAGCCTAGCTCTCGGCGGGGCTGCGTCTGTGTGCTTGGTGTGGGTTGGGGGGTTAGCCCCGGCCAGGTAGCCGAGGCAGTGGTGGGTCATTTCTTAATCTGGGTGTTACCGCCCAAGTTAAAGATGATGATGGTATCCCCATCACCTCCTTTACCCAGGAAGGCAGCCAGGAAACGAATGATCATTTCCATATTGGCCTCCGTAGTTAGGCCACCAATCAACTGTGATAAGGCAGGTCAGCGGCTAGTTGAAAGAAATCCTCCCCCCGCCGGGTGAGGTACTATATGCGCGGTCATTTGTTAACCACACATACAAGATAAGGCGGTCTCAGGCGTGATTCAACAGATTGATTTGTGGACATTCTGTGCATAAGTACCATTTCAGGCTTATAGGTTAGTGTCGGCTTACCTTGCGCCGGTATTACATCAAGCTTTTAGTTGCAGTTGGTTAACAAATCACCCTCCAAATATTCTTTTTAGGGGATATACCCGACTGGCGCAAAATGAAGCAGTTGGTTCTCGATTTTGTTCGTTGCGCCGAACCTGGCTTTTACGTTACGCTGATCTCAGCCAATTGTGATAAGGCTGGTTGCGAAAGCAACACCCCCGCTATTACGGGGAAAACCCCAGGGTCGCGCCTGGGGTTTTTTGTGCCTGATTATCCTGGTGGATCCCAGCAAAATCGCACACAACACTCAACTAACACCTACAACTGCCAGGACACATATCGCCTTACTTCCTAACGCCTTCCATTGTAGAGTCATTCAAGCATATGGAATGCGTTACACCTTCATGGATGGCCCTCGACCTTCACTTTTGAAACGGAAGAAGCCATGACCAGCAAAACCAAGAAAGTCCCTACCACTGACCTTACGCCTGGAACGATTGCGCAATTTTCTGGACAATACGCAATTGATGGCCCGCGCGGCGGTAAAACCGGAAAAGAGGTTACAGCCGTAAAAGGCAAGCCGCTGCCACCGACCCCAAAGAAACACCAAACCTACACATTGGTAGATCGCACAAAGAACAAAGCCGGTGGAGGCTAGTAGCTAAGTGCTAGAGTGAACGTCGCCCATCGAGGCGGCGTTGTTGTTTCAGTCCCTCACTTTGCCTCTCCCCCTAGAATGCAAAACGCCGCCCTGGTGGGCAGCGTTACAAGATCACTAGGCTTGGTGCCCTGAGAACGGCGCTCCTGTTACTCGGTGATCCCGTACATACGATCTTCGATCTCCGCATCAATACGATCACGCTGAGCCAGATAATCATTGTGCTCCAGTAAGGTATTCCAGGAAGCGAATCCTAAGCCATACGCCAGTGCGTCTTGATCGCACTTTTCGACCATAGCAACAGCAAATCGGACCTGATCCTCCCCTGTGCCTGCAACCTGACACAACCAAGTATGCAGATCCAGGATGGGCCGCCCCTCAAACGGGGAGCGCAATAAGATCGCCGCTGGTTCAACCTCCCATTCTCCGGCCCACACTCGATCCATGTTCAGATTTTGTCGAGCCTTTTGCGCAAATCGCGCCAGTTGAGTGTTCACTATAACTATCCCTCTGCCTAAGCCTTCTCGTTCGGCTGACCAGTGCCGGGGCCGTTCCCCCTCTGTTCATTCGATCATAGACCGGATCCGCTGTCCAGCCTTCGGCGTTGATTTGGCCTTCACCCGTAGAATGCCAAGCTCTGGCCAGCCCAGCGCCAGCGCCGGTTTTGACGGCGGATCCCGGTCCCGTCCTGGGCGCCTTACCGAGATCTCAACTTTGCATTACCTGGTAATCGTCTATTTTTGCCAAACGTGATGATCGGGCAGCGATTTTTTTCTCCTGGGCCAAGCCGATACACTGAGCCCCATTACCATTACCACTTGTGATCACCATGCTTGAGTTGGCCCGCCCTGTTGAAAGCGTGTCAAATACGACACAACAACCACCGTTCTCGCCAATACAACTGGATTGGTCGGCAATGCTGGCCATGCGCCATCGGATCCTGGCCCACGTTGATATGCCCCGCTATCTGCTGCTGCCGGAAGTGGTGACGCTGCTCGATGCCCTGGATAATGGCCATCAACGGATGTTATTGGCCCTGCTATGGAACACGGGCGCCCGGATCAATGAGGCGTTAGCCCTGCGTCCGATGGATCTGCACCTGGACGATCCCGATCAGCCCTTTGTTTCGATCCAAACCCTGAAACAGCGCCAACGGGGCCGGGGGCGCCCCCGCACTGGGCAAAGCCAGAAACCCCGCCTGGTGCCGCTGCTGGATCCGGGCTTTGTGGTGCAACTGCGGCGCTACCTGGCCACCCATTGCTTTGCCAAAACCAAACCCATTTGGAGCATCACCCCGCAAACTGTGCGGGACTGGTTAAGCCTGGCCTATCGGATCAGCCAGCAACGGGATCAGCCCGTAGCATTCAAGCCCACCCCGCACAGCCTGCGCCACAGCTTCGCCGTCCACTGCATATTGCACGCCGTGCCCGTGCCCATTCTGCAAGCCTGGATGGGGCATAAAAGCCGAGAAAGTACCGAGATTTACACGAAGATCTTAGGTGTTGAGGCGTTCGGGCTGGGGCGGAGTATTCCGTTTAGCCTGGCGATCTCCCCAGCGTGATCGGCACGAACTGGCCCCGCAAAATTGCGGGTAAGTATTGACGGCACCGTCAATACGGCTAATATTGGAAACGTGTAGAGAATGACAACCGCCATGGCGCCGCCTCCAACGGCCTATGCGACGAAAAAACCGCCCTCCAAGGCGGTTTTTTTGTGCCTAAATTCCCCCGCCACCATACCTTCTTGATATACTAGCAACTTGCTGATTTGTAGAGAGTTGGCAGTAAAAATCAAGTGATGCCGAAAGTCTACAGCTTGCCTTTCTTGCGCTTTGGCGCAAGGCGCAAGAAAGGCAAGCTGGCCTAGTTCCAGTTTGCTTTATGGGGTGTCGATAAGGGGGGGTGGAACCCCCCGCCTGCTACCGACACTTAGGCTAACAGTGCCATGGTGGTTGTCATTCTCTACACAAGGATCACAGCCTTTGCCCTTGCTGCTCAGTCAGGCATGGTGGTTAAGGGACATGGTGCGTCAAACCGTAAGGAATGAGCATCATGTTAAAGAAAGCACGATTGATCTTCTCTGCGATCTCGCTCGTTTGGGGGCTCACCAGTTGTGGTGACTTCCAGACGAACGTGGAAACCAATCTCAGCGTTAAAACTGAGATCTCGGTATCCATTGAGATCAAAGGGCAGTAAAAAAATCCTACGCCAGTAGGCAATTAGGGGGAACACCGAGCAAGTTGTTCGGTGCGCCCCTTTTTTGTACCCCCCCCCGCCGCTAGTTATCCACCGGATTGTGGACAAAAAAAACCGGCCACAGGCCGGATCAGACAGGGTTATCCCCAAAATGCCGGTTCAACGTCCGGCGGATCTACAACAAATCTAACTCATTGGCGACGATCTCCGTTGAGTAACGTTCTTGGCCTTGCTGGTCCTGCCATTTGCTCGTGCGCAATTCGCCTTCTATATAGATTTTGCTGCCTTTTTTGGTGTACTCACCCACGATCTCAGCCAACCGGCCGAAAAAGCTCACCCGGTGCCATTCGGTATATTCGACTCGGTTCCCCTGGTCATTCTTGCGCTTCTTGGTGGTGGCCAGTGAGATATTCGCCACGGCCTTACCCTGGCCGGTCGCTCGGATCTCGGGATCCGCCCCCAGGTTCCCGAGCAAGATCACTTTATTCACGGACATAACAAACTGCTCCTTGTAATGATTCCGCCCCCATCGTGCCTTATGTATTGCACCGCATCAATACACAAATTTAAAGGCCATTCATCATCAGACAATCCGTGTCAAAAGCGACACGAAAGGATCGTGTGCAAACTTCCACACGGGGTAACTCACGGCGCACAAGGTGCCCACATCCTCATGCGCAAGATGGCTGTATTGCAACAATGCAATACAGCCACAAAGCCCGCCACAATGGGATGCGCACGATTTGCGCATGGTCTACACATGGTTGCACATGCCCTAGAAATTTGCACAAGGTGCCCACATCCCCCTCCAAAAACAACAATGTATTGCTTTCGTGCAATACACGAATCGTGATAAACTTAATCCTGTCTTGCATCGAAGCAATACAAGCAAAGAAAGGAGACTCCCCCATGCAGAATCAAACCGTGATCCGACCTATAAGTGCTGTCTTGTGCATCGTCGCCACTGGATTCTCTGCTGCGCTCACTTATCACTACATGGGAGTGCTCGCCGGGGGGTCGCCGATGCAACCCTTTATGCGCGGGATCGGTTTGGTGATGGACGTTAGCAACATCATTCTGACCATTGCCGCGATCACCTTATGGGGGCAACGTCGCCGCCTGTCTGCCGTGGCCCTGGCCCTGATTGCCACCGTGTTGATCGGTCTTTCAATGGTGGCCTCACTCAATACGATTTCCGATGGTTTATCGGTTCGAGTGCAACAAAGCGCCCGATTTATCAGCCTCACAGAGCAGATCACAGACTTAAGCAACGAACGGGATCGACTCCTGGCCGCTGCCGCGCAATACCCGGCCAATTACATCAGTGCCGCAAGGGAAGATCGCCGCCAAGCCTCCAACCTAGAAACGCAACGCCGACTATTGATGCAAGAGCGCGACGAGCTTCCCGCTGACGGTGCCTTAGCGGGCCATGAAAATACCATTGCCTTGATCTTTGCGGTGATGATCGATGCCCTGGCCCTGGCCCTAGCAGCCACGTTTGCATTGACCGCGCCCCCACGCCCCCGCCACCTGGCCCAAATCGTACCGCTTGAGCCGGATCAAACGGATCCCGCCAACACTGACGAAAAAGGCCGAGTCCTGCTGGCCCCAACCATCGCCGGGGCCGAAATTCGCCGAGCGATCCTGGCGCAAGAAGTGGCCCCCAATTACCGCGCCATCGAGCAGCGTTACAAAATCAGTCGACAGCAAATAAAACAACTCCAGACCGAAATGGTGGAAAAAGGCGAACTGTTACCCAACCCGAAAGGTCGAGGCTATTTGGTTGCAGGATTGACCGAGATCCCCGCTTAATCCTAAAAAGCTGGCTTCAACCATTGGCCCCCCTTAAACTGGTCTCGTGTATTACATTGACGCAATACAGAGAATTTAATGGCCAAAATCATCGTAGTTGCCAACCGTAAAGGCGGCGTCGGCAAAACCACCACTGTGGTAAATCTTGCTTGGGAACTGGGCCGCAAAGGTAAGCGGGTTTTGGTGCTGGATCTTGATAGCCAAGCCAACACCAGCCGCTACCTATGCAATGGCACCCCCAAAGAGCACTATATCCGTCATGTACTGATGGAGCGCAAACCCGAGACAAAACAGGCAATCTATCCCGCTTTCCTCGGGGCGAACGAGCAAGATAACATCCATTACATCCCCGGCAGATCTGGCGACGAAATGACCAAGCTAGATATGGAAATGATCTCACTTCCACGCCGTGAGGAACGCCTGAAAAACGCATTAAAACAGGTGGCCGACGAATACGATTACATCTTGATCGACACCAGCCCCGGCACCTCCGTTTTGGGGCTTAATGCCGTCATAGCCGCTGACGAATACCTGATCCCAACGGAGTACGCCGAAGATTCCCTCGATGGGATTGATACGTTTATTCAGCATGTTGAAGATATGACGTTTCTTAGTGAGGATGAAATCGCATTTCGCGTCCTGCCCGCCCGGATCGACAAACGCGAAGCCCGCTCTTTTGAGTACGGCACTCAGTATTTGCGAGAACGTTTCCCCAACAACACCACCAAATCGGTGATCTGGAATCGTTCAATCTTCAAAGACGCCGCCGCCGATGCCGAGCCGGTATCCGTAACCGCACCCGGCCACCCGGCAGCAATGTATTATCGAGCCTTAGCCACGGAGATCATCAATGGCTGAATGGACGCCCGAGCTACAAGCTGAACTTGAAACACTATCAAGCACGGCGAAATTAGGCCCAAAAGACAAAGCCAGGTTAAAGGCACTGCGGAAACTGGAATCTAACGCAGCGAAAGAGGCCGCACCGACTGTTGCGAACGCTCTAGGCACCGTCGCCACGACGAAGATCACCCCGTTTGCCGTTCGCTTCTCCCAGGACGAACTGACCGGCTTGGCCGATCTGAGTTTGGATCTGTTTGCGCGTAACACTGAGGCCGTGCTCACCAGACTGGGCAGCAAACAGGATCTCAACAAAACCAAACTGATCAGGGCGGCGGTGTATCTACTGCACCAACATAGCGACGAAGAAATCATTGATGCATTGCGTGAAGTAAAACTCGGCATGTATTCAGAGAAAAAGCGCAACGCTCGCTAGGCGCACGATCCCGGCGGTTTCGTCCACAAGTGCAGTCAACGTAACCGGCGCCGCCCGGAGGGCAATGGAGGCGACGGTGCGGCAGGCTGTACCCTGTGGGCGACAACCGCCGGGGCTTTCCCCCATGATCACAAAGCCCGGCCAATTGGCCGGGCTTTGTCAGTTGAAGGGCAGGGGATCAAACGGATGTATTTTTTGCCTCGGCCTTGGCCTTAAGGCCAAGCGTTACGACTTCCATCACCGTCGCCGCCAATAGATCTTGATCGGTCTGCGGCTTGAGTTGGGTTGCTTCAAACCCAGCTAACAGCATATCAAGCGCCTGATGGCGTTTCGGGTTGCTGTTCCAGCGTGCCAACAGTTGCCGATCGAGGCCGGTGGCTTGCTCTAGCGTTTCGATCCTAAATTGGGGGCCGAATCGCTGTTTAAGCATCACCGCAAGGCTAGGGCGTTCGTCACTCACTAGATGACTGCCACGGTGATTCCAGCCAGCACCAGCCCCAACAACGCCGGAAGCCAAAGGTGCTCGCCCATGTAATCCATAACGGTCGCAAACCAATCGTGATGATCGTGGTGTTCTTTGTGTTCAACCTTCATCGCTTCTCTCCTTCACTGGGTTCGGGCCTTAGCCCGAACCCAACGCATAAATTACGCAGCAACCTTTTCCGCGAACCACTGGAATACGGCCACACCCGCCACCCATACAGTAAGCAACACCTTACCAGCCCAACCCCAACGCTTTAAACGGGCCTGCCGTTCGGCTTGCTCCTGCTGCCACTGAAAGACAGCTTTTCCATGGTTTGCATTGTCACGTTCGATTTTAACCATCTCACGCTCGAAGCGGGTCATTTCTTGCCGTTCCTTGAATCGCATTGTAACACCTCCCTATCAACTTAGGGATATGATCTCACACAAAAACATCAATGTGAATCATTTTTGAGTCATAATGATCTCTTTTTTTATTTCTGTATCTTTTTGCGCTTTTTCGCTTCATGCCAGACCTTGCACCACTCCCAACTCAACCACCGCCGCCGATGGGCCTCTAATGGGGAATCTTCCACCATCGCCCAACCCCGCCCTGCTAGACCGCCGCGCAGCGGTTCCCAACTCCCTAGAGCACCATTGGCCAGGGGCGAGAGAACCAAGAATCATCACGGAAATCGAACCCGCCGCTTTTGCTTATGGGGCCATGACAGAGACAGCGCCCCACGACTCCCGGCGGTTTCGTCCACAAGTGCAGTCAACGTAACCGGCGCCGCCCGGAGGGCAATGGAGGCGACGGTGCGGCAGGCTGTACCCTGTGGGCGACAACCGCCGGGGCTTTCCACACCAGGGGGAGGGGAGAGCCTAGCCCGTGGAAATGGGGACGGCCTTCGGTTCGTGCGCTGTCGATGTGGATCCCGCCGTGGATAAACCGGGACGGCACGCCGCCCCTGGGTTTTCCCACCGCAGGCCCCACAACGGCGCACCCGCCCGCCAGTTCCACCGGCTCAAGATTGCAGGGTAAGGATTCTTTTTAAGCCAGCAAAGCTCTATAAAATTGGGGCACCAGGCACCCGTTTAATTGCCGCCTAAATCACTAACTCTCATGACTGGCCAAAATCGTTTCAAATCCATGACCTTGCCAATCATGATAAGAACCCCAAACGGCATTAACGGCTTTTTCCGTCGCGTAGTAGACCGCTTTGATCCCTCGGCCTGGTTGCGGAGCCAAAGAACCATCGGCCCGGACAAATCTCACCAGGACAAGCCCCTGAGCCTCAAGCTCTTTAGCGATCCTACCTACATTTGTCCCATGTGAGGCCGGATTGCGAAATAAGCCCGCCGTCGCCGTGGCCATTTCATCACGACTCATTTTTAGCTTAGGGTGATCAAGCAAACGGCCTAACATTGCCATCGCCAATTGCGGCCTAGAAGTGCGGCAAGCATCCACCACCAGGTGATAGAGATTGGCGCTGTGTTGGCTGTCGTCGTTCATAGTCATGCCTTTTTTCGTTGCTTGTTCGCTCTGTAAAGCCGATCGGCTTCTTGTGCCGCGACTAACCAGCCCATCAAGATCGGCTTGGTTTGCTCCACTGGAAACGCCCCCGCCATCTGCTCAAGCGGTTGTTTTGCATGGATCCGCACCCATAAAAAGGCAATTCGAGCCCATTCGGCGGGGCTCGTTGGTTGCCATCCGGTATCCAGTAATAACAGCAGTGCCGCCTGACGCGCCCACAATGGCGCCTTACGCTCTTGGCACCACTCAACAAGGGCAAGGCCGGGGACAGGTTCACGATCGCTCACAAAACCGCTTTGAATGGCTTTTGCCGTCAATCGGCGGGCCGCTTCTGTGCCACTTAGCCCTGTGGCTTTGAGCCAATCACTGATTATTTTGGTCGGGCTTGGATCCAGAGTCTCAAAAAGGGATGGGATCATGGTGCTTATCCTGTGCGTGGTGGCCCGGAACGGGCCATCTAAGCACACGGCAAACCATGCCAATGGTTTGCCGTGGCCGAAACAATGTCGCATTGTTCCGGCCAGGCTTATCCGTGTCAAGTGCGACACAATAAACCCCGTTTGCCTTCCTGGTGCGGTTGGTTCTGGTGCAATGCCTGTAATACCCGCGCAAAGTCTGCCCCACTCATTGCCGGGCATCGGATCGGACGCCCTTTTACCAAAGCCGTGCGGATCTCCCCGGCCAACTGCCGGATCCCTGCCGGGCTCATGCCTGCACCCCCAGCAAATACATCCGTGCCCGGCGGTTGGCCATCGCCCGGCGAAACCCTCGCCGATAAGAACGGGTGAAAAAGTGCTCCGCGCCCCAATGGCAAAGGTGCTCACGATACAAAGCCAACGTAAACCGGGCCTGTTCACTCCAAAATTTACGGTTCGCGTGCTGATCTTGGCTGATCTCGGCGTATGTCGTCATGCTGTTTATCCTCTGATAACTGGCGTTTCGCCTGGTGAGTTAGCGCCTTTCGCTAACCTGGTAATATAATCTCACCTTGCACTTTCCGTGTCAATAGCGACACACTTTCAAAGGCAAAAAAAATAACCTCACCTTGCGGGTGATCGTTGGCAAAGTGCCAAAGCTTCTCAAACCAACTGCGGGCCTCATTGGGGCCGCTTCTCCGGCACAACTGCCGAAAAACCAACAACGTCAACACCACCCCCGCCGCCTCTGCGGTCAAACGAAAACCGCAACCCTGAGCAAAAGCGCCGATCTCTACCGGACTGCGCACCATGGGAGCCAGGAAGATCCCCCCATTGCTCAACTCATAAACTGAAATCTTCCCTCTCGGAAGCTCCGCACCATGTAGGGATTCGGCAAAATGCCGTAAAAAAGGCACTTTGAGCGGTCCCAAAACCGCCGCTAACCTCTCGCCCGGCTCGCCGCGCCTGGGGACAATAACAACGCGCTTAATCATTTTTATCCTCTGATAACTGGCGTTTCGCCTGTTCTGAAATAGCCGGGGCGCCCCTTGGCGCCCCTTGTCTGTTATGCCGCCTTTGCGATCTGAGTTTCACCGCTCAAAAATTGGTGGGCTTTTGCTGCCTCTGCTGCTGCTTTAAAAATGAATTTTTTATCCCCCTTTAACGCCTTAAGCCAGGAAGCTATATAACAATCATGCTGGACTTCCCCAGCAATCCCGAGCCCCGCCGCTATGAAAGCCGCTGTAAGCTCGGCCACCAATTCTTCAAAGGCATAGGCTTGATCACCAAAGCGTTTGCCAAACGTCCGATCCAAGCGTGCAGGGGCGCCGGTCCAATGCCCCAACTCATGAAAAGCCGTTGCGTAAAAATTCACTTCATCGGTGAAAGTGTGGCGAGGGGGGAGTTTGATAAAATCGCCCTCAATATTGTAAAAAGCCCTTACGCCTTGCTCGATGATCCGCGCTCCGCTTTGCTGTAAAAATTGCTCTGCTTGTTCGTGTCGCTCAAACTCATCTAAAGGGGCGACCTCGTTAAACTCGATCCCTTCGATCTGCTCTTGGTTAAAAACGGTAAAGCCTTTAGCAAAAGCAAATTTCTCAGTTTCTCCGGTTTCTTCATTTTCTCGCTCGATAACATTGTAAAAAACAATGCGTGTACCTTTTTCACCTTTACGAACCTGGCCGCCTGCCGCCGCCGCCTGTTTGTAAGTCATCCAGCCATTCGATACAAAACCTTTTTCTTGGCTCGCAACCCAAAGCAGTAAAACATTGATCCCGCTGTATGCCCGGTCATTGCTCAAATTGTATGGAAAACTCATGGCGCCTTTTTTATCCCACGGGCACACCCAAGGCTTTACCCCACTTTCTAAAGCTTTAACGATCCGATCCGTTACATCCTGGTAAATGTCGAATTTAGCAACCATGATTTTTATCCTCTGATAACTGGCGTTTCGCCTGGTGAGTTAGCGCCTTTCGCTAACCTGGTAATATAATCTCACCTCACACTTTCCGTGTCAATATCGACACGGTTTATTTTGATAATTTTTGGGGGGGTATGGGGGGCAGCGCCCACCATGTAAAACCACACTCAAAGTTAAGAAGAGAGAAAATAATCGTGTACTGCTTAGGTATTTGGCCCACAAATTGCCCTTTCCCTGCTAGACCGCTCTTTAATACCTGGGTCGTTCCGTTTGTAAGGAGGTAAAAGGCCGAAGGCAAAAGGAAAGTGATGTTTCTTATGCTCGGTCTTAAAAAAAGGATCTCATTTGTTGATCGCTGGATGGTGATATTGGGTTTTTGGGTTTCTTAAGGGCTTGCCCTTAAGCGGGATTGTTAAGGGCGGCGCCCTTGGCTGGGAATCTAAAGGGCAAAGCCCTTTTGCTTGCGGAGCAAACAAAGCGCATCGCTTGCGATGCTGCGCTATCTCACCAAGGGAGCTTGCGACCGCTGCGTGCAACCCGATGGGCACGTTCGGCGAGCCTGCGAGCGTTGCGGAGCAACCGGACTGAACAACGGGGGGGAATGCGGTCGTGGTCGTTGAGTTTACGAAACGCTAACCACCCCCATTTCCCCGTTGCACGCGATTAAATGGGCGTCGTAGACGCGCGCGAAGCGCCCATATGCTCTTGCTTTTAGCGTAATTTGCTTGGGAATTTGCATGTGAATAGTCATCTGCCCCTTACCTTGCGTGTTTTAACCCCCTCAAAGCCGCCTGTGGCGGTCTTTGAGGGGTTATTTGGTCGTGTGGTATAGGGGAAGGTTGGTGTGGCCTTAGAGCGGTGCTCTAAGGCTCTTTGTTCTGAGCGTCGTCTGGCCGCGCTTGCGTGGCCAGGCTGTAAGCGAAGGCATTTATACACAGCGAAGCGGTGCTAAAGATAAGACTTTCTCTTTAGAGAAAAGACACAACCCCCGAAGGGGAGACAATAGGGCTCTGAGATTAAGCTCTGACCGCTAACTCGCACTTTTGCCTTTTTATACATGGGTTATTCACAGGGTGATATAGGAACACTCATAACCCAGGAAAAACCAAGACTTTAGTCATTCAAAAGGAGGGGGGGAACAGCAAGGATCGGGCTTTTTTACGGCTATTTCGGGGGGTATTTTCACTCAGGCACGACAAAGCTCCGGGCTTTTGCCGGATACCTTCAAACAAAGGGGATCAATGTGGGGGAGGGGGGGGGCTCAGCGGTAGGGGATCGACTAATACACTGCCCATGTTTTTCAATTTGCGCTGTAGTGTCGAAGTCAGATACTTATAGCCAATCCAGACGAGGGGCCAACCTTTCTTAATTGCTTGGTCAGCCGTCCGATTGATCGACTTTCGGATCTTGTCCTGAAACGTCACTTTCAAATCTCTGAAAAACACCCCTGTAAACTGCTTATAGGCGGGCGCAGATCGTACCGTTGCGGTGCCTGAAAAGTTATGCTCGTCAACCACCTTGATCTCTTTTACTTTGTAATATCCCGCCTCTTTGAGCAGGTCGATACAACGATACCAAGCTGCCTCGTGGATATACTCGCCGAAGCGCAAAGCGTACTCTCTCATTAAAGCATTATTGGAGATCGGCGCGATGCCTTTTTGCCCCATCACAACGGTGCCCATCACCCCGATCCGGCCTGAGTTTAATTCTGTTCTGGCTAATAAGACGGTAAGCACTTTCGCCATGCGCAACCGAACCGAAGGCGCTAAAGGCTTCATGCCGCGCTGTAACTTAGCAAATCGGTACGGGTTATCAATTAACTGCTTACACGCCGAGAAAATGGCATTCATGTGAAACGGCATCCGAGTTGCCGCTTTATTTTCCTTAGGCATCCACGCCTGAAAACCGGGACACGCCGCAATACCTTGGGCTCGTTTCTCGGTAATTTCTGCCGCGATCCGCTGGCGCTTGTGCTTACGATAAAAATAGCACTCGGTGCGCAGTTCTTGGCCGTGAGAAAGGATGATCGGGGCTTCATTGCGCATCGTAAGCCCCCCCCAGGAACAGGGAAACAAATAGACGGCAACGTGCAGAGATAGGGTTAGTGTTCATGTTGTACCCCAAAACCACCGCAAACTATCGGCGTGCGTTCGCGCACGGACAGGGGTAAAGGTCTTGGGATACAGGGGGGCCATTTTAGGCCATAACAATAGGTATGTGATTTCATAATCCTAACTCTAAATTCTCTGTGGGTGTCCGGGTTGGTAAGGCCCGAACACCCTCAATCTAGCGTAAAAAGCCCCGCCGGATCAAGCACCTTATGCCGCCGTCAGCATCTTGCTTGGCGAATTTTGGGCACAAAAAAGCCGAATCTTAGAGTTAGGAGAAGATTCGGCTTCGTTGCGACAAGTTATCGGCTAGGGTACCACCCCCGGCCCCTGTCTGGTCTTTGGTGTAAGAACACACCGCAATTCGCACTGGCACAGATTGCACTGTGCTCTTGCTGCAAAGACTTATATATAGTCTAGCCAATGCCTGCGCCGATGTGCAAGCATAGACGATTAAGATTTAATCACTCACTAAATGTTTTGATCAACCCGTAGATAGAAACGCTGTGCTTTGACGTTAATTGTGTATGGGATGGGCCGGTTTTGTGAACTTTCAAGATCTGTCACTGCGTCGGTGACGTTACTCAAATCACCTGGCACTACCGCATTCACCGCCGAGCCCGCATAGTCGATCAAACCATCAGTGATCACTGTGCCATAAACATCCTCTCGGTTTCTTTGGATCTGGCCATCGAGGCCCGCCCGCTTGTTCAGGTCGTAGCCTGTTGCCTGGAAACGTTCAATCACATCGCCATCCGGGGTAATGGCTCGACTGGCACTGACCGATAACCGGCTAGTTTGAGCATTAAACGCCTTTCGGGCATAAACGATGGTCCCCGCCGGGATCACACCGCGCCGCCCCACCACATCCTGCTCTAAGTGCATTTCGATCTCTGCCATATCACCAGAACTTACATCCCGCTCCAACCGAACCGGGATCCACGTACCAAACATCACCCCAAACTCTCGGCTCTTATCTATGACCGTGCCAAATTCCCCCGCCCCTTTCGCCGCCATAGCTCGCGCATCGAGCAATGGGGGAATATATACATCCCCATATAGCCCACCGTTAGGGCCAAATGATTTCTCCCCCTGGCCCTCGCTCTGGCTCTGGCTCTGGCTCTGGCTCTGGCTCTGGCTCTGGCTCTGGCCCTGGCCCTGGCCCTGGCCTGAGCCATTGGAGCCCAAGGGCTGACCATCCGGCCCCAGGAGTTCGCCAATTTTGGAATCTAGCGACTGACCATCCAGCCCAAGCTGTTCGCCATTAGGGCCAAGCAACGGCTGACCATCCGGCCCCAGGAGTTCGCCATTAGGGCCAAGCAACGGCTGACCATCCGGCCCCAGGAGTTCGCCATTAGGGCCAAGCAACGGCTGACCATCCGGCCCCAGGAGTTCGCCATTAGGGCCAAGCAAC
>NZ_JBXVVJ010000015.1:33530-35967 GCF_057219095.1 Ferrimonas sp. YIN67
ATTAGGGCCAAGCAACGGCTGACCATCCGGCCCCAGGAGTTCGCCATTAGGGCCAAGCAACGGCTGACCATCCGGCCCAAGCTGTTCGCCATGTGGCCCGCTCTGCTCTTTTTTGGCCATCACCATCACACTCAGAAGATCAAGCATCTTATCTGGCTCAGATTGTTGCCGACCTGCTTTCGCTTTGGCTTCTCGATCGCTTTCGCGTGCGATCTTCTTAACCTGATCTTCAAACCCGCCAGAAGCCACAGCACCAGTACAAACCAAACACCCTAAGAGCACCCCAAGACTGATTCGATTTACCATTGGATCTCTCCTGAGCCGACGCTGGTATCAAGGCGCATTCCCAAGCGCATAGCATCACTAAACCGATACTCTTGTGTTGTCATCACGCACCGAACTTGGCCGAATCGCGGGATCGTCTGCTCACAACGATGAAACGTAGTAACGGGATCCTGGCCATCTTCATCATCGATCCGGTACAAAGCGAGCCCCCGCAAACTGATGGGATCTGTGTTTTGATTGGCTATATCAAAGATCAGATTGCTAAATGACTGGTATTGCTCAACTTCCCTTACATACACCTCAATCAAATAGCCGTCATCGGTACGGATCTCTTTGCGCTGTCGTACTCGGTTACGCTGCGGCCCACTCATGGAAAGCTCACCGACCAAACTCATTGCTCGATCCCGCGCCCGTTGTTCCAGTTCATTCTCCTTTTTCTGATACTCGCGTTCGATCGCGGCCACCTGGCGCTTTACACTTTCCCCGATCAAGTAGCCTCGTTCTTCTTCCGAGATCTGAAATACGACATTGGCGAAGCTTAAGGACCGATCCAAGGTTGAGCGTAACTCTAGTGTTAAGTTGAAACCGCCCACACTCACATACAAATACCCTAAAAATGGATTCATCAAACGGCCAGAAGTGCGATCAATGGCTGACTCTAATACCTCTCGCTTTACCATGATCGTCAATTGATTTTGCAAAATAGAGGCATCCACCACACCAGAAATTGCGGGCACCGTGTAATAAACCGGGTTTGTCATGGTTAGCGACAAACTTGGCTCAAAGTTGGGATCGGTCAATTGAAAAGGAAAGATCAGCCTCACCCCGAGATCAGGCACCAAATGCAACACCTTTCGTGTATCCTGCCCCAACTCCCAGGACTGGGTGATCGGGGCGGCAATCGCTGACTGCACCAATAGCAACATCACCGCAATTACTTTAAATATCCCGCAACGCATGGACAAGCACCCCCGTACTGGCAAAATCGGTTCTAGGAACAAGCCTTAACGTTATTTCTTGACGAAATTCTTTTATTTTCTTGCGAGTTCCTAACGCCTCAATCTCTCCCGCTAGAACAGCCCTAACAGCCACAAACTGCTCACCATTTCCATCATGGACCGTTTTGGTTTCTAATATTTCTATTTCATCATCCACAAAACTCACCGAGGTTTTATTTTGGGCGTTTTCCACTGTGCTAATGAAATTACTGGCACGCAAAGATTCCATGTGTGAATCTCGCAGTGAATAATCAACCCCACTCATCGGCTTAGTGTCCATCATTGACAAAACGCACGCCACATCATCCCGAATCGTCGCAGAGTTAAGCGACCAATAGCAATTCCCGAACCGTTTAACGGCTCCAATCAACTCTTGCTCTGTCCTTGCCAATGGATCTCGAAAGTTAACATATCCAAGAAAGTTGCCTTGCTGATCAACCACCATGATTTCAGTCGGCTTTATTGAGTGATACCACGATGTAAAAATCAAGCAGATTAAAAAGAACAACGCCAATAACCAACCTGCACCGCCGAACTGTGCCAGTTTAATAAAGTACGCTCCAATCGCCCCATGCCCCCCAACGCGCCGCGTTCCTGCATTTTTTACTGTCATTGCTCGTCACTCCTTTTTTTACGGCGTATTTGGTTAATGATCGCGGCTCGCCGTGCCTTTGCCTTTTCATCATCCCCATTGGCTTCGTTTTCATTCTCTGTCATTCCCAGCTCGCGATCTTCTTCTTGTCGCCGCATCGCAGCCGTCGCACTGGGTGTAAGATTCTTAGCTGGCTGCTCAATGCTTTGAGCCGACGCTTTATCTGGTTCACTCTGAACATTGCCAGGCTCCAGATTGGGTGACGACGCTTTACCTGGTGCGGCGGGGCTGCTGCTGACCGCCTGACCGGCACTCGATGACGACGCTTTACCTGGTGCGGCGGGGCTGCTGCTGACCGCCTGACCGGCACTCGATGACGACGCTTTACCTGGTACGGCGGGGCTGCTGCTGACCGCCTGCCCGGCACTCGATGACGACGCTTTACCTGGTGCGGCGGGGCTGCTACTGACCGCCTGACCGGCACTCGATGACGACGCTTTACCTGGTGCGGCGGGGCTGCTGCTGACCGCCTGACCGGCACTCGATGACGACGCTTTACCTG
>NZ_JBXVVJ010000016.1:0-33635 GCF_057219095.1 Ferrimonas sp. YIN67
CGACAGATTTACAATCTGTTCCCTTTGGCCACTCGGGAACCCCTCCACGGGGTGTTGCTTAACTTGTGTTTCGATCCGCCTGGGCGTGTCGAAGAAATATGGTGGAGGGAGATGGATTCGAACCATCGAAGGCAGTGCCGACAGATTTACAATCTGTTCCCTTTGGCCACTCGGGAACCCCTCCACATGTGCGGGGCGTATAGTATCAGCCAATTTATGTCTGTAAACCCTGGTGCGCGATTTTTTTCTAAAGTTTTGAATGGTTAGGGCGATAAAACGTGTGAACTTATGATTTTTGGATGTTTTCCATGCGGGCTGATGCCATTTTAGTCAACGAATTACAATTGGGTGATGCCCTGAGTCAGGCGGTCCAACAGGAGCGTCGGGGTGACTTTGGCCTGTTGTTGTCGATGATGGTCCAGGACGTACGCTATCACGGTCAATTTCAGCTCGAGCGTGATGCCGATGGTAAGCCCTTGCCATTGCGCGATAAGTTTGAGTTAGGTGCGGAGGCACCGCTGTCACAAGAGTATCATGAGGCACAACCTTCTATTGATTCGGCCCGTGCTTTTCACCAAGGAGGCTTGGTCCAGAGTCGTCTACAGGACTGTTTAGTGCCTCAAGCCATGGAGATCAGGGGGAAAAATCCTTATGGCCTTCAACAAGCATTGAATAATGCTGAGCCATGGTTGAACCGACGATGCGCAGCCAAGCCCCTTTCTCGCCCGACCTTGCCGCCAGAGACAGATCTCGCGGATCTTATTGCTCAGCAACGACTGCAGAGCAGTGCCCTAAATCTGACCGCCTAATCGATTTTGTGAATTGATGCCGTCTGTTTTTCCTGCCAGTAGGGCTTCTTTGGTGTGATCTGATCCACGGTTCAGCGTGTCATAGTGCCTATAATCACGAGGTGCTTTTATGCTGTTTGAATTGAGGTCGAGATGGAAAATAAAACGCAGGATCTGGTCACTGAGTGTTGTGGTTCTTTTATGGATGTTGGGGCCGTCATCGCGGAAGAGGATACTGTGCTGACTGTGCCGGTCTCTGCGCCCAGTGAGAGTGAGGCCCAAGCGGCATTTGATGCGCTTGCACAGAAGGCCAAGGCTCGGTTCAATGATGTGATTATTGATTCCAAATGGAAGGCGGATGACAGTCAGTTGGAGGGTACCTTGACCTTCTCCTGTGCTGCAGAACGTTTACTGTTTGAAATGACGATCGTCTAAAGCGTTAATGCTTTAGTGCAAGCTGTTGAATGAACAAGGCTTACACGTTAGTGTAAGCCTTGTTGGTTTTAAGAACCGGACAGCGATGCATGGAGCAGGGACGCACCAAAGCGCTAGCCAAGTTACAGAAGCTAGCCGATTCAGGAAAAACGGATTTTGCCACATTGGCCAGCGCCGCAACGGAGTTGGTCTGTGAGCAGCTACAGGTAGCGACAAGTTCGGTCTGGCTGTTTCAAAATGAGCATCGGGTGCTCAGTCCGGTGGTTCGATATCAATGCGGCGGGTCGCCAATTCAGGATGGCTTGTTGCATTACGATGATTTTCCTCATTACTTCGATTATCTCCACGAGCACGCACTGCTTAAGGCCGACTCGGCGCGCTTACACCCTGCCACTGCGGCAATGAACCCTAACTATCTTATTCCCCATGGGATCCACTCCATGATGGATGTTGCGCTGCACGTGAATGGGGCGTTGTGTGGGATCTTCTGTGTGGAAGCCCTGGAGCCGAAACGTTGGCGTGAGCGGGATGCACATTGGCTGCAACAGATAGGACATCTGCTTACGCTGTGGTTGGCTGACAGGCAGGGAGCGGAAAAACAGAGTTGGTTGGATCTGTTTCGGTATGCCATTGAGCAATCCAGCCAGAGAACGGTGATCGCCGATGCGGCAAGTCTAGAGATCGTTTATGCGAACCAAGCATACATAGGTGCCAGTGAGCAGCAGGATCTGCTCGGGAAGAATGTTCGTACTCTGAAAGCGTTCGAGAACCATCCTGAGCAATCTGAACGGTGGCTTCAGTCTGTGCTGAGCGGCAAAGCTGAGCAGGGTGAGATTGAGTTAAGCGGTTCGGATGGACGCTCACTCTGGATCCGGTTTCGGGTGAACTTGATCCATACCGAGCCGGGCGAGCAGTACTTGGTTATGGTCTCGGAAGATATTACTCAGGAAAAGGCACAGCGGCAGAAGTTGGAGCAGATGGCCTGGCATTGCCAATTGACGGGGTTGTTAAATCGGTTTCGGTTTCAGCAAGCGCTGGTTAATCATCCACCGGCTTTGCTGTTTCTTATCGATCTGGTCGATTTCAGTTCCATCAATGATTTTCATGGTGAAAAAGTTGGCGACTTGGTGTTGCAGGAGATCGCCAGGCGCTTGAACGGTGCAGCCGAGGTTTTGGATGCCGCCAAACTCTATCGCATTGGCGCCGATGAATTTATTGTTGCGTTTGAGCGCCCGGTGGCGATCGAGCAGGAGAGGTTGGCCAGGGAGCTTAGCAAACGTCTGCAGGGGAGCATGGGCTTCGCAGGTGGGCGTCTGATGGTTTCGGTGATCTTGGCATCCCTGGATATGCAGTTGGATAGGGGAGGGATCAGCCCCCTGGTTGCGCTGGATCTGGCTATGGCTCAGGCGAAAAGAGGCTTAGGCTTTCGGGCCTTCGACCCCCAGTTGCTGGAAACCTATCGAGAGCGGATGCGGATAGAAAGCGACCTGGAGCAGGCGCTGACTCGACGTCAATTTGAGGTGCACTATCAACCTTTGATCGATCTCCGCAGCAATAGGATCAGCGGAGTGGAAGCCTTGCTGCGTTGGAAGCATCCTAAGCAGGGGGTAATGTACCCCGGACGTTTTATCGAACTGGCTGAGCGAAATGGTCAGATTGAGTCGATAGGCCGATGGGTGTTGCAGACGGCACTGTATCAGTTACACCTTTGGCAGAAGCTATGGCCGACTTTTCAGATGCACGTCAATGTCTCGGTTAAGCAACTCTTGGCGGGAGAGTTGTTTGATATCTGCTGGGCTCAGTTGAATCGGTACCGGATCCGGCCCGGCAGTCTGGTGCTTGAGATCACTGAAACCAGCTTGCTTGAGGACGTTGGAAAGGTGACCCAATTGTGCGATCAGCTGGGTGAACTGGGGATCGTACTGGCGATCGATGATTTTGGTACCGGCTACAGCTCAATGGCTTACTTGAAGCAGTTGCCGGTACAAAAACTGAAGATCGACCGTTCCTTTGTGGCCGATCTGGAACGATCGAGTCAAAGCCGGCAGATTGTCCCGGCGATCATAGCGATGGGGAAGGCCCTGGGTCTGGCGATCACCGCAGAGGGGGTTGAAAATGAATACCAAAAGGCATTTTTAAGTCGTCATCTGTGTGATCAGGCCCAAGGCTTTTTATTCAGTGAAGCCGTGGTCCCGAGCCGGATTGAAGCGCTAATGCTGTCTCAAAACTCCGACTTTAACCACAACATCGCTTGAATTTCTTGCCTGAACCACAGGGGCATGGGGCATTGCGCCCAGGGGCACTGCGCTTGGGGGAAAATTCGCCGTCGCAGTAGAACCACTGCCCATCTTGGCGGATGAAGCGCGAGCGCTCATGCAGCACTTCCAGTATGCCTTCTTGCCGGTACCATGCCTTGAATTCCACATAGCCAACATTTTCCTCTGGGGTGGGGCAGGTCAGCAGTTCCAGATGCTGCCACTGGGCCTCACGTGCCGCCACGGCTAACGCACCGACCGTAAGATCGTCACGAAACTCTGGATGGTGGGTATCCCACAGATACTGAGCCTGAGCCATGACAAAGGCGCAGTAGCGGGAACGCATCAGTTGCTCTGGAGATTGGGCGTGTTGGATCTTCTGATGCAAGGGTTGGCAGCAGTCCGAGTAGGGGGCACTGCTGCCGCAAGGGCAGTCGTTCATGGTGTCGAATTGGATTCTGGATTTGCGGCCATTATCTCGAACGGTGCATCAAAGTACAGGCCGTCTTGCTGTTGGGCCTGATAAAAGAGATCTGCATTGACCCGTGTCGCAGAGTCGACGCTGATCAGCCATTGGTCATCGCTGTTTTGGTGGAAGTTCATGATGAACTTTCCGGCAAACTGGGAGACTGAATGGCCTTTTTGAGGGCCCGCCTGATAGCGGATCAGGTAGTAGCCTGCGTCGGTGACGATCCTGTCATGTCGGTGTCGGCTTACCACGCGAAAGCGAATGTCGATCTGCCCTTCTCGGTTGCGGATCTTATCGAACCAGCCCTGGTAGGCTTTTTGGATCTTGGTTCGGCCGGTAAAGAAGCCATCCCGCTCGGAGACCCCCATCATACAGGCATCTTCACTGTAGCGAGCGACCAGGGGGGCCGCATCCAGACTCTGATAGGCTTGGCCAAACAGGTCATAGATAGGATCCAGAGAGCGACCGAGCTCATTGGCAGCGGCCGTGCTACACATCAAACACGCCAGGGCATAGCCCCAAAAATGGAAACGCAATGTTGAAACCTCAATTGGGCTGACTGTTTCCAAGGATGACGTGTTGGGCGACGGTGTAAAGGGGGAAAGCTTTACAATTTGTGAGCGGTCTCAGCGGCCTGTCATTGTGATGGGTATAATGAGTGCCGTGATACACAGTAAGACGAGGCAAAGTGTGGATAAGGGCGAACAGGATCTGTTTTTGAGTGAAATGGCCGATGTGGTGCCGTTAAGCAAGGGAGATCGAGTCGTCAGCCTTGAGCGTCAGCAAGCCACGGCAGCTCAATTGGCCCGGCGGCAGGCGGCTGAGGCCGAAGCGCAGACCCGCGAGGATGGGTTGACCCTGGAAGCCGTCGATCCCGTAGAGCCGGATGATGTGATTGGCTGGACCCGAGGCGGGATGCAACACGGGGTCTACAAGAATTTGAGATTGGGTAAATATGAACTTGAGGCGCGTTTGGATCTGCATGGGCACACGGTAGAGCAGGCCCGTCAGGCGTTGCTGCAGTTTATGGCGGATTGCCAGCGTGCCGATATCCGCTGTGCCTTGATCTTGCACGGCAAGGGGCTCAATTCCAAGCCTTTCCGGGCCGTACTCAAAAGCTATCTGGCGAAGTGGCTGCCCTGTGTGCCGGAAGTCCTGGCGTACCATACCGCGATGCGTCAGCACGGCGGAACCGGCGCTGTGTATGTGCTGATGCGGAAAAGTCCTCAGCAGAAGCTGGAAAACCGCGAGCGTCACCAGAAACGCTAGGGAACAGGGACCCGTTATGGCTTAACGCTCCCCCCTTTTTTCATTACTCTGTGAGCACAGCGTCCTCTATTTAGTCGGTACCAGGATCTAAATCATCGTTTAGAGTTGTGCGGCATTCGACAAACGGTGAGGGCTCCCAAGGTTGCAGCCATGGAGTCATAGGGCTGGGGGCCTGAGGGTTCAACACCATTGCTGCTTCACCGCTACCCGTTCAACGGGAGCCGATCTCAGAGTTGCGAATGAGGTGCTAGGGTGATCCTGACAGAGCGCTTCCTGATCCGGTTTAGCATTCAGGTTCCTCCCCCATCTCCTATGGCACCCAGAGCCTTGCTGATGAGCAAGGCTCTTTCCCTGGATCCGGGTTTTCCCCCATAGGCCGATAAAGAAAAAGGCTGTGTCCTAGTTAAGGGTTGCACTGCACGACCTTCTGCGGTTCATAGACTTAGCCACCAGTATCCTTGTCGCGTCGGCGACAGCCATCTCTGCGAGTAAGAGCAAGGGGACTCGTTCCGGCTGCGCGCCCCGCTCTGACTCCCCGTTTGCCTCGCCAAACTTGAATAGGGGGCGATGCCAGACATGGATTTCTTTTGCTTTTAAACTTATTGAGTCTTCGCACTGCGAGTGATTATCCCTCAGGCATCGTCCTCGAAGTCGGCGATGATACAGGGTGGGGCACAAAGTTTTTCTTGTATTTATGTCCACTTGGAGTTTCAACAGCGAGTTAAGACACAGCCAAGAAAAAGGCCCGCTCGAATGAGCGGGCCTTTCTTGTCAGTGCATGCGGGTGGTTAGCCTGCGGTCCAGTAGGTTGGGCTGCCAGGGCCAACCGGTAGGCCCAGAACAAACACGTACACTACGAACAGCAAGGTCCAGCCGACGAACAGCACCAGGGAGTAAGGCAGCATGGTGGCGACCAGAGTACCGATCCCCAGATCTTTCTTGTAGCGGGTCGCAACGGCCAGGATCAGGCCAAAGTAGCTCATCATCGGCGTGATGATGTTGGTGACGGAATCGCCGATGCGGTAAGCCGCCTGAATGGTTTCCGGGGCGTAGCCTACCAGCATCAGCATCGGCACGAAGATCGGGGCGGTCACTGCCCACTGCGCCGAGGCGGAGCCTACCATCAGGTTGATGAAGGCACAGACGATGATAAAGCAGATAAACAGCAGGGGACCGTCCAGGCCGATGCTGTTAAGGAAGCCTGCGCCACCAACGGCAGTGATCGCACCCAGGTTGGTCCAGGAGAAGTAGGCCACAAACTGGGAGGCGAAGAACACCAGGACGATATACATGCCCATGGTGGACATGGCGTGGCTCATGGCGTCGATCACATCACGATCGGTCTTGATGGTGCCGACGACTTTACCGTAAACCATGCCGGGGATGGCGAAGAAGAAGAAGATGAAGGCAACGATCCCGCGCAGGAACGGGGAGCCCGCCACCAGCCCGGTGTCCGGGTGACGCAGTGGACCCCACTCAGGAACAACGGTCAGGGCCAGCAGTACAGACAGACCCAGGATCGTCAGACCGGCGGCTTTCAAGCCGCGCTTCTCTTCGGCACTCAGCCCCTTCATTTCGTCATGTTCGACGTCGTCTGCCGCGTCACTTGGGTTGTACTTGCCCAGTTTCGGCTCGACGATCTTCTCGGTGACAAACATGGCCAGGCCGGAGACCACGAAGGTGGACACGATCATGAAGAACCAGTTGGCTTCCGGGCCGACGGTGTAAGTCGGATCGATGATGTGGGCGGCGGTTTCGGTGATCCCGGACAGAAGTGGATCCACCGTACCCAGCAGCAGGTTGGCGGAGTAACCCCCTGACACGCCGGCAAAGGCTGCAGCCAGACCCGCCAGTGGGTGACGCCCCAGAGAGTGGAAGGTCATGGCGGCCAGAGGCACCAGGACGACGTAGCCCAACTCGGAAGCGGTGTTGGAGATGATCCCGGCGAACACCACGATAAAGGTTACCAGGCGGGGAGAAGCGCCCATGACCAGGCCGCGCAGGGCGGCGGAGATCATGCCGGCACGCTCGGCCACACCGACACCCAGCAGGGCGACCAGTACGGTCCCCAGAGGGGCGAAACCGGTAAAGTTGGTGACCATATTGGACACCATCATGCGCAGGCCTTCGGCACTGAGCAGGCTGAAGACCTTGATGGTGCCGTCGGCCGCGCGGCCTGCAGCACCCTCTGGACGAGGGTCAGCCACTTCCAAGCCGAAGTAACCGGCAATGCCGGAGATCAGGATGATGGCGGCGCAGAAAATGGCGAACAGGGTGATTGGGTGCGGCAGCAGGTTGCCCAAGCGTTCCACGACATCCAAAAAACGACGAAACGCGCCGTTTTGTTCCATGCTGGCGCCTTGGCCAGTCTCAAGGGTGTTTGAGCTCATGCGTAACTTCCAGTTGTGAGAAATGTGCCGATCTTTTTTATTTTTCTATCAACACTGAGAGGCGATGATTTTAGAGGCGAGGCAGGGAAACTCAAGAATAAACTGCCAAATGTGTCATGGCTGTTGTGATTGCGTTGGTGGGGGCGTTGCGCCTTGGTTGATTGTTCTGTGTCTGGTGTGCCTGCGGGCAAAAAAAAGGCCGGATTGCGGCCTTTTTGTGATGGGAAGCGGATCACTCCTCGTCGTCAACCAGAGTGCCAAAGAGATCATGATCGTCTGAGAACTCAATGCTGACCCAGACCATATCGCCCGGATTCAGATCGTATTCACCGCCGATGATCACGCGGCCATCAATCTCTGGGGCGTCTGCGTAGCTGCGGCCGATGGCGCCATCTTCACCGATCTCATCGACCATCACCAGCATCTCCTGGCCTACGCGATCCGCCAGCTTTTCCCGGCTGATCTGTGCCTGCAGGGCCATAAAGCGCTGGTAGCGCTCCTCTTTTACCTCTTCCGGGATCTGCTCTTCGATGGCGTTGGCGGTGGCACCCTCCACCGGGCTGTATTTAAAGCAGCCGACACGATCCAGTCGGGCTTCCGCCAACCAGTCGAGCAACAACTCGAAGTCCTCTTCGGTTTCGCCTGGGAAGCCGACAATAAAGGTGGAGCGGATCACCAGATCCGGACACTGCTCGCGCCAGGCTTTGATCTGCTCCAGGGTACGCTCGGCGTTCCCCGGGCGCTTCATCGCCTTGAGCACCCGCGGGCTGGCGTGCTGGAAGGGGATGTCCAGGTAGGGCAGGATCTTGCCCTCGGCCATCAGCGGCATGACGTCTGCCACGTTCGGGTAGGGGTAGACGTAGTGCAGGCGTACCCAGATCCCAAATTCGGCCAGCTTCTTGCACAGATCCAGCATGGCGGTTTTTACCGGCATGCCATTCCAGAAGCCGGTGCGGTGCTTGACGTCGGCCCCGTAGGCGCCGGTGTCCTGGCTGATCACCAGCAACTCTTTGACCCCAGCTGCTTTGAGGCGTTTGGCTTCATCGAGCACGTTGCCGATGGGGCGACTGTCGAGGTCACCGCGCATGGAGGGGATGATGCAGAAGGTGCACTTGTGGTTACAGCCCTCGGAGATCTTCAGGTAGGCGTAGTGACGTGGGGTCAGCTTAACGCCGTGATCCGGGATCAGGCTGGTCATGGGATCGTGTTGTGGCTTAGGCAAGTGAGCGTGCACTTGCTCCAGTACCACTTCGTAGGCGTGTGGGCCGGTAATGCCCAGCACCTTGGGGTGGATCTGGCGGATCTCATCGTCCTTGGCACCCAGGCAGCCGGTGACCAGCACCTTGCCGTTCTCTTTGAGGGCTTCACCAATGGTGTCCAGGGACTCCTGTACGGCGGAGTCGATAAAGCCACAGGTATTGACGATCACCAGATCGGCACCTTCGTAGGTGTTGACGATGTCATAGCCCTCGATCCGCAATTGAGTCAGGATCCGCTCCGAGTCCACCAGGTTTTTCGGGCAGCCAAGGCTGATGAAGCCGATACGTGTGCCGGTTCCTTTGGCGCCGTCACCCATGCTTGGGGCCACTTTGGTGGCGTGGGTGGTGTTGGGCTGCTCCGCCACAGGGCGGCTGTCATTGGGATCGAAAGTGTTTACGGTCATAGGCGTCCGAGGGTCTCGCTATTGGCTACTAACAACAGGGGTTTTGCAAAGTTGGCGGATTATACCGGAAGGATAGGATGGGTACAGCCGTTCAAGGCTAAAATTTGTTCAATGACGGCGTGAAGTCGTAACGGTCAGCGAGAGTCTATTCGATATGGCTCGTCTCGATCCTGGCATGGGCGCGTCAAGATGACAGGCAAGCCCAGACCATGGATACCCCTTGGGCTTGGACATGGCCTATCCTGCGTCGAGCGGTCGCTCTATGAGAGTCCCGGTCTTGAGGGATGAGGACAAGTGGAGAAGGGCACGAGTTTCGATGTTTTGATCCCTGATCACCAGCCACACTGGCGACCTGCCCAGGCATTTTGGCGGTTGAGCCAGTCATGCAGCGGTGAGAAGTAATCGAGCAGTGGCAGACCGTTGATCTCCGATGTGCCAGTGATCTGCGCCAGGGCCTGGGGCCAGGGTTGGCTACGGCCCATCTCTAGCAGTCGCTTTAGCTGTTCGCCGGCGGCTTCACTGCCATACAGGGAGCAGGTGTGAATGGGGCCCGTATGGCCCGCCGTATCGCACAGCGCTTGGTACAGTTGGAACTGAAGCAGGTGGGCCAGGAAATAGCGGCTGTAGGGCACGTTTGCCGCCACATGGTATTTACTGCCCGGATCAAAGTTGGCCTCACTGCGGATCTGTGGTGGGGCGATCCCTTGGTATTTCAGCCGCAGTTCCCACCAGGCCTGGTTGTAGTTGTCTTCGTTGATAGCTCCGGAGAACACCTGCCAGCGCCATTGATCCACCATCAGGGCAAAGGGCAAAAATGCTACCTTATCCAGTGCCTGGCGCAGCAGCAAACTGATATCACTGCCGGGCGGTGGTGTCTGTTCAAGTAAACCGATCTCCTGCAGGTACTTTGGGGTGAGGGATAGGGCGATGACATCCCCGATCGCTTCATGGAACGCTGGATTGGCTCCCTCTTTGAAGAGAAATGGCTGATCTTTATAGGCTCTTTGGTAGATGTTATGGCCCAGTTCGTGATGGACGACCTTGAAGTCCTCACCGTTTCGACGGATGCACATCTTAAGGCGAACATCGCCCTGGTGATCCAGATCCCAGGCAGAAGCGTGGCACAACGCGTTCTTGTCCCGGGGTTGGACAAATAGGGAGTGTTGCCAGAACGTCTCAGGCAGAGGGGCAAAGCCCATTGAAGTAAAGAGATGTTCCGCCTGTTTCACCATCTGGCGTTCATCATAGCCGGCCTGGTTCAGCAAGGTGGTAAGATCGAAGCTGGGTCCGGGGAGATGATCCGGGGTGATCAGTGCGAAGATCTTACTCCAGTTCTGGCCCCATAGGTCCCCCAGCAGATGGGCCGGGATGGGGTGCGCCTGGGAGATGAGCGCCTCACCATAGGTATCGGCCAAAGAGCCCCGCACATAGCAATGCAATGCCTCGTACAGGGGGCTGATCTCAAGCCAGAGGCGTTCGAGCATTTTGGCAAAGTCAGCAGCAGGCAGTTCGTATTGGCTGCGCCACAACTCTCCGAGATCTTGATAGCCCAATACCCGGGCGCCTTCGTTGGCGAGCGTTACCTGCTCACTGAAAGGGGATCGCATGGGGCTGGCCAGATCATGCCAGGTGATCCAGGCCGCCGCCAGTTGCTGGGGATCTCGAGAATTTGCCATGACCGAGGAGAGCTGCGACGGGTCGGGGCAGGGCAGATCGTCCTGGCAGAGTTTGCCCTGGCCGTACAGAGCCTCAAGCTCGATGCTGGCCTGGATCAGGCGCTGTCTTTTGTGGGGCTCGGGGGGGAGAGGCAAGGTCTGGAAGGTTTGCAACAGCTCCAGTTTCCTTCGCTGCGTCATGGTCAAATTATCACCATCGAACTCGGCCGCCTGCAGTGCGTACTCCACCGCTTGCACACGCAGCCGAACGGACTGCTCGGCAGCCAGTGCCGCAGTGTCGTCGGTCATATGGTTGGCGTAGCGCCAATGGGCTTGTGCGCTGTGCCTCGACAGGTCTGAAAGCGTCTGTTCGGCTTTGAGTAGGAATCTGTTTACATCGGAAGCTTCAGTCGTTGTGTCGCTGCAGGCACCAAGGAGGGCTGCGCAGGTGAGCAACAGGAATGGCCCAGGCTGAGGTCGCATCGTCGTATGTCAGTGATTGATGGTGTTATCGGAACGTTACTGGCTTGGTGTTTGAAAGGGAAGGTAATGATTTAAATAAAAAAGACCCGATGGGAATAGACAGATTGGGTTCCATCGGGTCCAGGGAGAGGGGAGTGGCGAACACTCTCTTACCTTATTGATAGGTCAAGATCACAATTAATGGGGGTGTCGGGCAAAAAAAAATTCTCGTCCGTGCCGGGGAGGACAAGTTGCAGTTTGATACGTGTTTTGACAAAAGTGTGACCTGGCTTTATTTTAAACAAACGTTTGATTTTGCTGCGGCAGGAACTCATGGCGAATAGAGTTGGCACCAAGGAACGGATCTTAAATGCGGCGGAGCGCCTGTTTGCCGAACGGGGCTTTGCGGAAACCTCATTACGGCTGATCACCACCAAGGCGGAGGTGAACCTCGCGTCGGTCAATTACCACTTTGGCTCCAAGAAGGAGTTGATCCAGGCGGTGCTGGCCCGCTACTTGGACCACTTTATGCCGGCGCTTGGCCAGGCACTTCAACCTTTGGAGGAGCGCCAGGATCTCACCCTGCAGGAGGTTTTCGAGGCCATGGTGACACCGCTGATGGCGGTTAACGCCATCCGGGCTAATGGCACGGCGCTGTTCCTTCAACTCCTGGGACGAGGTTATATCGAAAGCCAGGGACACTTGCGCTGGTTTGTAACCACGCATCATGGCGATGTTATGGCACAGATCACCGAGCACGTTCGCCGAAGTGCCCCGCACCTGACACCTGTCGAAGTGTTCTGGCGAATGCACTATACCTTGGGGAGCCTGGTGTTCACCGTGAGCTCCTATGATGCCCTGGTGGACATCGCCACGGCAGATTTTGCCCAACCCAATGACATTGAGTCCGTACTTCGCCGCATGATCCCCTATGTGGCCGCGGGTGTGGCGGCCCCGGTGTCCGAACTTCCTACCGGTACTGAATAAGGATATCCCATGACCTTGCTGTTTCTCTTGGTGATCGCCCTGGTGGTGATCTTTACCGTTAAAAACATACGGCGTCAGCTGATCACCCGGCCGGCGTTCCAGTTTATGCAGCGGGTGCTGCCCCCCTTGTCCCAGACCGAGCGAGAAGCGATGGAGGCGGGCAATGTCTGGTGGGATGGCGAATTGTTTCGTGGCTCTCCGGACTGGAACCAGTTGCACAGTTATCCCGCTAACCGTCTGACGGACGACGAGCAGGCCTTTATCGACAATCAGTTGGAAACCCTCCTTGGCATGATCGACGATTACGCCATCATGCAGGAGGGGGATCTGCCCCAGGCCGTTTGGGATTATCTACGCAAAGAGAAGTTTCTTGCCCTGATCATCCCCAAGAGTTATGGCGGCCTGGCGTTCTCCGCCTATGCCAACTCCACCATTGTTTCGCGGATCGCCACCCGCTCCATCAGCGTGGCGGTTACCGTTATGGTCCCCAACTCCCTGGGGCCCGGCGAACTGCTGGCCCACTATGGCACCGAAGCACAGAAAGAGCGCTGGTTACCTGCCCTGGCCGATGGCTCTGAGATCCCCTGTTTTGCCTTGACCGGCCCCACTGCGGGCTCGGATGCCGGGGCGATCCCGGATGTGGGGATCGTTTGCCGGGGCGAATTTGATGGCGAAGAGGTGTTAGGGGTTCGTCTGACCTGGGACAAGCGTTACATCACCCTGGCGCCGGTCGCCACCGTGCTGGGCCTGGCCTTTAAACTGAAAGATCCCGATGCTCTGCTGGGCAATGAGCCGGAGATAGGGATCAGCTGTGCCCTGATCCCCACCTCCCATCCCGGGGTTGAAACCGGCCAACGCCACGACCCCCTGGGGCTGGCCTTTATGAATGGCACGACCCGGGGAACCGATGTCTTTATTCCACTGGACTGGCTGATCGGCGGGGCCGATTACGCGGGTAAGGGCTGGCGCATGCTGGTGGAGTGCCTGTCGGCGGGACGGGGGATCTCTCTGCCTGCCCTGGCGACGGCCACCGGTCATATGGCGACCCGCACCACCAGTGCCTATTGCGGAGTACGCAGTCAGTTTGGCGTGAATATCGGGGAGTTCGAAGGGGTTCAGGAGGCGTTGGCTCGGATCGCCGGCAACACCTATATTCTCGAAGCCGCGCGCAAGCTGACCCTGACCGCCATCGACAGCAATCAGAAGCCCTCGGTGGTGACCGCCATTGCCAAGTACCATATGACGGAGCTGGGGCGAAAGGTGATCAACGATGCCATGGACATCCAGGCGGGCAAGGGGATCCAGCTTGGGCCCAACAACTACCTGGGCCATGCCTACATCGCCAGTCCCATCTCCATCACGGTGGAGGGGGCCAATATCCTGACCCGCAACCTGATGATCTTCGGCCAGGGGGCGACCCGGTGTCACCCCTATGTATTGGCGGAGATGGAGGCTGTGGCCGATGTGGACACGGATCGCGGACTTACCCGTTTCGACAGCCTGTTGATGTCCCACCTGGGCTTTGCCAGCCGCAACGCCCTGGTTTCGCTGGCCCATGGCCTGACCGGCTCCCGCTTTGCCGAGAAGCCGGTAGCGGGCCCCACGGCACGGCACTATCAGCACCTCTCGCGCTTTGCCGCGAACCTGGCGATCGTTTCGGATCTGTCGATGCTGGTCCTGGGTGGCGATCTGAAACGCCGGGAGATGATCTCGGCTCGGCTGGGTGACGTGCTCAGCCAGCTCTACCTGGGCTCGGCGGTCCTGCGCAACTATGAGATGGATGGCCGACAGCAGGGGGATCTGCCCTTTGTTGATTACGCCATGGCCCAGTGCCTGGCCGAGGCGAGCAGGGCACTGAGCGCTGCGCTGCGCAACTTCCCCAATCGCCCCGTCGCCTGGTTGGCCCGTCTGCTGGTGAAGCCTCTGGGTAATCATTTCCATGGCCCCAGTGACGAGCAGGCCAAGGCAGTGGCTCAGGCCATCGGCCAACCCGGCTGTGCTCGTAACCGGCTGACCCACCTGTGTCACCTGAGGGAGGGGGAGCAGAGCGGCCCGGCAAACGTGGAGCAGGCCTTCCTGGCCAATGTGGCCGCCCGTGGCGCGGCCAAGGCGGTGAAGCAGGCCCAGCGCAGCGGTACCCTGGCGAGCGGGCCGATGGATGAGGCTCTGCTGGCCCAGGCCGTCGCCGAAGGGGTACTTACCGAGCATGACAGTGAGCGGCTCCAGAGCGCATTGACCCTGTCCCGTCGAGCCATCGATGTGGATGAGTTTGCCCGGCCATAAAGGCTAAGGCGTAACGGCTAAGGCGTAATGGGCTCGCCGTGGTGAACATTCGCTTAAGCAATGAGTCGGAACATGGTGTGAGAAAAGCGCCGCCCCGAAGGGCGGCGCTTTGCGTTTCCCCCCATTGATGGTGAGGTAATCAATATAGGTGGCTGATTTAATAGAAAATCACCAATCAAGAAAAATTGGGATTTTTTTAATGATCGATTTTAAGAAATCCCGGGGGGGGTCGTTTTAGGAAAGTGAACGCAATCACATGATATCTAAACACGGAGTCACATCATGCTGTCTATTCAAACTAACTACAACTCTCTGGTCGCTCAGAACGCTCTGAACCGTTCCAACTCCGCCATGGGCACCGCCATGGAGCGTCTGTCCACCGGTTTCCGCATCAACTCTGCTGCCGACGACGCTGCTGGCCTGCAGATCGCCAACCGTCTGGAAGCCCAGTCTCGCGGTATGGCCGTTGCCCAGCGTAACTCCCAGGATGCCATCGGCATGATGCAGACCGCCGAAGGCGCCATGGACGAGCTGTCCTCCATCGCTTACCGCATGAAGGATCTGGCCACTCAGTCTGCGAACGACTCCAACGGCGTGAAAGAGCGTGAAGCTTTGCAGGCGGAATTTGCTGAGCTGCAATCCGAAGCTGTACGTATTTTCGAGCAGACCTCTTACGGTGCTGGCGAGAAGCTGTTGATGGGCTCTGGTGGTACTGGCGGTAAGTTCGGTACTGCTGGTGGTCTGACCTTCCAGATCGGTGCATCTGCCTCCGAAACCCTGAATGTAGATGTTTCTACTGAACTGAGCACTGCATACACCAATTTCCAGAACCTGGCTAATACCCCTATCGGTGGTTCAGGCGTAACTGGCACTAATGCACGTGCAGTGATCACTGCCTTGGAAACCATTACCGATGATGTTAACGGTGTTCGTGCTTCCTTCGGTGCCAACATCAACCGTCTGGAGCACACCATCAACAACTTGGCCAACATCTCCGAGAACACCGATGCTGCCAAGGGTCGTATCATGGATACCGACTTTGCCATTGAGACTGCCAACATGACCAAGAACCAGCTGCTGGTTCAGGCCGGCACCAACATCCTGGCCCAGTCCAACCAGATGAACGGTCTGGTAATGGGTCTGCTGTAAGTCTCAGACTTACAGGCCTTGCTAACAAAAGGGAGCCTTCGGGCTCCCTTTTTGTTTTTTATTTAACCAGTTAAACCAGGGCTGCGAAAAAGCGATTAAGAATTGCTGGCTGTTTGTCGCCAAATTGAATTATTCGCCCTGTTGGGTAGCTAGCTTGGATAATAATCATGAACAGCCAGTTTAAAACGAATTTTGATGTGATTAAGCAGCGATGGCCGGATGTAGCCGAACTGTTAGGTCAACAGGAGGATGCTAGCCCTACTATTTCTGTAGTACAAGGTTTGCAAACTACCATCTCAGTAGCTGGGATCCAGTTAACCAGCCGTCATGATCGGGTTGCCGAGGCAACACTGTTGGCACGCCGAATCCCCAAAGATGCAAAAAAGGCACATGTCTATGGCACCGGGTTGGGTGACCTGCAGAACTATCTTTTGCAGAGGAAGTCTCTAGAGCTTCTGGACGTGGTGATTTTATGTCCTGCGCTATTTGCCTTTGTGTTGGCAAATTCAGATCAACTAAGCTGGCTTGAAGATCCTAGAGTGATTCTACGAATGGGTGAAAATGAACGACTTAAAGATCCCTTGGCTATTGTCCCCGTAGAGCTGGGTTTTTCCCATCCAAGTTGCACCGGTCTTAAAGACCGACTAATCACAGAATTAAATGATGCATTCCTAAATCGAACGCATCAAGTGAGTAATAAGGCAGTTAGTGACCGCTTCAAGTCAAATCTAGAGTTGATTAGGCAAGATGGCGATGTTCGAACTCTGTTTGCCAAGCAAGGAGAGGGTATACACAAAAAGGCGCTAGTGCTGGCAACAGGTCCTTCATTGGGAGAAGGAATAGAGCGGATCCGTGAACAACAAGACCAAGCGATACTGATCGCTGTTGATACCGCGGTTAAGCCACTCTTAGACGCAGGTATTAAGCCAGACTATGTGGTTACTGTTGATGCGAAGATCACTGCAGAGCACCTCCAGGTAGAACGTTTGGATAAGGTACCCCTTGTTTATTTCCCACATAGCAATAAAGAGGTGCTAAACCAATGGCGAGGGCCGCGATATGCTGCAATCAGATTGGGCAAAATGTATGATAAATGGGCAAGCAAAGCAAAGGTAGGGCGCCTTTACGGGGCTGGGAGTGTGACCCATACTGCCGTTGATTTGGCTGTAAGGATGGGGGTTTTTGAAATAGAGTTGCATGGCTGTGATTTCGCTTATCCTCGTGGACAGACCCACACAGGTTATGATGACGGAGAATTGGGTGCCAGTGCCAAAGGTGCACATCGTCGTGTACTAGGAACCAATGGCGAATGGTTAGCTACCGAGTCCAACATGGCAATGTACCTGCGAGAGCTAGAGGATTATATCGAATGGGCCAGTTCGGTCCGCTTTGTTAATGCGAGCATGATAGGTGCAGCAATAAAAGGAACCGATTGTTTGAAGGAGGTAGCATGAGCAACCCACATTTGATCAAAGAGATGAAGCGTGCTGCAAAAATGCTACGCCAAGGCGAGATTATGGATGGGCGGATCGCGATCGGTGAGCTGATGCCTCGGTTAGCGGACCAGTTTCCCAAACTGACAGGCCTCAAGCTGGAGCAAGCTCAAGTGGTCTTTCCTGCGATGTTGAAGTGCCAGTCGATCGGTGACTTTAACGGACTCGCCGATTACTTTGAATACGAACTGGTCGAGTTGTTTGGTCAACCCTGACCGGGGGCAGGGCCTCAAGTCGATTGATAAACGGGAAGCCACGGCTTTCCGTTTTTTGTTTCACAGGAATTTTTCAAGTTAATTGGTGAGTCCCGCTGCCCTTAATCCCGTTTGGGAAGGAAATGGGGCACTCGGAGCCAAGGTATGGTGCACGTCAAGCCACTGTCCCGCAGGGGTGATAGCCGCATTATATGCGTTATCTGCCGCAAGGCTGTCCCCCGGGCCAGCCTTGCGGCATCGACATGAAGCTGGCCTTTAGCCGTAGGTTAACGTGACGGCCAGTGAGCCAGTCACTCTGATCTGTCTCGACACTTGACCGAGTCGCTGCAGATTGCCCTCAGTTACCCCTGGGGCCTGTAAAGGGCCCCTTTAGAGGTGTCTGAGACCTCCGGTGGGAACCTCGAAACTCCGCCTTCAAATCCACTCGCTTGACGGTGCTCCATCCTTTTTTGGCCTTTTCACTACGGGGGTCGAGTTTTTTTCGTCCTGACAGGTATCGCGCCGCGTCCTCTAACGTCAATGCCCTTAAGTTCGCCTTCGCCGACGACGCCTTGGGAGTGTTAGAAATTCCTTGTTTTTCACCCGGAAGAAGCACTTCCTCCGGATGCAGGATGGCGGAAGTTAAGGGAGGAAATGTTTCCCTTTCCTATGCTAAGCCCTCATAAACCAAGGAAAAATTATTGGCATCATTCTTGCCTCGTTGTGGGCACTAAGGAGTATTTATGATCGGTTCCGGTATCAACCCCGCCCAGATGGCGGCCATGCTGATTCAGGCTGAACGTGCGCCCAAAGATCAGCTGTACAGCATTCAGATGAAGCAGTACGAGGCCCAGCTCAATGCCTATAAGGCGGTCGAGTCACGTCTCAACAGTTTCAGCAGTCGTATGGGCAACATTGCCGATGACGACTTCTCCAAGATGGGCGTGACCGTTTCGGATGAGAGCATCGCCAATATCACTGCCGGTGCCGGCGCGGCGTCCGGTGAGTACAGCTTTCATGTAAAGCAGTTGGCCCAGGCCCATCAGGTGGCGCTCTCCTCCAAGGATTTTGATCCGGCCAACCTGACTGGCGAATACACCATTTCGCTCGGTGGTGAGCCGATGACCATCGATATGAGTGGTATCGATTCGATGGAAGCGCTGCGCGACGCCATTAACGATTCTGCGGACAACCCTGGGGTGCAGGCCAGCCTGGTGCGTACCGATGGGGAAGTGCACCTGGTGCTGACCTCGGAGGAGACCGGTGCGGATAACGTGATTGAGCTCCAGCAGCCCAATGGCAGCGCTGTGGCGGTACAGGAGCTGTCCAAGGCCCAGGATGCCATTGTGCTGATGGGGGACACTAATCCGATCACCATTACCTCCTCGTCCAATGTATTGGAAAACGTGGTTGATGGCCTGACCATTGAGCTGAAGCAGACCACCGCGGCCAACGAACCCTTGCGCGTTACTGTGGGCCAGGACAAGGAGGGGATCACCGATTCCGTTCAGTCCTTCATCAAAGACTTTAACCGGATGATCGACGAGATCGCCCACTACACCTTCGGCAAGGAGGTGGAACTGGACGATAACGACAGCGGTGATGATGACGATGACGATGACGATGCGGGCTTTAAGCCACCAAGCGACCAAGATGTTGGCGTCCTCAACGGCGATCCGGCCCTGCGCGCCCTGTCCCAGAAGCTGCGCAGCGAGATGTACGGTACTTCGTCTGCTGGGCTGACACTGCACGATCTTGGGATCGAAGTCGGCCGCGACGGCAAGCTGAAGCTCGACAGCGGTAAGCTTGAAACCGCACTGGATACCCATGGTAGTGCCGTTCAGGATTTCTTCACCGAAGAGGGTGGCCTGTTTGAACGCCTGGATGGTGCGGTGTCCTCCCTGACCGAGGACAACGGCTATCTGAAAAGCCGTCAAACCTCCATGGACAGCAATATCCGTCGCGTCGAAGACAAGATGGCTCAGCATGACATGCGCATGGAGCAGGTCTACAACCGCTACCTGTCCCAATTCGTTCGCGTAGAACAGCTTACGCTGCAGATGCAGCAATCCAGTATGTTCTTCTATTAATTTACTTTTTTTGATGTTTTAACGAGAGACTCATGCTCACGGACAACAATGCATTTGATGCTTATAAACACACCAATGTGAACGCCCGCGCGGCGGCGGCGAACCAGCATGAGCTGGTGCGCATGCTGCTCAATGGCCTGCTTGAAGAGTTGGCCCGGGCGGAGGGACACCTCAACGCCAATCGCATGGAACAGAAGGGCAAGAGCATCGGTAAGTGCATCGACATCGTTCATGGCCTTGACAGTGCGCTGGATCTGGAGAGCGGCGGTGAGATCGCCACTAACCTCCATCGCCTGTATGACTACTGCAGCCAGCAGTTGTTTCAGGCCAGTCTGAAAAACGATGCCAGCCTGCTGGTGCCCGTGGTGAAAGTAGTAAGTGATGTCCGTGATGGCTGGCAAAACCTCAATTGATCGACGCCAGTGGCATAAATTTGCCCTGGCCATCGAACAAGCCGCTTCGGCGGAAGACTGGCAGCGGTTGGCCAAGCTGGACCTGGCCATGCGCCAGGCCCTGCAGCAAGCCGGTCCGGCACAGGACGATGGTGAGCTTAAGGCACGGCAACGGCTGCAACGCACCCATGCCGAAGCCCAATTAAAGGTCGAGCAAGCCAGGGACAGCCTGAGTCTCAAGCTGGCACAGTTTAGGGAAAGCCGGGAGGGGCTCAGTGCGTATGAGCTCACCCTGGCGAGCGGAGAGAAATAATCGTGCAGATCCCAAGTTTTATTGCACCACGCGCTGCGCCAGAAGGGTTTTCCGGCCACGAAGGGCAAAACGGTGAGAGATCGATCCTGTCGGGGGATCCCGAGGGCTTTGCTCGGCATCTTGCCGAGCGTAACCAGGAGGCCAAACTGGCCGAGCGGCTCGAGCCTGTCCAACCCTCTGAACTTGTTGAAGAGGAGGGGGAGCAACCCGCTGTTACTTCGCGCCAGGCGATGTTGGCAAGTCAGGGTGAGCCCGGCAGGGAGCATGGCCGGACCGAACAAGGGCGTCAGGCAGGGTTTGACCTGGAGCGAAGCCGTGAAGGGCGCGCTTCACGGGTTCATTCTGCCCAGTTGGACACCCCTCTTCAGATGCGCTCCCGATTGACCATGGAGCAACAGGAGTTTGTTACCCCTAAGGCGGGCATGACGGCTCAACTGGCGGGCCGAAGCGGCGCGATGGCCTTGCCTCAGGGCATGGTCATGACCCTGAACTCGGCGGCGGAGTTGGTTGCCGGGGCTTCGGAGGGGGCGTCGGCGGTGTCGGCACTGTCGGCCAGCCAGTCGGCGGGTCAGGCAGCCTCAACACGATCCGTGAGCCAATGGGGCCCGGTGGCCCTGCCGCCCCAACCCCAGCAGTGGGCCAGGGAGCTACTGGCGCCGTTACAGGATCAGTTGCGCTTCCAGTCATTCCAACAGATCAAAACGGCCGAATTGCGTCTCGACCCACCGGATCTGGGCAGGATTGAACTGAATGTTCGGCTCGACGGGGATCGTTTGCATGTGCAGATGTCTGCGGCCAATCCCCAGGTTCGGGATGCCCTGGCGCAAAATGCCGATCGTCTGCGTGATGAATTGGGCCAGTCCCACGGTGGCGGCGTCAACGTCGATGTGGGGGATACCCCGGAGCAGGACACACACGAACAACCTTCCGGAGTTGCGGCCATTGCCTCTGCCGCCCCGGTCCAGGCCGATGGCAAGGACGCCTTTTCGTCACTTGAGATCGACGCTAAAGCCTAATTCAGGAGTTTTACATGCAATTCAATGGCAAAAATCGCAGCAACTGGACCCGTAATGGCATCCTTATCACGGCTGCCTGCCTGGCGGGATTCTGGGGCGGAGTAAAGTTCGCGCCCCTGTGGCCCGGCAGTGACACCAGTGTGGTGGCTAATGGCGAGTCACGCTTCCATGTGCTGGATCGTTTCGTGATCAGCGTCCCGGGCGAGAAGTTTCAACATTATGTTCAGCTTGAGTTGGCGGTGAAAAGCGCCACCGAAGGGTTTGAGGAGCAGATCAAGCAGATTGAGCCGCTGATCAATAACACCCTGATGCACCTGTTTTCTGCAAAGAGCTACGAGGAGTTGAGTCAACTGCGTGATCTCAACGGCTTGCAGTTGGAAGTGAAAGACGCCTTGGTGGAAGCACTGGCGAGAAATCAGGTGAAGGTGCAATTGGACCAGGTCCTGTTCACCCGCCTGGTGGTGCAATAGGAGCATTTGATGTTGCAGTCTGAGCAGGCCTACCAGGCGTCTGGTACCCCTGAAGTGGTGCGTCAATATGACGAGGCACACTACCTTAATCAATACCTTCCCCTGGTCAAGCGGGCAGCCAATCAGTTGCGCAGTCATTGTGGTGCAGTGATGGGCTCTGAGGACATGGAGCAGATAGGTTTAATGGCCCTGCTCGACTCTTTGCGGCGCTATCCCGGTGAGCCGGACAACGGTTTTATCGCGTTTGCCAGTTTGCGGGTGCGCGGGGCGATCCTGGATGAACTGCGTCGCCAGGATTGGCGGCCTCGTCAGCTGCGTCAACAGACCCACGAACTCAATGACATGGTACGGAAATTGACGCGGGAACTGGGTCGTGTGCCAACGGATCAGGAAACCGCGTCGGCATTGGACCTGTCTCTTACGCAATATCGAGAGCGGCTCTATGCCTCTCAGGCCGAGAGCCTGCAGAGTCTGGATGATCTGCTGGGGGCGGGGCAAAATTTCGAACATGAAGGCAGTGATGTCGCCCGCTTCAATCAGCAAAAGACTCTGGCTTCGGCCCTGGCTCGACTCAACAAGCGAGAGCAGCTGGTGCTGTCCCTCTACTACCAACACGAATTGAATTTGAAAGAAATTGCCCTGACCTTGGGACTGACCGAGTCGCGGATCTGCCAGCTGCATAAGCAGGCAGTAAAGCAGTTGAAGGCGGTCTACCAAGACTGGGAAATTGAGTAATTAAGGATACATCATGATTAAGATCCTCGGCCTGGTCGTGGCGGTATTGTCGGTATTTGGCGGCTTCGCCCTGGCAGACGGCAACCTTCTTACCCTTTGGCAGCCTGCAGAAGTGGTGATTGTGATAGGGGCCGCCTTGGGCGCTCATGTTTTGGCCAACCCAGGACCGGTTCTGCGCGATACCCTGGGGCAGGTGCGTGAACTGATCAGCGATGAAAAAGAAGATCCTGAGCTGTACCCCCAGCTGTTTGGATTGATGAACAGCCTGATGAATCAGATCCAGCACAGTGGCATCAAGGTGCTGGACGATCACATCGAAAAGCCCTTTGAAAGTTCGCTGTTTCTGACCTATCCCGCAGTCCTGCGCCAGCCACTGCTGTTGAGCTTCCTGGTGGATAACTTGCGACTCCAGTCGATGGGTAAGATCAATCCTCACGAATTCCAGCATTTGATGGACGAAGAGATCCACCGCTTGCAGGAAGACCGGATGCGTCCATCTCACTCCTTGCACCGTACCGGTGAAGCTCTGCCGGGCTTCGGTATTCTGGCGGCGGTTTTGGGGATCATCATCACCATGGGGGCCATCGACGGGCCACTGACCATGATCGGTTACTATGTGGCCGCAGCGTTGGTGGGTACTTTTATGGGGGTCTTTGCCTGTTACTGTGTGCTTGAACCTCTTTCTGCCGCCCTGGAACATCAGGTGGACCAGAAGATGGCCCAGTTGCAATGTGCCAAGGCGATCATGGTGGCTCAGGTCTCGGGCAAGCAGCCTCTGCTGGCACTCGATGGCGGCCGTCGCATGATCCAGGAAGAGAACCGGCCGAGCTTTATTGAGCTGGAGCGTTTCCTGACTGAGGAGCAGCGCTAATGAACGGTGAAACCGTCATCGTCAAGGTGCACCGAGGCAAGAAGACGGCCAAAGCCAGCGGGGCGTGGAAGGTAGCGTTTGCTGACTTCGCCTTGGCGATGATGGCCCTGTTTCTCGTGCTTTGGTTGACCCAAGTCGCCGATCAGGAAGAGCGGGAAGCGATGGTGTCGGCACTCAGTGGTGAGCAGGTGCTCGATGGCACCGATGGGATCTCGATGGAGAGCAACCGTCCCCATGCGATCGATCTCGAAGGCTCTGTGATGTTGGCGGATCCTGTATTCCCGGCAAAAGGTACGGGCTCAGGTCGTGCCGGACCAGCTGTCGTCAACCACATTCCCAGGGGAGAGCGGGGAGCGGCATCGGGCCAGGGTGATCATATGGATACCCTGTTGCCGGGCGCTTTCGAAACCCAGGCGCAACTTGAAGCCCTGGCCCATGAAGTGGAGCAGGTGATCCTGGGCACGGATCTGGCCAAGAACGTCAGTGTCGAGGTGGTTCCTCAGGGTCTTAAGATCTTGATCCGCGATAACCTTCAGCAGTTTATGTTTGCTCGAGGCAGCGCCCGGATGACGCCGTATTTTGAGGATCTGCTGTTTGCCCTGGCCCCCTTGCTGGCCAAGGTGGAGAATCCGCTGATGGTGTCGGGCCATACCGACTCGACGGCTTTTCGGGGCTCGGAAAATACCAACTGGGAGCTTTCGAGCCGCCGGGCATTGGAAGCGCGTCGCGCGCTGCAGTACGGTGGCGTCGGCCTGAATCAGTTTATTCAGGTCGTGGGGATGGCTGATAGGGTACCACTGGATCATGAAGACCACCGTTCGTCGGCAAACCGCCGCATCGAGGTGATGATCCTGACCCGTGACGCCAGCGAGGAACTGCACTCCCTCTTTGGCACCTCCAGTGGAGGCAAGGTTTCCCAGGCACACGAGGCCGCCCAGGGAAATCAACCTCGCAGTCGTTATCAACAGGGGGAGTAATTGGAACTGGAAGTAACGGAAGACAATCGACGCGAGCACGCCCGTTTCACCCTGCGGGAGGACCCTAACAAGTCCTTGCGTACGGCCTGTGATGGCGTCTCCGTCCGGTTGGAGAAAAAGCACTGGTGGGGTCACAAGGAGCTGGGGCTGGCGGCGCTCAAAGACATCAGCAAAGGGGGCGCGGGTTTGATCAGCGCCACCGAGCTGCCCAAGGAGACTCCCCTGGTGCTGGAATTGAATGGATTACGCTTGCCTTTCTCGGTTGTGAGGGCACAGGGGATCCAGGGGGCGTTACGTTTTTATGGCGTACGCTGGCATAATCGGGATACCGAGCAGCTGATGCGGTTGTTCGATGAGATTGGTCGATTGAAGGGATCTTAAAGGATGGCTAACTTTAAGCGAAATGGACCAGATTGGCTGCAGAAGTTCTTCTTGTATCTGATCATGGCTGATTGGTTGCTGCTGGCGGTAGGCTGGTACCTACTGGATAGAGTTAACCTCTTTTATGGAGCGATGATCAGCGTGATGCTGGTGATTTATAACCTTCTGTTGGTAAAACTGTGTTTTTACCGAGCCAGGCGAGCCTCGGATGGCTATATGCTTTATCCGGTGGTGATGGCTTGCTTACTGGCAGGGTTGCTGCTGGCCTATCAGTTTCTATTCCGCTAAACCCAGGAAACGCGCCTTTAAGGCGCGTTTTTTTATGCCCTTTCGCTTAAAGCGGAGCGTACAGAGGCCGGAAGGCAGGCAAAAAAAAACCCGCTGAAACAGCGGGTCAGATTGAATCTTTGACAATCTAAGAAGGAAGTTAAGCAAAGAACCAGGGAACGCGTCGGAAGCGCTCAATTTTCCAACGCGCCGGAATTTCTCCAATCGAAGGGATTGGTCATCTCCGAAAACATCGCCAGTTTAGGGATCTGCCGGTTCGGAGACAACCGAGAAAAATTCCGAATTTGGATTAGAATAACTAATCCTTGCGGTTGTTGTCTCAGGTGAGATTGTTCGGAAAAATCGCTCCAACAAGTCCATAATGCCGGCACATCCATGTTTCAGCTTATATTTTTCGCACAGTGCTAAGGCGTGTACGGTTGTGCGGCATGTTGGTATTGTTACTTTTTCTTGTTTGGAAAGTGGCAACTGGCGTGCCTCTGACCCAGCTCTGCTTGATCCTTGTCCCAAGCGACGGGTACAGTGCCGAAAAAACAAACGGTTACCATGGCGGTGATCGGAGCGGAGTCGGGATGAAACAGCGAACGTTGGGGTGGGTGTGTTGGGTTTTCGTGGGACTCTTCGGCTGCCAGGGAGGCCCGTCCCAAAGGTTCACACCACCGCACAGTGAACGGGATGAATGGGTGGAGCAGATCCATGGGGAAGCGGTTGCCGATCCCTATCGCTATCTGGAGGCACTGGATGGGGAGCGCACCCTCGCATGGGTCCGGCAACAGCAGCAATATGGTGATGCCTATCTGGCGACCATTCCAAACCGGGAAGTGATCGGACAACGGATCCAGGAGCTGTGGGATTATGAGAAGAGCGGCTCGCCATTCCAGCGAGGGGAACGGATCTTCTACTTTGCCAATGATGGTCTTCAGAGCCAGTCCGTTCTCTATGTCCAAGACAGTGAGCTTGGGGCGCCCCGTGTGTTACTCGATCCCAACCGGTTATCCGATGATGGCACCCTGGCCCTGAGCGGGAGCAGTGTCAGCCCCGACGGACGCTTCCTGGCCTATGGGATCTCTCGCTCTGGCTCAGACTGGCAGGAGTGGCACTTCCTCGATGTCGCCACTGCGCAGGCGCTGCCCGATACACTTGAGTGGATCAAGTTCTCGCGGGCCGAGTGGGCGGCAGACAGTAGTGGTGTCTGGTACGCCCGATACGACGAACCTGAGGACGGCAATAAGCTGGAAGCGGTCAATTATCATCAGAAGCTCTATTTCCACACTCTGGGCACCGCCCAGTCCCAGGATCGTCTGGTATACCATCGACCGGATCAGAAGGAGTGGAGTTTTGGCGTAAAACGTACCGATGCACCCAGTGCCCTGATCATCACGGCTCGACAAGGAACGGACCGACGCAACCGGGTGTTCTATCAGCGTTTGCCCCTGGGGGATGTGCAGCCCCTGGTCCCGGAGCTGATCGCGTCTTTTACTTTTATTGGCAACCAGGATAATTGGCTGTTGTTTGAAACGGACCATGAGGCTCCACGGGGTCGGGTCGTCGCCATCGATCCAGAACGTCCGCAGCAGGAGCACTGGCGGGAAGTGTTGCCCCAAGGGGCCGATCCGATCGATCAGGTGAGGCTGGTTGGTAAACATCTGGTGGTGGTGACACTCAAGGATGTATTGGCTGATCTCAACCTCTACAGTCTGGATGGTGAGCACCTTCATCGTGTCCCCCTGCCCGGTGCCGGGCGGCTTGTGGGATTGACCGGCCGAGCCCAGGACACGCGCTTTTACTTCTCTTTCAGCTCCTATATCCATCCGGAAGGGATCTATCGTTACGATCTGGCGAAGGAAACACTCGAATCCTATCGCTTACCGGATGTGGCGTTTGAACCCGAGGAGTATGTTTCGGAGCAGGTGTTCTATCACAGCCAAGATGGCACACGGATCCCCATGCTGATCTCATATAAGAAGGGCCTGGTAAAGGATGGTATGAATCCAACCCTGCTTTATGCCTATGGCGGGTTTAAAGTCGCCATGACCCCAAGGTTCTCGCCCGCCAACATCGCCTGGATGGATCTGGGCGGGATCTATGCGGTGCCCAGTCTTCGAGGTGGCGGAGAGTATGGTCAGGCCTGGCACCATGCCGGTCGGCTCGAACATAAGCAGAATGTGTTTGACGATTACTTTGCCGCGGCAGAGTTTCTGATCGAGCAGGGTTATACCCGGCCTGAGCGTTTGGGGGCCTATGGTCGTTCTAACGGAGGCTTGTTGATGGGGGCGGCGCTGACTCAGCGTCCTGATCTGTTTGCCGCAGTGCTACCTGCGGTGGGTGTCCTGGATATGCTGCGCTACCAAAAATTCACCATAGGCTGGGCCTGGGTAAACGAGTACGGAAGCGCCGATGATCCCGCCCAGTTTCCCTATCTGTTAGCGTATTCACCCTATCATAACCTGTCGGCTGGAACCTATCCGGCCACCATGGTGATGACGGCGGATCATGACGATCGGGTGGTGCCATCCCACAGCTTTAAATTCACCGCAGCGTTGCAACATGCTCAACAAGGAGCAGCACCGGTGATCGCTCGGATCGAAAAGAAGGCGGGTCATGGCGCCGGAAAACCGACGGCGATGCGGATCGCGGAATATCGAGACATTTTTGCCTTCCTTCTGGCGGCTTTTGACCGACCGATCCCGGCGCATTTGTGATCAGGTGGAAGGTTTTTCCCCAAATGTTTCGTGAAGCGATTTCGACCGCCCGTCGGCAAGGCTCAGTGAAAAGCCGGTCAAAAATGTGATCTGAATGTTCCCGAGCGTCGAAAATGTAGACGAAATACGCCAATTTAGCCCCTCCCCAGCGCCGATTGGCTCAGGTATAGTAAGAAGACAACGTAATTAATTAGATAACAGCTTGTGGGAACTCCAACTTTTCGTTGGCCGGTACGTGTGTATTATTCCGACACGGATGCGGGTGGTGTGGTTTATCACGCCAATTATTTGAACTTCTTCGAACACGCACGTACTGAAATGTTACGCCAGGCGGGTTTTGAACAGGACGTCCTGATGGAGCAAAACATCGTTTTTGCCCTGCGTCAGGTGCTCCTGGACTTTATCCGGCCGGCCCGGTTTAACCAGCAACTGGTTGTGATCAGCGAGATCACCGAGTTGGGGGGCGCCAGTCTGCAGTTTCATCAAAAACTGGTAGACGGTGACGGGCAGGTGTATTGCCAGGCGGAGATCAAAGTCGGTTGCTTAAGCGCCGATAGCTTCCGCCCGGTGCGGATCCCACAAGCGATCAAACAGGAGTTAGCACGTGTCGGCTGAGATCTCGTTTATTGGACTGTTTCTCGAAGCCAGCTTGTTGGTCAAGCTGGTCATGATTTTCCTGATGGTGCTGTCGGTGGCCGCCTGGACTGTGATTATCCAGCGGCAAAGTGCTTTGAAGCAGGCCCAGTTGAAGGCTCAGCGCTTCGAAGACCGTTTTTGGTCTGGTGTCGATCTGAACCAGTTGTATCAGGAGCTGTCAGCCCGGGGGGATCGCAATACCGGCCTGGAACTGATGTTTACCAATGGCTTTCGCGAATACATTCGCCTGGCCAAACATTCGCGCAGTCCGCAGGCTGTCGTGGATGGCAGTTATCGTTCGATGCGTGTGGCCATGTCCCGGGAAGTGGATAAGCTGGAGCAGCACCTGCCCATGTTGGCCTCCATTGGCTCGACCAGTCCTTACATAGGCCTGTTTGGCACGGTTTGGGGGATCATGAACTCCTTTATCGCCCTGGGTAGCGTTCAACACGCGACCTTGAATATGGTTGCTCCCGGGATCGCCGAAGCACTGATCGCGACGGCCATGGGCCTGTTTGCCGCGATCCCCGCGGTGATCTTCTTCAACCGCTTCTCGACTCGCGTCGAAAAACTGGAAAACAGTTACGCCAACTTTATGGATGAGTTTTCCACCATCCTGCACCGTCAAGCGCACAGCCAAGGTGCGGAGCGGGCCGAGTGATGCAGGGTTATCAGCGCAAACGGCGCCGTAAGGTCGCTGAGATCAACGTCGTGCCCTACATCGATGTGATGTTGGTGTTGCTGATCATCTTTATGGCAACGGCTCCCCTGGTGACTCAGGGGGTCAAGGTCGATCTGCCCCAGGCCGCGGCAGAGCCCATCGAGGCGGATTCAAAGCCGCCACTGGTGGCCTCGGTTAACGTGGAAGGGGAGTACTTCCTCGATAACGGCAGCGTAGATGAAAACAAGCCCCTGGAACTGGATGAGCTGGCGGCCCTGGTGGCGGCGGAATTGACGGTAAATCCGGATCGGCCCGTGGTGGTCAATGGGGACCGACTGGTGCCTTATGATGTGATTATTCAACTGATGGTGGGCCTGCAAAGTGCGGGCGTACCCTCCGTGGGCCTGATGACGGAGCCGAGGGAATAGAATGAAGCAACCTCTTGCCGCCCCGCTGACCCTGTCAGTGATCGCCCATGCCGGGTTATTGGTACTCTTGGCGGTTAGCGTCGATTTCAGTGCCCAGCGGCCACAACAGCCCCAGGCCAGTGCGCCTGTGGTGGAAGCAACCGTGGTGCAAAAGGCCGATGTTGCTAAACAGGTTGAGCGGATCCGCGCTGCTGAGGCGGCCAAAGCCGAAGCCGAGCGGCAACGCCAGGCTGAGCTGGAGCGCCAGGCCCAGGAAGCGTCCCGCAAGCGTCGTGAAGAGCAGGCGGCGATAAAACGTCTTGAACAGCAGCGCCAAGAGCGTCAGCTGGAGATCAAGAAAGCGGAGGAGGCGGCCAAGGCCGCGCGTCTGAAGCAGCAGGAGCAGGAACGCCAGGCCAAGGCCGCGGCGGAGCAGCGGCGTAAAGAGGAGGTGGCTCGCCAGGCTGCTGAGGAGAAACGCAAAGCTGAAGAGGCGGCGGCGGCCAAAGCCGAAGCCAAGCGTAAGGCCAGAGAAGAGGCCGAACGTAAGGCCGAGGCGGAGCGCAAGCAGCGGGAGGCCGAAGCTGCCGCGCGTAAAGCGCGGGAAACGGAGCTGGCCGAGATGATGGCCGCCGAGCAGGCCGATCTGGCCCAGGCGCGTCAGCACCAGGTTTTGTCCGAGCGGGATCGCTACGTTGTGCTGATCAAACAGGTCGTGCAGCGTAACCTGCGCACCGATACCAGTATGCGGGGCAAGCAGTGCCGGGTTCGTATCAACCTGGCGCCAGATGGCTTTGTCTTCAATAGCCGTGTCCTGGGTGGTGATCCGGCGGTATGTCGGGCGGGTCAGGCGGCGATTAAGGCGGCTGGCAACCTGCCGGTTTCCAGTGAGCCGGATGTGTACAACGAACTGAAAGAGATCGATCTTGTGATCGAACCGGAGCTCTAAAGAAATGAAAAAGATAAAGAACTCCCTAGTAGCCGGGATTGCCTTGGTGGGCTTGCTTGTCGCACCGGCACGGGCTGCCCTGGAGATTGTGATCACCGAAGGGGTGAACGCGGCTCGGCCCATCGCGGTCGCACCGTTTACCTGGGAAGGCGAGGGCACCTTGCCCTCTCAGATCGCCGATGTGGTGAGCTCGGATCTGCGCCGCTCCGGCAGTTTCAGTCCTTTGGCCCTGACCGATCTGCCCCAGTCTAATGTCGGCAGCGAAGCCGAGCTGGATCTGTCAACCTGGATCGCGACCGGCGCCGAAGCCGTAGTGGTCGGACAGATCCGTGCCAGCGGAGCGGATCGTTTTGAGGTCAGCTTCGAGCTGGTGGATCTGATCCGTGCTCAAGCTGCCGTGGATGAGGACAGCGGCCCTGTGGTGCGTAAGGATCACATTATCGAGAGTCGCACGACGGTGATCCCGGCAAAACAGTTTCGTCGTTTCGGCCACCGGATCTCCGATCTCGTCTACGAGGCGCTGACCGGTGTTAAAGGTGCGTTCCTGACCAAGATCGCTTACGTGACCGTGGATGAGAACGCGGCGCCGTTTAAGTTCCAACTTCGTGTAGCCGACTATGACGGGTATAACGAAACCGTGTTGCTGCGCTCCCGTGAGCCGCTGATGTCTCCTTCTTGGTCACCGGATGGGCGCAAGCTGGCGTACGTCTCTTTTGAAAATCGCCGTTCTGAGATCTATATCCAGGATCTCTACACCCAGCAGCGGGAGCGGATCACTCGATTCGCCGGGATCAACGGGTCGCCCAAGTGGTCTCCCGACGGCAAGCGCCTGGCGATGACCCTGTCTAAAGATGGCAGTACCGAGATTTATGTGATGGACCTGGCGACCCGCAAACTGGAGCGGCTCACCAACCACTATTCCATCGATACCGAGCCCGCGTGGTCGCCGGATGGAAAGTCTCTGGCATTTACCTCCGAGCGAGGAGGGCGTCCCCAGATCTACCAACTGGATCTGGAGTCTCGCCGAATCAAGCGGTTGACCTACCAAGGCGAGTGGAACCTGGGGGGCTCTTATACCCCGGATGGTAAACATCTCGTCCTGGTAAATCGAACACAAGGCCGATTCAACATTGCCCGTATGGAGTTGAGCAGTGGTCATATTGACGTGCTGACCGAAACCTATTTGGATGAGTCGCCCAGCGTCGCGCCAAATGGCAGCATGATCATCTACAGCACCAGCCACAATGGACGACAGGTCCTGGCAGCTGTTTCCATGGACGGTCGATTCAAGGCTCGACTGCCGATGCAGTTGGGCAGCGTCAAGGCTCCTGCCTGGTCGCCTTATCTTTAAACCGAGTAAGACCCAAAACAAGAAAGGATCCATCTAATGAAATTTAATAAAGTCGCTAAGGGTATTCTGTTCGCAATCCCGGCTCTGGCACTGACTGCCTGTTCTTCCAATGCCGATCTGGACGCCGATTCCGAAGTGCTGAGCAACCAAGCTGGCATCGAGCAGGAAGGTGGCCCACAAGTGGGTGGCCTGGACCAGGTTCAGACTCCAGAAGAGATCCAGCGTGAGAAGTACGCTCAACTGCGCCAAGAGCACATCCTGTACTTCGATTTTGACCGCAGCGACATTCGTCCTGAGTTTGCCGAGTTGCTGGAAGCACATGGTGCGTTCCTGATTGAGAACCCGCGCACCCGTGTCCTGATCGAAGGTCATGCCGATGAGCGTGGTACTCCTGAGTACAACATCGCCCTGAGCGAGCGTCGTGGTAAGGCTGTACAGCGTCACCTGCAGAGCCTGGGTGTTCTGGCCAGCCAGATGGAAGTGGTTCCTTACGGCGAAGAGAAGCTGCTGGACAGCTCCGCGACCGATGCGGCCCACGCCAAAAACCGTCGTGCCGTTCTGGTTTACTGATCGGAAGCTAAAAGTATGAAAAGAGCCGTATTGATGACGGCACTTCTTACTTGGGGGGCGCAGTCTTTGGCTGCGCCCGCTCCCGTTGTAGAGGTGACCGGAAGCGCCCGTACCGCAACCAGCGAGACTGGCGCTCGAATTGAACGATTGGAACAATTGCTGCGTAGCACCAGCCAGTCGCAACTGCGCCTTGAACAGATGGTTGGACAGATGCAGCGGGAAATTGGTGAACTGCGCGGTCAAAATGAGGAGCAGACTTATCAGATTGAACAGATCCTGGATCGACAGCGCCAGCTGTATCAGGAGATCGCCAAGCTGCAGTCTGCCCCAGCCAATAGCGGATCCACACCCGTCCAATCCCAGGGACGCGGTGTCGCGTCACTGTCTGAGGCCGATAGCTACAACCATGCGCTTAACCTGGCGCGTAAAGAGCGTAAGTTCGACGAGTCCGTGTTGGCGTTTCGGGCTTTCATCGAGCAGTATCCGGAGTCCAGCTATACTGCGAATGCACACTATTGGCTGGGACAGATCCTCTATATCCAGGGGGAGTTCGATGAAGCTCGACAATGGTTTGTCTCGGTGGTGGATAACTATCCCAAGTCGGGTAAACGTGCTGATTCTATCTTGAAGCAAGGCTTGATCGCCGATCGACAAGGCGACAAAGCCGCAGCCAAGCGCTTTTTCAGTCAGGTCGTGGAGCAGCATGCCGATAGCAGTGCGGCCAAGATGGCGCAAAAGCACCTGGATTGAATCCAGATAAGCCTTTATTTGCTCAGAGAAATTTGCTTTTTTGACCAGTTCGACGCTTTTGTGCGCAAGCGGTCCGGATCTTTGAAATTCCGGTTGCAAGCGGAAACGATCTTGGTATTATAGCCGCCCGTCGACAGGGGAGGCCGCTCAGGCCAACACTGGAGATGGTAGAAGTGGGTCGTTAGCTCAGTTGGTAGAGCAGTTGGCTTTTAACCAATTGGTCGAAGGTTCGAATCCTTCACGACCCACCACTTCTTTTCGCAGTTGGTGGAGAGAAGGCACAATATGGGTCGTTAGCTCAGTTGGTAGAGCAGTTGGCTTTTAACCAATTGGTCGAAGGTTCGAATCCTTCACGACCCACCACTTCTTTTCGCTGTTGGTGGAGAGAAGGCACAATATGGGTCGTTAGCTCAGTTGGTAGAGCAGTTGGCTTTTAACCAATTGGTCGAAGGTTCGAATCCTTCACGACCCACCACTTCTTTTCGCTGTTGGTGGAGAGAAGGCACAATATGGGTCGTTAGCTCAGTTGGTAGAGCAGTTGGCTTTTAACCAATTGGTCGAAGGTTCGAATCCTTCACGACCCA
>NZ_JBXVVJ010000017.1:0-14347 GCF_057219095.1 Ferrimonas sp. YIN67
ACCCATATTGTGGTGTTACGCCTTCCATCCACAAACCGTGGAAAGAAGTGGTGGGTCGTGAAGGATTCGAACCTTCGACCAATTGGTTAAAAGCCAATTCGCTTTAACCGTAAGTCGTTGATTTCACTACACTCCCACTTTTCGTTACCGCCGTAACCCCCATGGAACAGGGTTATTTCTGGGTAACTTTAGGGTCAGTATTTGCAGAAACTTCAGCTTCCACTCAACCTACCCTTCTGCAACAGCCTCTGTTAAATACCTGTTGATATTTGCAGACGCTCTGCAAAGAGATAAGGCGAACCGCCCAACCCCTTGTTGTCTTCAGTCAGTGCCGAAGACGGGGCGCATTATGGGACCGACTCTGCAACTCGTCAACCCAAAATTGCAAAACCGTGACCTAACTGAACGCTACGCACCCAACATGATTAAAGTCGATACGGATTGGGTAAAAAGTGACGCAATCAAGGTGGTTAGAAGCGAACAACCTTGAGTGGCAACCCCATCCGCTTAGCCAGCCCAAGCATGTGCTGTGTCCCCCTGCTCTCCCCATCCCAAAACACCACGACTGCCTGGGCGATGTTGGCCATAAACTGATTGCGGATCGGGCCAGCCTTTTTGCCGTGCTTATCCCAGTCAACAGGATAACGCTCTACAGGGATCCCGCGCATTTCTGCATAGCGCTCTGCAAGTTTGTCAACGCCACGGGCATTGCCGGAACAATGATGACCCCCTGGCTTTTGTGGCGAGGCAGAATATAGGTATCCAGCTTTTTCACCATCAGCTCAAAATCTGCAAATTCTCTGCCGCCTGCCACGGTCCTTCCATCACTCCCCCTTTCAGATAAAGACCGACATTAACATGACATAACGATCATGACTTGATTGAGTGACATTCGCTTGGTAAACGTAAGCGGGTAGAAATCAACCACGGAGGGACACAATGAAAAGGATCATATTACTGGCAGTCATAGTTGGCCTGTCAGGTTGCGTTCAGCACATTTATCGAAACGACCAATACCTTGATCGTACTCCAGTCGAGAGCCAAGCCCTATTCGACCGAGATAACAATTATTGTTGGGCGGTTGCTCGCGGGGTTTCCCCGATGCCTAGACTGTCTGCCAACACCAGTCAAACCCAAACTTACGGCAACATAGGTCACTTGCCGATCCAGCTCAACACGATTCAAACCCCCTCCCCTGCCCAGAGTCTTGAGCAGGGGTATCGGACTGTGCAGTCAGCCAAGGACCAAAAGGCAGTTCACGATATGTGCTTTAGTCGGTTAGGCTGGTACTACGTCAGATCCGAGTGACAAGCTTTGATCCCAGCGGCGAGTGGTTAGCAATCTCCATATCAACAAGATGACGAGTTATGCCGAGGCTATCGTTAATCGGTAGCCTCGAATACCCCAAGCTTGATTAACCGGTTCTGACGCGACTAATTGTACTTCTAGAACACCCGGTAATCCGCTGGATCTCAGACCAACTCACTCCATTCGTCAGAAGCGTCCTAATATCATCATGGAGCTTTTGATTAACCCGCCTGCCTTTATATTTGCCTTGGGCTTTGGCGACCTCTATGCCCTGTTTCTGACGCTTCCTGCGGGTCTCGTACTCATCCCTAGCCATACCAGCAGCCAAGTCCAACATGAAGTCGGTCAGTAGACGGGTAATAAAGCCCTCACTCTCCCCTTGCCGTACAGCGCTATAGGTCATAGGCTGATCGGCCACCATTATGCGTATCTCAGCGGTATCCAAGCGGAGCCGAAGTGCCTTCCACTGCTCATAGGGCAACCGCGTTAAACGATCCACCTTCTCCACCAGCAGCACGTCGCCGGATTCGCAGTCGGTGATAAGCCGATTCAGCTCCGGCCTGTCAACTTTAGTGCCGGACCGGTTCTCTATGTAGTAACTGCCGATGCGAAAGCCTTCTAACTTTGCCAGCCTCTGTAGCTCTCCTTTGGCCCGTTCAGCATTCTGATCATCAGTACTGGCCCGTAGGTAAGCGCGGACTATCCGATTAGTCATGGATCCCTTCCTGGTTCGCTTTGAGTAGTTTCTTATTTATGGTTCGATTTGGGTAGCAATGCAAATTTATCGAACTGGCCACACTCAAGGGGGGCATGGTTCGCCTGATATATACCCTAATCGAATCACTGTACAGAGCAGCATTAGCCAGGTAATTCAGAATCAAAAAAAGGGGCAAAGGAGGTTTGGATCAATATGGAATATTCGCTCGGCCTTGCTGACAAGACGGGCACTTGCACTGAAACAGGCTTGTCCCATTGACACCGTAACGACAGCCACAGATCTCGCACACGGCTTCATAAGCCAACTGGCCATGATCTGTACCCGCAACGCCTCGGGTTCCGGCAACTCGCTGATGATTGCGATTGAGGTATCCAATCTGGGTACTTGCGGATGTACCACTGCGCCACTCTCCCAGCCCTTGATGACTCAGCTTATAGGTGGTCGGTTCTGATGCCACCGTCTTGCCTGGGGAGACTCTGCCGCTATCCAGTGCGTATATCCAACCCTCTTTGGAGTCATATCCCGGCTCAGGTTCCAGCAGTCGAGGTAAGCCCAGCACCGCTGGGTGTCCAGCCGTCTTCATCGCATGACTGAGCGCTACCAATGCCGCCAATATCGCATCATAACTATCCCCAGTCTCTGGCATGGAATCCGGCAGGTGTGGAAAGAGCGTGGATTTTACCTTTGAGGCCGTCTCTAGGCCACTTTTCAAGAGGGCGGGATAGACCTCGATAACGGCGCGATCTGCCTCAACCTGATCCTGGGGCAGGACGGCGAAGCCTTGCTCACGAAGTGAATGACAAACCGACAGGGCAACGGTGGCATTATTCCCGAGTCGATCAAATACCGGAGACATTGGTTTCTTACCAAAGTTACGATGCACCCAACGCTCACAATCTCGGTAAGCCAACACGTTCTCTATCTCAGACCGAGGAGCCCTATCAAGAACGGCTTCGCCATCCAAAAGTCGCCGGAAAGCGAGAGGGTAAGCCAAAGGAGCATCAACACCGATGGTCACGGACTGAGCGCCATTGAGGACATCGACAGGAACGCCAGCCGGAGCAAGCAGACCATCAAGGGACACAACCGAACGCTGAGACAGCGAAAACGCAGAGCTGATCCCGATCCAAGTCGCCTTGCTATCTCCTTTACGCCACCCAACCACTGCGACAGCCTGCTTATTTCCCTGCCAGCCGCCCACATCCCAGCCGATGGCAACAACATCGTATTTACTCATTTAGTCACGAACGCTGTCCTTTCGAGGAGTCATCAGGAACATAGAATTTACGTTGAATCATCTCAGTCTCGAAAGAATCGAAAGTTTATGGGAAGGTGGGGTTCGAGCATGATTTCACCGGTTTCCTTGTACTGCCGCGCCTGCTCTTCAGCAAATTGCTTGGCCCACTCTTGATACCAATGCATAAATTCCTTGCGGGTGCGAAAGGGCTTGCCTGGCCCATACATGCCATCATCCAGATTCGAACTAGGAGAAGCGACATCGAATGTCTCTGAAGCGGACATCGGCCTATTCTAACTCAGTGCATGGCCAGTAACCTTCGCCCTAATCCATTTAATCAGTTTCATGCCCTGCCCTTTACATGGTTCAAAAACATATCACGATACTCCTGTTCAACCTCGGCGTGATATGCCGACCGACCATTGGTAAACAACGGTGAGCCGTTCAAGATGGTGCCAATACGGGAACCGGCGGTCTCTGCACTGGGTTGTTGCATCTTGCTGTTCAGGTGCATCAGGAACAACAGGGAGCCATCAGACACCCGAGGCAGATCCGGCCCAAAGCGGCCATCGAAGCCCTGCAGCTTGTGCTCGTCCTAGACGGTTTTCTCAATCTTCTTCCAGTCCACCCCGAACGGCGGGTTAGATAGGCTGTAGTCGAAGCGGTTGTTGCGCAGTTGGTCGTTAGACATGCCCAGTTTCACGTTGCTGATGTCCTGCCCCTTGATCAGCATATCCGCCTTACAGATGGCGTAAGACTTAGGGTTCAACTCCTGACCGAAGGTACGCAGCACAGCGTTCTCGTTCAGCTCATGCAGGTATTCCATGCCACAGGAGAGGAAGCCACCTGTGCCTGCGGTGGGATCGTAGATAGAGCGGATAATGCCCGGCTGGGTCAACGCATCGTCGTCGGTGGCAAACACCAAGGAGGTGGTCAGGCGCACAATGTCGCGCGGGGTAAAGTGTTTCCCGGCGGTCTCGTTGCTGCTTTCGGCGAAACGGCGGATCAAGTCTTCAAACACCAGACCCATGTGGTAGTTGTCCACCGCCTCAGGGGAGAGATCGAAGTGGGCAAACTTTTTCGCCACCTTGTAGAGCAGATCGGCCTCGTCCAGTTTGGTGAGGCTGGATTCGAAATTGAAGTGCTCGAAGATCTCCCGCGCATCCTTGGAGAAACCACGGACATAGGCGTCGAGGTTGTCCCAGATCTGGGTCTCGCCCAGCTTTGCCATATTCAGCTTGGAGGTGTTGTAGAACGCCTGACCCGCCGCATTGAGCAGCAGCTTATCAGCGGCCTCATCCGGCATTGCCTTAGTCGTTTCGACCATCGCCAGCACCTTGTCCTTGGACGGCGCAAGAACACACTCCAGACGGCTCAAAACCGTAAAAGGCAGGATGATGCGCCCGTATTGAACTGTTTAAAGTCACCGGCAGCAGATCAGCGACAGACCAGACCAGGCCCGCTAAAGAGGAGGTATTGGCATTCATATCGGATGGGTTCTTCGACAACATGGCCGTCCGTGCCGGAATGGGAAAATTGGAACTCAGGTTACCAGCCCTTTCGCTGCTAACCTAGCGTCAAACTGAGACCAAACGCACTGTAACTAAATCATTGTTCCCGTTTTTTTCCCCCACGAGCCACGCCCCATTGTCCAGTACGGCCCCAACCGTCAGTGACACCAACACCAATCCCCATATCAGCCCGACAGAACCCGTCGATTCAGCTCCTGGATCGACGGTTCCCAGCGCAAAACGCACGCCGAATCCCATAAAACGTCAAAAAATTGGGAGAACTCTAAGAGGGATTTATGACTAGGGGGTGGGGGTCTCCCTCGTTGCACCCTCCCCCTCCCCCCTATCCTGCGATCCCTTCTGAGCCATCCCAGCATCCTGTGCGCTCAATATAGTGGATTCTCTGGGGTCAAATGCCGGATTCAAACAGAACGTCAACAATTCGAGATACCAAATTAGCTGACAAGAGGGAGTCCCAGAACCCGGTTACCATCAGCACTCCCTTCACTCACGCATCGACCATCTCGAAATCAACAAGAAAGTGAGCACGAAACACCATGGCCAACGACACGGCGAGGATAGATCCCCAGGCCATCCACTGGGCCCGGATCATGCATAATTTTATCAATTCGGCTTTCAATGACTACGGCGCTCCCAATCGCCCCAGGAGCCATTTTATTCTCTACCATGCGCCATCCACTCCATGTTCTCAAAAAGTGGATTGCTGCGCGGTTTAGGCCCGTTAGAGTGGATTTGCTGTGCGGATTTCTGCCTCGCGCTTGTTTTCAGCTCAAATAATCCCTGCCAATTATTCTCAATCGACTGGTCAACGATGGCCTGTTGAGTTTCGAGATCACCACCGGCCAATTTGATCAGTTTGTTTGCTGCCCGTTCTGGATAAGCGAATGCCTTCAGCTTCAGCCGCTTCCGAAAACCGATGTAATCCCGCTATGCTGTTTGGTTCAGTCCATCAGGCAATTTGCACTGCTGTGTGCGGGAACTGCCCACAACCTTATTAGTTTTATTCTTAATAATATCTTTATTAATAACTCTCTTATGGTTGTGATCACCTGGCTCCCCGTTAGGGGCAATTAACTCACCCTTGTGTGAGTTTCCTGCCTCATCGTGCGCATTACGTTCACAGGGAATATCCTGCACAGGTTGGTGCGTCTCGTTCACATGGTGGGGGATATTCAGGACGTAGACGTTGTGCTTATATCAGCCAGATTTTTTGACGTTTTGGGTAACAGTGACGATCCCCATTTCCTGCAAAACCTTGATGTGATCCATCTCCGCACGATGACTACATTCACAGCGCCCGGCCAAATATGCCTGACTCGGAAATGAGCAAAAATCCTCATCACAATGCTCAGCCAGAGCCAACAGGACCAGCTTCCTCATCGGGTTGCCGACAGTCATTTCAAACGCTGCCTCAACGGCTTCAGTGTTCATTGCCAACCCCCTCAGTAGCCAATCTGAGCGCACATTTCCAAAACGCCCTAGCTGAGTGTTTGGCCAAGGCGCAAAGTCTGGTGATGGATGTGAAACTGAAAGGCCGCAAGGCCAAGCGCGCCGAACCAGTCAAGGCAAGCGCATGACAGCCAACCAAAAGACGTTTGCCCTAGACTTGATCAAAGGTGTGATCCTGCTCTGTTTGGCTGCGCTGATAGCGGGGAAAACGGGGGATAGTGCAAAAATCATTCTATCCTGTATGATCAGCGGTCTAGGGTTAACTGGATGGAGGCTATCGAATGTTTGATGTAAGCGTGTCTGGCTTGCTCTGCGCCATTGCCGCCATTGCTATCACGATTGGCTTGGCCTGGGCATGGGATCAGTGGGATAAACATCACCCCAAAGATCACCACCACCACTAAGCACGAAGGGGAGCATTGCGCTCCCCTTTTTAGTGCCCGGTCATTTGCTTCCTTCCGGCATAGGCTCAGGCCAAAACGGGATAAAGCAGGCATAGCAAAATGACGATGCAAATCAGCTTGCCAAAATCATTCGATTGCCCCATGACTCCCTCCGTGTTGTTAATCCATCCCGTATCCTTGCACGAGTAAGAGCGTGTCACTCTCGATATTGAATGCGTTTTGCGCTCATAAACACCAGTTTCACGAAATTGCCATCAGATCCGCATGAGTCAGCGACCCACCTTGAACCTTGTTGACCCGGTACAACCACGAACGCGCGATCTCAATGATATGGTCACTCGGCTCAACCTCTTTGTGATTGGGCCAGCTCAGATCCCCCTCCTGATCCAGAAACAACATCCGGCCATGGCCATTGCTGTCGAGATATAAGAGCGGGACTTGCTTGCTCTTGTACGTGTGTTCCTGGGTTGAGGTTATGGGCATCGGGAAGATCAAAAGGTGTTCGCCCTCGTGGTCAAGGATCCCAGTCATCCGGCTCTGTCCAAGCAAATCTTCCAGGCGTGTAACGTCCGCCCGGTATGCTTTGGCGTCCTTCTCCAGCTTCCCACAACGGGTTTGCAGCTTTTCATTGGTGCCCTTCAGTCGCTTAACCTGCTCCCGGCAACGGCGCAGCTCCTTCCCGTTTGCCTTCAGCTCGTCCAGTTGAGTGAGTGCCCGCTGGTGCGAAGCGTTCAGCGCTGTGAGTTGGTGCGCTTGCTTTTCAGCAGCAAGGCAGATGGCCCCCCGCTTGTCGCATTCCTCTTGCAACTGGCGCTTCTCTTCGTCCAGGGTTTCGGTTTTATCTGCCAGCTCCTTGTTACGGATCCTCAATGCGTCATTGGTCTGGCGCAAGATCATCACCTCGCCTTCCAGATCCTCAACCTGGGCAACAAATCTGTTGTAGTTGCCAACAAAATCAGCAAGCGTATCCGACGCAACCGCGCCGTGGTCCACATTCTCCGTCATGGTTTTGCCTCCATCATTAAACCAAATTTTCCTGCAATCTCTTTGGGATCTTCCTTTACGTCTATGTCTTCGAGCGGCTGGCCAAGCAGTGACCAGAGCGGGATGAAAACAAACATCTTCTTAGGGCCAAACATTGGTAGCGTTGGGGGTGCCCCCTCAATCAAGACCGCTTGGCAGTCAGCACAAACCCCATCCGTCACCATTCCCCAGCAATAACAACACCGTCCCTCAGTTATCCTGTCCACGTACCGCCTCCACAATTTGCCTGAATCCAGCGGACTGGATCGCCATCAATAAGCGGTACAGTTCGGCGTAGTAGTACATCCAAACCCGCCCTTTATCTGGGGTAAGCTTCAACCCAGAAGCCCGCTCGATTTGCCGCCTAAGTTGACGCTCTTTAACAAGCACCCGGCCCAGACCGGCACACCGATCACATACCTGTTTAACCCCCTTCAGAATCCGTTCTTTTGTGCCTTTGCACGTAGGGCATCGGCGTTGCTCAGTCGCGTCATCAATAGCCGCATTGACGCAGATCACCATCGCCATAGCTTCGGCGTCTGTCTTTAGGTTCCAGTGCAAAACGGCAAAGCTGGCCAGGGTTCGCTCCAGTTGCGCAACGTGACGATCACTGCCAGTTAGAGCCAGTACGACCGTGCTGTTGATGTTTGGCACCAGGGCTAGGGCATAACAGGCACTTTCAAAACGTGCGCCTTGGCGTCCCCCTCCAGACGATGCCGATACGTCATCAAGCGCAGGCGTCCCCGCATTGAGAGAGGCGAGAAGTGATTCAAGCATTGCCGTTTCTCCATGAGTTGGCCGATATACGCCAGAGTGTCATCCAGCGCTTTTCCTGATTTAACGTGGTCTGTGGTGAAGCGCAGCAGGTTGTAGTTGTGCAAGGCGTAGAGGTTGTATTTCTCCACGTCGCGCTGGTAACCAACGGGGTTTGTGTGCCTTCCCTTTGAGCGCAGCCAGATCCCCCCTTCGATCTCAACGACAAGGCGAACCGAGGGGATAAAGAAGTCAGCTCGGAAGCGGCGCTTGGGGATCAGCATGGCCTCTTGGTAGAACTCGATCCCACTAGCCTTGAGCTGCTGCGCAAACAGATCTTCCAAGTAGCTGGACTTAGTTCTTGGCATAGCGGCGCTCTCCTTGGTCATTGGATGGGGCTGATGCCATGGCTTTCGATTGATATTCCGATTGGAGCGCTGGGCTTAACGAGAAAAACCGGGTTTGTTTTGGCGACCAGCCCAGGTAAATCGTGCCGGTAAATCCGTGCCGGTTTTTGCCCACAATCGCCTCGGCAACGGGATAACTCCATTCGCCAACTTGATAGGTCCACGTAGTGTTTGAGTCGTAAACCTGATCACGATAGAGGGTCAGGATCAGATCGGCTTCTTGCTCAATCACCCCCGAATCTTTGATCTGGTATGGGCCAGGGCGTTTGTTGGGCTGGGCTTCAACGGAGCGATTCACCTGGGCCAATGCCACCACCGGGATCTCTAAGTCCCTGGCCAGTTGCTTCAGCCCTTTGACCACCTCACCCACGCGCATGTGGTCAGCGTCGTAATTGCGGTCAGCTCGGATCAACTGGATGTAATCAACCAAGAGCAGCTTGATCCCATGCTCGTACTTCCATCGCCTCGCAATGCGCTGAATTTCAGATATGGCCGGATTTGGTTTGTCATAGATGAACAGGGGCACATCACTGACACCGTGGGCCGCTTTGATGTTCGCTTGATATTGGTGATCGGTAATCTTCATTTTGCGCAGCAGAGAGAGATCAAAACCGCTGTGAATGGCTCCCATTCGGCCAGCCACCTGGGAACGATCCATCTCCCCTGAGATCATGCCGGTTGGCTGGTCTGTAGGGACCAAGTTCAATGCAAATGCCGTTTTGCCCATAGCTGGCCTTGCAGCGACAACAACCAAATCGGTGTTCCTTACCACGCCCATCACAGAAGACAGGCAATCCAGCTCCCCCCACTTCATCCCGGCAATTTGCCCGTCCTTCAGCTCAGTGAGTTGGTCTGTCAGCTTGGTTACACCATGGGATAACGTCCCATCCCAGGAGCCGCCGTCACACAGCATCGACACGTTGGTGAGCAGTTGATTGACGCATTCAGTGTCGCCTTGCTCGACAGCCTGAAGCGCTTCGGTAAGGACGCCATGCAGGGATCGGAGTTGGCTGTTATCAGCGACAATCTTTGCGTAAGCCGGGGCGTTCACTACGCTCGGAGTGTTGCGCATATAGTCACTGAGCAGCAGCAAGTGTTCATCACTGCCAGCGTGATCCAGCAGAGTAACCAGATCAATTTTGATCCCATCAGCATGAGCATCCAAGATCTGTTTCCAGATTTGCTGATGCGTTCTTGACTGGAATTGCTGGGGCTTCAGTTCGAATTTCAGCAGCAAACTGGGGTCATGCATGACGGAGCCGATCACAGCAGATTCGGCCTCAAGATTCATGGCGCTCCCAATCGGCCCAGGAGCCATTTTATTCCCTACCATGTGTCACCGCCCTCCCAGTTATCGAGAAGATCATTCCTGAGCGCTACAGGCCCATTAGAATTGATCCCCAGGTTGGGTTTGTGGCCGGGTTTGTTCTTCAGCTCAAATAATCCCTGCCAATTATTCTCAATCGACTGGTCAACGATGGCCTGTTGAGTTTCGAGATCACCACCGGCCAATTTGATCAGTTTGTTTGCTGCCCGTTCTGGATAAGCGAATGCCTTCAGCTTCAGCCGCTTCCGAAAACCGATATAATCCCGCCATGCTGTTTGGTTCAGGTCTTTTGGAAGCTCCTGCACACTAAGCTCTTTATTCTTTTTAAGATTATTAAGAGCTACTTGTGGCGCAACTTGCTCACACTCACTGGGCTTGTCTGCACCCTTATTGCCGTTAAGTTCCAAGTTATGTGCAGGAGGCTCACATGCTTCAATATCAGAAGATTCACAAGTGATATGCAAATCATACCTGTTGCTCTTGTATCCCATGGCATTGACAGCCTTTTTGGTGACCGAAATGTGCCCCATTTTTTCGAGCGTCTTGATGTGATCAATCACCGCGCGGCGACTACAACCGCACCGTTTGGCCAACACATCCTGATTGGGAAAACAACTCATGCGCTGATCAGCATAACTGGCCAACATCACCAGCAGCAGCTTAGCAATGGGGTTGTTAACGTCTGTATTGAGCGCTGCCTCAACGGCTTCAGTGTTCATTGCCAACCCCCTCAGTAGCCAATCTGAGCGCACATTTCCAAAACGCCCTGGCTGATCTGTTCCTCTGACAAACCAGCCTTACGCCCTTCGTCGCGGATCATTTTTCGGCGCTGAACATAAAGTTGATCGACTGCGTTGCTGGCTTTGGGATCGATATTTAGCGCGATCATTTGGCTCCTGACCGTCCATTTCTGCATATCACTATTCTTCATTGTTGTTTGCTCCAATTCTAATTCAGCGCCGTTCTGGTGGGGTAACAACGGAATTAAATTGAACCAAAAATGACATTAAGCGATCAATGGGCTGGCGAAGCGCAAAATCAAATAGATCCAGATTTGCGGAAAGTTTGTTGGATTTCAGGATTTTTGCCTGGGGGTTTATTGGCTTTTTGTTGGCTTTTAGAGGGATGCTTTGAATTTATTTTGACGGATATTTTTTGGTAGCGACTATATAGCGATCAGTGTTTTCATAGGTCTTGCAGAAGAAGAGGCGGGCACAAGTCCCCACGAGTACCCGCCTCGTGATGCAGAATTTAAACAGTTGGAGCAAACAACCATGATCGTTCTTACATCGAGTGAGACATTACCCCCGTGTGCCAACAAAAGTAAATGCCGGGAATTCAATCAGTGCTATGACTTTAAAAACAGCAAGATTAGTAGCCCAAAAAACATTAAATTTCGCAGCGGGTTTAGCCCCCATACTTTATATCGACGTTGTTGGAGTATGTGGAACAAATTGACCTCTGGCACCACCGGGTCTTTTCCTAAAATCATCATGGCAATCCTCCTGTCAGCGTTTGTCTACGCGATTTGGGAGGGAGGGCCGATGTCCGTAGCTGTCACCTTCCGTGAGAGCACCGCCTTTTTCTACGCCGCTAAACCACTCAAAAACAACGTCATCAGGGATTATTTTCACCCCATGTGCCGGGGCTTCAGAGGACACAGAGGGCGCCAAACACCAAACGCGCCCCTGCGGGCGATTGTCACCGAAACCAGCTCTCAGATCGAATATACGCACCTTACCCGTAGTCTGGCGTTGAGATCTCGGGATCCAGTCAAATCGAGCGGACAAACCAAGGCCAACCTCAAGGGGTTCCACTGCCATACGGAACGTTCGAACGACGTCTACACCCCTGCGATGTCAGTCAACACTTCACCGGATGAGAGTGGCTCGATGGGTTCCTTTGGCCCTGTGCAGGAGCAAATCGGATGAATATTGGCAGACACTATCGCGGACGGAAAAACAAAACCCATGCCAATAATGTTCATAAGACTCTGTTGGATGAGAACGGTGACTATCGCCCCCTCGAAGCTGTGCTGGCCCTATTCTACTGGAGCCCAGACCTCACCTACCCCGAGATTATGACACTGTATGGAATGCCCTGCGTTGGATCGCGGTCGATTATCCTCGGCCTGCTCGTGGATGGCTTGCTCGAACAGACCAACTGGGGCTGCAAGAGGGGTCGCCGCTACAAACCCACTGGCGCGTGGCTCCCGCCCTGGCTCGAAGGTCGTAAGGATCCCTACGCCGAGAAGAACAAATCAGAGCCTGAGCCTGCCCCGCTTGACGACAAGACTTTGACCTTAGCTGATCTGGAATCATTTCAGTCCCTTAGCAGGGAGTTATTCCAGCTTCTGCGAAAGGTCAATTTTGCGATGGAGGAATTGCAGAATGAATGACTCTCTGCAAACCTCTGCAACAAAGGCCAATATTTCACTGCAGGGCAATGACTTAGGCGAGGCATCTTTGGGCGAAGGGGAACACGCAATCACCAACACGTTGTTATCATCGCGTGATCTTTTTGATTTGACTGGTTATGTTCAGCCTGCATCCCAGAAATCTTGCCTTGAGCGTAATGGGATTCGGTTTGTCGAAGGTCGAGACGGTCATTTCGCTACAACCTGGGATGCGGTTAACTCGGCGCTTGGCGTCCGATTTAATGCTTAGTTCTTTAAAAACCCAGTAACCATGCGGTCTGCACGGCGATATTGCAGAGACTTTGCAGAATTGCAGAGCCATTGCAGAACCTGTGCAGACCCATGAATGGAGGAATGTAATGTCAAAATCAAAGCAAGGCATCAACGCCGGATTGCGTGGCGTTTCCCAAATCAAGGATTGGTGGTATTACCGGCCAGGAGGTGGGATCCCAGCGCAGAAGGTCTGCAAAGTTGGTTGTACAAGGGCTGTGTTACAGCGTGAGTACGACCGGGTGAAGGCAGAGCTGACCGGCCAGCGCACATTTGCAGAATTGATGAGGCTGTATGCAGAACGTGCGCAGAAAGGGCTGAAAGCCGTTAGCCCCAAAACCGTTGCCAACATGCAAACCTGTCTCAACTGCTATATCGAACCCAAGTGGCAGTATCGGGATCCCGATACGATTTCACACATTGAGTTGGGTAAGTGGTACGACGAACTGCATACCGAAAAAGGCTTCGATGTAGCGAAAAACGTTCGGGCCTATATCGGGATGCTCTGCAAGATGGGTATGCAGCAGGGTTGGTGCAAAAGTAACAACAGCGCCATGACTACGCCGATCAACATGACCCCCGAAGAAAAGGCGGCCAAGGAAGAACGCGCAGAACGTTGTTTAACCTGGGACGAGTTCTGGGACGTGTATGCAATAGCCCCGGTCAACATCCAGATCGTGATGATCCTGGGTGCCTTCGCAGGCTTGCGGATTGCAGACTGTTTGGAGATCAAGTTGGAAGACTTGAGGGACGAAGGGATCTACGTGAAGCAGAGCAAGAACGGCACCGAGCAAATCAAGGCATGGAGTCCTGAGCTGCGCCGTGTAATCGAGTTGCATAAGCAGCAGTTCATCAGGGGCAACGAGTTGATGGTTGCACAGCGCCGCCGTGATGCTGAGTACCTTGTGCTTAGTCGTGATGGCCAGGGCTACAAGACCTCTGGCTTTGACTCTGCGTGGCGTCGTATGCGTGAGAACGGGGCGAAGCTGGATAAGCCTGTGGATGTGTGGTGGTCATCGCACGAGCACAAGCGCTGGTTTGTCACTGAGCTGTATGAAGAAAAACGCGACCTTAACGAAGTCGCTAAGGCCGCAGGCAACGCAGCAGTCAAAGTGGTCGAACAAAAGTACCTGAAGACGGTGCCAGTGGTATCGACTCTGGGCTCAGATGTTCAACCGGAAAACGTAGCCCAAGCTTGGACGGCAGATAGCTACGGATTCAGTACCATTTCGTTTGCTGTTGCCTGACGAACATTAATCAAATCGAAGGGGGGTTGCCATGGTGCAGCCCCTCTTTTTTTGGGGCAAATTGCAGGTCTGCAACGTTCTGCTTGCAGAGAATCGCAGATGGGGATTCTGGCGATAGCGGGGACTTCGGCTGAAAGCCTTGGTATTACTGGGGATAGATGGTGGGTCGTGAAGGATTCGAACCTTCGACCAATTGGTTAAAAGCCAACTGCTCTACCAACTGAGCTAACGACCCATATTGTGCCTTCTCTCCACC
>NZ_JBXVVJ010000018.1:0-11399 GCF_057219095.1 Ferrimonas sp. YIN67
GGCCCCACCCGATCCCATGCCGAACTCGGAAGTGAAACGCAGTTGCGCCGATGGTAGTGTGGGAGTTCCCATGTGAGAGTAGGTCATCGCCAGACGCTTATTTTAAAATTTTGCTGATATAGCTCAGTTGGTAGAGCGCACCCTTGGTAAGGGTGAGGTCCCCAGTTCGACTCTGGGTATTAGCACCATTTTCGATAAACCCAGCCTTATGGCTGGGTTTTTTCGTTTTGCGTCCTTTGCTTTGCCTTCAGTATGTCCCAGGCTGGGTGCTCTTTGCCATTGGCTGAGCTATCCTTTTGTAAGAGTCTATGCTGCTGATATAGCTCAGTTGGTAGAGTGCACCCTTGGTAAGGGTGAGGTCCCCAGTTCGAATCTGGGTATCAGCACCAGTTCCCCAATAACCCAGCCTTATGGCTGGGTTTGTTGTTTTACCACTTTATCCCCTCCTATCCGTTTGAATCCTTGCCCGACGAGGCGGCCGTGAATTAGGGTGAAGGCCTGACGAGGAGATACTGATGCACATAGAGATGATCTGCACCGGGGAAGAGGTGCTGTCTGGCCAGATCGTGGATACCAATGCTGCCTGGGTCGCCCAGAGGTTGTTGGAGCATGGTGAGGAGATCCACTCCCGCGTGACGGTGGGAGATCGCATGACCGATCTGATTGGGGCATTTACCGCAGCGGCAGGTCGTGCCGATCTGGTCTTGGTTAATGGTGGTCTAGGGCCGACCCTGGATGATTTAAGCAGCGAAGCGATTGCACAAGCCATGGGGGTTGAACTGGAACTCCATGAAGGCTGGCTGGCGACAATGAAGGCGTTCTTTGAACGACGTGGTCGCCCGATGGCCGAGATTAATCGTAAGCAGGCGATGCTGCCCAAGGGCTCGGTGATGATTGATAACCCTGTTGGGACAGCCTGTGGTTTCCGCGTGCTGTGGCAGGGAACCTGGTTTGTTTTTACCCCAGGCGTTCCGTCCGAACTGAAGAAGATGCTGAACGACGAGTTATTGCCGTGGTTGATGCAAGATTTTGGACTTATGCCCGGTATGCCCTTGTATCGCCTGTTGACCGTGGGTCAGGGAGAGTCTCAACTGGTTCATCTGCTCTCCGATCTGGTGTTACCTGATGGTGTGGAGCTTGGCTACCGGGCGTCCTTGCCTTATGTCGAGTTAAAGCTGATGCGCCGTGCTGAGGTGGAGGAGTCGCGATGGCAAGCCTTGCTGATACAGCTCAGACAGCGCCTCGGGGACGCTTTGGTGGGGGAGAACGTCATCAGTGTTGGGGAAGCCGTGCATCAACTGCTCAGTGAGCGTTCACTGACCTTGGTGACGGCAGAGTCCTGTACCGGAGGAATGGTTGCCAGCCAGCTGGTGGATTTTGCTGGCAGTTCGACCTATTTGCAGGGCGGCTGGATCACCTACAGTAATGAATCCAAGCAGCGAGAGTTGGGAGTTTCGGCGCTCTGCCTGGCACAGCACGGGGCGGTTTCACTGGAGACGGTGCGTCAGATGGCGGCTGGTGCCCGGCAAAAGGCGGGGACGGATCTGGCCATCAGTATCAGTGGCATTGCCGGTCCGGGGGGCGGCAGTGAGGATAAGCCTTTGGGAACGGTGGCGTTTGCCCTGGCCCATGCTAAGGGGGTGGAGGCGCAAGTCCTCAGGTTGGGGATGCGCCAGCGTGATCAGGTGCGGGCATTGGCAACTGTGGTGGCATTAGATATGGTCCGCCGTCACCTGCTGCAATTGCCGGTGATGGCGGAGTATGGTTACCTGAAGCGGGTCGAGTCGAGCTGAGTGCAATCAGGGCTGGAGAAGAAACTCCAGTTTGCCGGGCTGGATCCGGATCTCTTTGCCAAAGCGGCGCAGCAGATCCTGTTGCCAGCCCTGGTCATCCAGTGTGTAGACAGCTTGGTTTTCCAAGTACAGCTGGATCCATTGCATCGCTTCCCGGCTCAGTGGGATCAGCATCTGCTCAAGCTCTTTGGGGCTGGCCTCAATCTTGGCGAGCTCCAGATCGCTGAGATAGATACTGTGATCATTGCTGTCATACCAGGGTGTGGCTTTAAATTGCAGCACCAGCCCTGCGCGCAACGGGATCAGCGGCGTATTCACTTTTATCTTGGAATGTGCCGCGACCGAGATCCGCTCTGGCTCCCGGCCGATCTCCACCTGAATATCAGAAAACACCAGCTCGGCACCCAGGTGATCATTGCCCGCGAGTGTTTGCTCAGAGCGAAGGTGCCGGTTCAGATGATCTTCCAACTCTGCCTCGCTAACCGAGTAGCTGGTGGCACAGCCGCCAAGCAGCAGACCCAGAAAAATCAAAATAACCGGCATCTTCATCTCTTCTTTACCCTGTATTACGCAGGCCTGCCGCGATCCCTGCGATGGTGATCATCAAGGCTTGCTGCAACTCAACACTGTCGTTTTCCTTACGGCAACGACGCAGCAACTCGGCTTGCAGGAAGTTCAGCGGGTCAATGTAGGGATGCCTCAACTCAACGGACTCCTTGTTCCAAGGGGTCAGCTCCATCAGGCTTTGTTCCTGAGTCAGATCCAGGATGCAGTCGATGCCGACCTGTAGCCGTTCACGTAGGCTGTCACCCAGATGGTGGAGGCTCTCCGGTACCAGAACCTGCTCGTAGTAGCGGGCCAGGTTGGGCTCTGCCTTGGCGTAAACCATCTCCAGCATGGAGAGGCGGGTGCTGAACAGGGGCCACTGTTGGAACATCTCACGCATGGTCTCCTGGTGGCCATTGTCCACGGCCTGCTGGAGCCCTTCACCGGCACCGAGCCAAGCGGGCAGATTCATGCGGTTCTGGGTCCAGGCAAAGATCCAGGGGATGGCACGCAGGGATTCGACTCCCCCGTCGGCACGGCGTTTAGCCGGGCGGCTACCCAGTGGCAAAGCGGAGAGCTCCTGCTCAGGTGTTGCAGCACGGAAGTAGGGCACGAAATCCGGTTCTTCGTTGACGATCTGACGGTAAGCCTCGACCGAGGTTTCGGCGATCTCGTCCATCAGGGTACGCCATTCTGGTTTAGGCGTCGGAGGGGGCAGCAGAGTGGCTTCCAGCGCTGCCGAGGTGTAGAGCGCCAGGCTTTGCACCGCGACTTGGGGAACACCAAATTTGAAGCGGATCATTTCGCCCTGTTCGGTGACACGCAGGCGGCTGTCTACAGAGCCCGGGGGCTGGGACAGGATCGCCTGGTGGGCTGGACCGCCCCCGCGTCCGATGGAGCCTCCTCGACCATGGAACAGGGTCAGTGCTACATCGGCTTGCTGACAAACATCTACCAAGGCTTCCTGGGCTCGGTACTGGGCCCAGGAGGCGGCCATTACGCCCGCGTCTTTGGCGGAATCGGAATAGCCGATCATCACCTGCTGACGACCCCGGCAGTAGCCCAGATACCAGTCGATAGCAAACAGGGCCCGCATAACATCGGCGGCATTGTCTAGATCGCTCAGCGTCTCAAACAGCGGCACGATGGGCATGGTGAACTGGCAGTCGCACTCTTTGAGCAAAAGGGCGACGGCCAGTACGTCTGAGGGAGCGGCTGCCATGGAGATCACGTAGGAGCCCAGGGCTTCTTGGCTCTGGCGGGCGATCATACGACAGGTATCGAGCACTTCCTGAGTTTCGGCACTGGCTTGCCAGTGATGGGGAAGCAAGGGTCGACGGTTGCTCAGCTCGCGGAGCAGGAAGGCCTGCTTCTCCTCTTCGCTCCAATGGTTGTAGTCGCCCAGACCCAGATAACGGGTGGCCTCGGCGATGGCATCGGCGTGCCGATCGGAAGATTGGCGAATATCGACCTTAACCAGGGTGCAGCCGAAGCAGTGAACCCGGCGCAGGATGTCGAGGAGGCTGCCATTGGCAATCAAGTGCATGCCGCAATTCATCAGGCTGTTATAAGCCAGTTCCAGCGGCGCTAGGAGATCGGCTTTGGTCCAGATCAGGGACTCGATCTCGATCTCGGGGTGGTGACCGTCCAGTCGCTGCTCGAGGTAGTCATGGGTTTGCTGCAGTGTCGCATGCAGACGCCGTAACAGGATGCGATAGGGTTCGCGGACGTCACCGACCTCGGTTCGCAGGGCCTCATCGCAACGTGTCATGGACAGCTCGCCATGCAACTGCTTGATATCATCTAGATACAATCGGGTTGCTGTCAGGCGGTTACGCAGGAAGACTTCTTGACTGACTTTGGCAGTGACGTTGGGGTTCCCGTCACGATCGCCGCCCATCCAGCTGGAAAACTTCACCGGGGCAACATGGGGGGGCAGCAGGGTACCAGTGTGCTCCTGGACCTGTTCGCTTAGCTGGCGCAGGAATTCGGGAACCGCCTTCCATAGGCTGGCTTCTACGGTGGCCATGCCCCATTTGGCTTCATCCACGGGGGTTGGACGTTGGTTCCGGATCTCATTGGTATGCCAGATCTGGGACACCAGCTGGCGCATCTTGAGTTTATTGCGCTGGATCTCCAGTTTCGATAGCTGGGGGTTTTCCCCTTCACTCAGGCAGTCGATCAGATTGGCGTATTTTTTGATTAGGGTGCGGCGGGTGATTTCTGTTGGGTGAGCCGTGAGTACCAGATCGATCTCCAGTTTCTCAAGTTCAGCCAGGAGTTGCTGGGGATCAACCTTGGCTTTGCCGTTCAGCAGTCGGCCCAGCAGTTGCTCCACCGGATCGGGCACACAGACCAGTTCATCGCAGTTGCGTGAGATGGAGTGGTGTTGCTCTGCGATATTAGCCAGATTGAGGAACTGGTTAAAAGAGCTGGCAAAAGGAACCAGCTCGTGGTCTGGCAGGTCGGCCAGCATGGCCAACATCTGGCCTCGGGCATCGTCATCACCATTACGGGATGCCTTAGACAGCTTACGGACAGCCTCAACGCGGCTGAGGAACTCGTCCCCCTGCTCGCCGAGGATGGTTTCACCGAGGATGGACCCCAGTAGATGGACGTTCGCCTTTAGCGGGGCGTACATGTCGGCCATCGATCAGTCTCCCTGAAAAATATTCTTAGCCGATTGATCCTGAGGTGCAATCATCCAAGCGTCAAGGATGGTTGGATGAAATCTAGGCATCAAAAGACAAATAACCGAATGTGACTTTGTCCCTGGGGAGCAAAGTGTTCTCAATGATGGCAGTGAAGCCAATTCGCAAATATAGTTATGCATGGGGGTTGCATAAAAAACTGGAGCGGGTAATCTTTGTATCAACTTAACAAGGAACCGCCCTGAGAGCACGACCCATGACGACCCTGCCAACAACACTGCGACGACGATAATCCCCCTCTGAAGCCCGCTCGGGCTTGGCGCGTCAGTGCCGTTTGCGTTATCCCCTAATCCAGAATTTCTTCCGCAAGGAGCCAGACCATGATTAAGGTCGCAGTCATTGGAGGGTCCGGTTACACCGGTGCCATCCTAGCCAAGTTAATTTCACAACATGCCCAGCTCAGCCTGACCGGACTCTATGTTTCCGAAGGCAGTGCAGATAAAGGGAAATCTCTGTCTGCGCTCTACCCGGAGCTGTTGGGGCTGGTTGATCAGCTATTGTTGCCCCTGTCGGAAGCCAACCTGAGTGACCTTGAGGCCGATGCAGTGTGCCTGGCGACCGAACATCAAATCAGTGCCGAACTGGCCCCCAAGCTGCTGGCTAAGGGGCTCACCGTGTTTGATCTGTCTGGTGGCCATCGCTTCAGAGATCCGAGCGTATTCCCGGCTTTTTATGGATTTGACCATCCAGCCCCACAGCTGTTGTCCGATGCAGTATATGGCTTGGCCGAGTGGGCCCAACAGCCCCTGACCCAAGCTCAGCTGATTGCCGTTCCCGGGTGTTATCCCACGGCGTCCTTGCTGGCACTTAAGCCGCTTAAACAACAAGGATTGATCAGCGAGGGCGGCGTGCCTGTGATCAATGCGGTGAGCGGCGTTTCTGGTGCGGGCCGTAAAGCCTCACTGACCTCCAGCTTCTGTAATGTGAGCCTGACCCCCTATGGCGTATTGGGACACCGTCACCAACCGGAGATCGAGAGCCAGTTGGACCACCCCGTAGTCTTTACCCCTCACTTGGGCGCATTCAAACGTGGGATCCTGGCCACCATCACGGTGCCGGTAACGCCGGGGACTAAAGATGCGGACGTTGAGGCGGCTTACCAGTGTTATGCCGACTGCGACAAGGTCAATCTATTGCCTTCGGGCTACTGGCCCAAGGTGGATGATGTAGCGGGCAGTGATCGCTGCCTGATCGCTTGGAAGCTGGATCCACAGCGTAATGTTCTGGTGGTGGCCAGTGCCATTGACAATCTGATGAAGGGCGCAGCCAGCCAGGCGCTTCAGTGCATACTTATTCGGTATGGTCTCGGAGGTGATGTATGAAGACCATGGTCATTAAAGTCGGTGGCGCGTTGTTGGCTTGTGAGCAAGGGATCGAGCGCCTGTTTGAGACCTTGGCGGGTCTTCAGCAGGGGGGCTGGAAGCTGGTGCTGGTTCATGGCGGTGGCATCGTTGTCGAGCAACAGCTCGCTGCCAATGGATTTGTTTCTGAAAAAAAAGAGGGTCTGCGGATCACTCCGGCAGAGCAGATCCCTGTGGTGGCCGGGGCCTTGGCGGGTACCGCCAATACCGCCCTGGTGGCAGCGGCGAGCAAGGCAGGCCTGACGCCGGTTGGCCTGTCCCTGGCGGATGGCGGCATGGTTCAAGCCCAGGTGTTGGATAAGGCACTGGGCTGTGTCGGCGAAGTAGCGGCCAAGGCCGCGACCCTGCCCAAGGCTTTGCTGGAAGCGGGTATGTTGCCGATCATCAGCTCCATCGCCGTCGATGAGAACGGTCAGCTGCTCAACGTCAATGCGGATCAGGCTGCGACGGTGATCTGCCAGCTGCTGGAGGCTGAACTGACCCTGTTGTCCGACGTCGCCGGGGTACTGGATGGTCAAGGTCAGCTGATCTCAATGCTGGATCGGACTGGGTTTGAGCAGCAGGTGGCCCTGGGGGTCATCGAAGGCGGGATGAAAGTCAAAGTCGAAGCCGCCCTGGCGGCGGCTCACACCATCAATAACTGTGTCCGGATCGCCAGCTGGCGTCATCCAGAACAACTGGCCGCGCTGCTCAACGGTGAGAGTGTCGGCACCGCAGTACAACCTTAAGGGATTAAGCCATGAAACATTTACTGACATTGAAAGATCTGAGCCAGGCGGAGATCCTGGCCATCATCGACAAAGCCATCGAGATCAAGCAGGACTACAGCCCGTTCGAGGATGCCCTGAAGGGTCTCTCCGTGGTAACCCTGTTTGAAAAGCCCAGCCTGCGGACCCGGGTCAGCTTTGACATTGGGATCAATAAGCTCGGGGGCCACGCGGTTTACCTGGATCAGCAAAACGGTGCCCTGGGGCAGCGCGAGTCGGTTAAGGACTTTGCGCTGAACCTGTCCCGCTGGTGTGATGCCATCGTCGCCCGGGTGTTTGATCACAACACGCTTGTTGAGCTGAAAGAGTACGCCACCGTACCCGTGGTGAACTCCCTGTGTGATCTCTACCATCCCTGCCAGGCGCTGGCCGACTTCGTCACCCTCAAGGAGCATTGTGGCGACTTGAGCCAGGTTAAGCTGGGTTATGTCGGGGACGGCAACAATGTGACTCACTCCCTGATGTTTGCCGCTGCCAAGCTTGGGGCTGACATGGTGGTGGTTTGTCCTCCGGGTCACTTCCCTGATGGCAACATGGTGCTGGAAGCGAAGGCGATTGCTGCCGAGCACGGTGGCAGCCTGGAGTTGTCCAGTGATACGTCAGCGCTGGAAGGGTGTGATGCCCTGTATGCCGATACCTGGATCTCCATGGGCGATGACACGCCATTTGAGGCAATCAAGGCGAAGTTTATGCCCTATCAAATCAATGCAGAGCTGATGGCCGCCAGTGGCGCCAAATGCGTATTGCACTGCCAGCCGGCGCATCGGGAGGTGGAGATCACCTCAGAGGTGATGGACGGTCCCAACTCGGTGATCCTCGATCAGGCGGAAAATCGCATGCATGCCCAGAACGCCGTGTTGCTTCAGCTCCTGACTCAATAAGCATTCCGACCCAGAAGGAAAACAAAAATGTCTCAAATCAAGAAAGTTGTACTGGCCTACTCTGGCGGCCTGGATACCTCCGCCATTATTCCTTGGCTCAAGGAGCAGCACGATTGTGAAGTCGTCGCCTTCGTCGCCGATGTTGGCCAGGATCCGGAAGAGCTGGTGGGTGTGGAAGAGAAAGCCCTGGCCTCCGGTGCGTCCAGTTGCCATGTCATCGACTTGAAAGAGGAGTTCGTGGCGGACTATGTGAACCCGATCCTCAAGACCGGCGCCATCTACGAAGGCACCTACCTGCTGGGCACCTCCATGGCGCGTCCCATCATCGCCAAGGCTCAGGTCGAACTGGCGCTGAAAGTGGGCGCCGATGCGGTCTCACACGGTTGTACCGGTAAGGGCAACGATCAGGTGCGGTTCGAGTCCACCTATGCTGCCCTGGCCCCTCAGCTGGCGGTGATCGCCCCATGGCGTGAGTGGACCATGAAGTCCCGGACTGATCTGCTCAACTACCTGGCTGAAAAGAACATCCCGACCACGGCCAGCGCAGAGAAGATCTACAGCCGGGATGCCAATGCCTGGCATATTTCCCACGAAGGTGGTGAGCTGGAGGATCCCTACTGTGAGCCATCCGATAAGGTCTGGACCTGGACCGTTTCCCCGGAGCAGGCCCCGGACGAAGCTCAGTACGTCTCCCTGCAGTTTGACAAGGGCGTCCTGACCGCCGTCGACGGCGAGGCCATGAGCCCCTACAACGCCTTGACCTACCTGAATGACGTGGCGGCCAAGCACGGCGTTGGCCGGATCGATATCGTCGAGAACCGCCTGGTGGGGATGAAGTCCCGTGGCTGTTACGAAACTCCTGGCGGCACCATCCTGAATACTGCGCTGCGCGGTCTGGAGACCATGGTGCACGATAAGGCCTCCTTCAAGTTTCGTGAGCAGGTTGCCCTGGAGTTTTCCCATGTGATCTACGACGGTCGCTGGTTCACTCCCTTATGCGAAGCCCTGCTGGCGGCGGCCGAGAGCCTGGCCAAGGTGGTCACCGGTGAGATCGTGGTGAAGCTGTACAAGGGGCACGCCACCGTGGTGAAGCGTCAAAGCCCCAACAGCCTGTACTCCGAGGCCTTCTCTACCTTCGAAGAGGATGAGGTGTACAACCAGAAGCACGCCGAAGGCTTTATCCGTCTGTTCAGCCTGTCCAGCCGCATTGCGGCCATGCATGCCGTCGATAAGAACGAGGAGAAGTAATCATGGCCTTATGGGGCGGTCGGTTTAGCGGCGCCGCGGACAGTCGCTTTAAGTTGTTCAACGACTCGTTGCCGGTGGACTACCGTCTGGTGCAGCAGGATATCACCGGCTCTATTGCCTGGGCCGGTGCCCTGAAGCAGGTTGGCGTGCTCGATGATCTTGAGCATGGCAGCCTGGTGAAGGCGCTGCACGATCTGGCCGAGTCGGTTACCGAAGAGCAGATCCTGGCCTCTGGTGCCGAGGATATCCACAGTTTTGTCGAGTCTTCACTGATCGACAAGGTCGGGGATCTGGGCAAAAAGCTGCATACAGGACGCTCGCGTAACGATCAGGTTGCAACGGATCTGAAGCTCTGGTGTAAGGATCAGGGCGAATACGTCATCGAAGCCTTGGTGAAGGTACAGCAGCAACTGCTTACGCTTGCTCAGCGGGAGGCCCACACGGTACTGCCGGGCTACACGCACCTGCAGCGTGCCCAGCCGATCACCTTCGGCCACTGGGCCATGGCCTATGTGGAGATGATGGAGCGGGATCTGCTGAGGGTGAAGGATGGTTTGAACCGTCTGGATACCTGTCCCCTGGGCAGTGGTGCCCTGGCCGGTACCGCCTACCCGGTGGATCGTCAGGCCTTGGCCCATGCCCTGGGCTTTCGTCAGGCCACCAACAACAGCCTGGACTCGGTGTCGGATCGGGATCATGTAATTGAGCTGTGCAGTGCCGCGGCGATCTCCATGATGCACCTGTCCCGGATGGCGGAAGATCTGATCTTCTACAACTCAGGTGAAGCGGGCTTTATCGAGTTGGCCGATGCGGTGACCTCGGGTTCCTCCCTGATGCCGCAGAAGAAAAACCCCGATGCTTTGGAGTTGATCCGGGGTAAGACCGGCCGGGTTTATGGTTCGCTCACCGGGATCCTGACCACCATGAAAGCCCTGCCCATGGCCTATAACAAGGACATGCAGGAGGACAAGGAGGGTCTGTTCGACGCCATCGACAGCTGGTTGATCTGTCTGGATATGACCGCCTTGGTGCTGGAAGGGGTCCAGGTGAACAAGCAGCGCACCCTGGCTGCGGCACAGCAGGGCTATGCCAATGCCACCGAGCTGGCCGACTACCTGGTCGCCAAAGGCATGCCGTTCCGCGAAGCGCACCATGTGGTGGGTGAAGTGGTGGTGGCGGCCATCGAAGCGGGCAAGGCACTGGAAGATTTCACCCTGCCAGCGCTGCAGGCCTTCTCCGATAGCATTGAGTCCGATGTCTACCAGCACCTGACCATTGACGCCTGTCTGGCTAAGCGGGTTGCAAAGGGCGGCACCTCCCTAGAGCAGATCGAGCGGGCCCTGGGCCAACAGAAGATGGCGCCGACTCAGGAGATCGCCGATCAGGACATCATGGGTGGCACCGCACCGAAACAGGTGCGCCATGCTCTGGATGTGTCCCAGCAACGCCTCAATGCTCACAAGGCAGAGTTGTTGTCGGTCCGGTCAGCCCGGCTGTCTGATGTGGCTTCTATCCACAAGATCAACAACTACTGGGCCGAACTGGGTGAGACCCTACCGCGCTCTCGTGATGAGATCCTGCAGGATGTGCTGGACTTCTCTGTTGCGGAGCAGGATGGCAAGGTGGTCGGTTGTGCCTCCCTGTACATCTACGAAACCGGTTTGGCGGAGATGCGCAGCGTGGGGATCGATCCGGACCATCACGGTCAGGGGCAGGGCCGTGCCCTGGTCGACTACATGCTGCAGCGTGGCCGAGAGCTGGAGCTTGAGAAGGTGATTGTCCTGACTCGAGTACCAGGCTTCTTTGGCAAGTTGGGCTTTGGTGAGATCAGCAAGGAGATCCTGCCTGAGAAAGTGATGAAGGACTGCGAGCTGTGTCCACGCAAGCACGCCTGTGACGAAGTGGCGATGTCCTACAACTTCAGCTAGTCGCCATCGCGAAATTGAAAAGCCCCCGCAGGGAAACCTGCGGGGGCTTTTTTGCACCCTCCTGGTGAGCTATCAGCTATCAGCTATCAGCTATCAGCTATCAGCTATCAGCTATCAGCTATCAGCTATCAGCTATCAGCTATCAGCTATCAGCTATCAGCTAT
>NZ_JBXVVJ010000019.1:0-7960 GCF_057219095.1 Ferrimonas sp. YIN67
AAACGTCATCGACGATATTAATCCCTTCAACTTCCGATTTTTGGGCAACCATTTCGCTATTTTGTCCCGGGTAGAGCACGCGATCGAATCCTGGGGCGGGACGCATGGCATTGAGCTCTTCCATTGTCTGGGCAATGGCCTCCGTGAAGTAACTCTGGGAGGTGAAAAAGGCGGGGTTGATAACGATATGCAACTGGCCCAGCTCGCGTCCCTTGGAGAGATCTTCGTACATGGAGCTGACCCCGCGGCCAAAGGGCAAGCCCAGCATGATGCCGGAGAGGATGTCGACCATCATCATCAGGCCGTAGCCCTTGGGACCAGCGATGGGTAACAGTGCACGGACAGCATGAGGATCTGTGGTGGGGTTGCCATCACCGTCAACCGCCCAGGTATCGGGGATCGCCTTGTTGCGGGAGCGTGCGTCGAGCACCTTCCCCCAGGCCTGTACCGTGGTGGCCATGTCGAAGTTGATGGTTTTGCCGTCGGCACCGGGCGCCGAGAAGGCGATGGGGTTAGTGCCGTAGTAGACATCACTGCCACCAAAGGGGACGACCATGGGATCGGACTGGCAGACGGAGATGGCGACCAGGCCCTGCTCGGCGGCCATCTTGGTAAAGTAGCCCAATGCCCCACTGTGGCTGATCCGCTTGGCGCCGACGACGGCGACACCTTTCTCTTTGGCCATATCGATGGCTTTGTCCATCGACAGTTTGGCGACGACGTGACCGGCACCGTTATCCCCGTCAAACACGGCACTGCAAGGGCCGGTCTCTTCGTAGCTGAATTGTGGGTTGGCATTGATGCCCCCCTTGGCGATCCGCTCGGAATAATATTCGACCCGGACGGCACCGTGGGAATGGACGCCACGGGCATCGGCAAAGGCCAGTACATCCGCAACGATATCGGCATGTTCTTCTGATAGCCCGGCTTGGTTGATCTTGGCTTTAATTAGTTCGTGAAGTTCTTTTTTTGATAGGTTCATATTCTACTCCATGACGATGAATTATTTCATCGATCATTTGTTCATAACTGTTACAAATAAAGCCATTGGCGCCAGTATATGACAGGATTTTTTTTCTGCAAAACGCCTGGGGCGGCCGTATAGCGATTCTAAAAATGGCTAATTTATTTTCAAAAGAAGTTGTACAATTTGATTTTTGGCCTTGAGGAGCATTTAAAAAAAACCGGTTTCCTAACAGGGGGGCAACATCAATGGTGGTCATGGGTCATCAGCTACCGCGCCTGCATATCGACATGCTCAAGGTTGTCATCGATCCGGCTTGGCAGAAGCAAGGCCAAGTGTTCCTGCCTTGCTCCGGACGAACCTCCATTACACAGGAGGCATGGAGCCGATCCGGCTTGTGCCCTGGTTCCTAGCCATTTGGCGAGGAAGGCTTCCCTCATCAGCTTCAAGAGTTTTCTGGTGTTGGGCGTGACAGGGCGTGTGACTCTCTCGTGGCTCATTAGGTGCCATTGTGGCGGGATGCTTGATTGCCACAATGCCAGGTAGGCAGTCAGGCTCTCCCAAAAAAGTGGAGGTTACCGGACTTGTGCGCCACACAGATGCTCTGTTGCGAGCTGTCGGTGTGGGTTCTTTGCTCGCGAGCCACTCTGCGTCAGTGCCTTCTGATTGACAGGCCGGCCGAAGCTGGCTTTATAACCGTGCAGTCCACGCTTGATCAAAACATCCGGCGCGGCCTCCCTCTGACCTGTTCAAACCTGTTATTTCCCTCCGGTTTTTCGAGCCCTGTTCGTTGCGCAGTCTGACTGGGTGCCCAAGTCCCGCCCTAATCTCCCTGCTTTCCTCTCCAAACCCTAGGTTTTGACCCAGAGCCCTCCTCTGCTTCATTGGGTTTCATTCGGCCCCTCTGCTTTGCAGTAAGCATCAATGCCTTGCGCGGGGGATGCAGAGGAAGGCTACCGTCGACCGAAAAGCCGAGGCCTGAGTGAGCAATGACAGAAATGGGGTCCTGAAGGGGGTCGATGACAATGGAGTTGGGAATAGCCATTTTGATGCTGATTGACGCGTCTCTGGCAAGTTGGCCCCTGAGATGGTGAACGGGTTGGTCATTCTCGGGCTTGCAATCCTCTTGGGAGTCCCGCTCAGACGCGTCCAGCGTCACCACTGTGTTGCACAAAGGGCCGAAAGACACCTTTTCCTCATTAAGGAGATTAAGGAATCGTACGGTACTCCGCCGCGATGAATTCTATAGTCCTTCGAATACGATTGGAGAATATTTTTGTGATCAATCGGTGCCGAAGCTGTTAACCAGGGTTAAATAAAGAGGAGTTTTATTCCCAGGCTCGGCCATAAACAGATAAACATTACAATTGTGAAATAAATATACGAACGCAGATCGTGATCTATATTACCTGCCTTAAATAACTGAATGGCAAATTTGGTTATCCGCTCCATATATGTTTGGAACGACGCCGTAACTATTTTCCAACGCTGTGGAAGCCTGCTCATAACTTTGCCCCTTGCTTGTTCGAAACTTTTTTATAATGGGATATTCTTTTTCAAGGATAGATTTGTATATAAATAAAATTTATTTTTTGAGTGGTCTTTATCAAACTTTTGCCTTTATATTCATTTGGCAGGTCAATCATTAACTTTGCGAGGAAGCAATGATGAATGAAGTTTCAAGGATCGCGATAGAGAAGTATCGCGAAAGAGGCTATAACGACGATCTACTACCTAAGCCGGAAGATAAAAGAACCTGGAAGGCTTTAAATTATTTTACTCTTTGGCAAGGTTCCGTACACAACGTACCTAATTATATTGCCGTAGGTGGTTTCTTTATGCTGGGACTGAGTATTTCCGGCATTATGGCTGCCATCTTCTTAAGCGGTATCGTTATAGCCCTGGCGATGAGCCTTAACGGCGCGGCAGGCTCTAAGTATGGCATCCCTTTCTCCATGTTGTTACGGGCTTCCTATGGAGTAAAGGGTGCTCTCTTCCCTGGAGTACTGAGGGGAGGGATTGCAGCCATCATGTGGTTCGGGCTGCAAAATTACGCAGGCTCCATTGCCCTGCTTATCATCATTGCCAAGCTTTGGCCCGAGTTTATGCAATTGGGGGGGGATTGGAGTCTGTTGGGGATCTCAGCGCCCGGGTTAATCGCCTTCCTGTTGTTTTGGGGCATGAACATGGTTATCGGCTTTGGAGGTGGCGCGATCCTTAATCGCTTCACCGCCGTGCTCAATCCCTGCATCTACCTGGTGTTCGGCGGGATGGCGATCTGGGCCGTTTCATTGGTGGGTTTAGAGGCGATCTTCTCCTATGTGCCTGCTCAGCTGGAAAACACCAATGCGGGTCTGTTCGAGTTTTTTGTCGTGATCAATGCCATTGTTGCCGTCTGGGCCGCTCCGGCGGTAAGTGCTTCTGACTTCACCCAGAATGCGCGCAGTTTCAGAGATCAGGTGGCGGGGCAGATGGGGGGGCTGATGTTGGCTTACCTGGTGTTTGCCATCTCCAGCGTTTGTATTCTCGCCGGTGCCAGCATCCACTATGGAACCGATACTTGGAACGTGCTGGATATTATTGCTAAATGGGATGGCCTGTTCCTCTCCATTTTTGCCGGTATCGTGGTCTTGATGACAACTATCTCCACAAATGCCACCGGTAATATTATTCCGGCAGCCTATCAGATTGTTGCTGTGTTTCCGAAATTGACCTACCGCCATGGTGTGATGATCGCCGGTGTGATCAGTATCCTGATCTGCCCTTGGAAACTGATGGAAAGCCAGGCCAGTATCTTCTTGTTCCTGAATACGATTGGCGGGATCTTGGGGCCGGTTATCGGCGTTATGCTCGGTCACTACTTCATTGTAATGAAACAGCAGATTGATCTTAACAGCCTGTATGTTGGGAAAAACCAAGCCAGTGAATACAAGAATGGGATTAACTGGAATGCATTCTACGCCACGATCATTGCCTGCATCCTCTCTTTGGGCGGGCAGATCATTCCAGCTTTGGAAAAACTTAACAGCCTCTCTTGGTTTACCGGCGTCACTGTTGCCTTCCTGGCTTATATAGCCCTGATGAACCTGAGTGCAAAACGTAACCCAGAATTAAATCCATCTTTACGGTAAATCCACCATAACAAGTAGTTGTACCATCAAGGAGTAACAAATGTCCTACGATATCATTATTAAAAACGGCACCGTGATCCTGGAAAACGACGCGATCAACACCAACGTAGCAATCAAGGATGGGAAGATAGCGGCCATAGGTAGCGACTTGGGTCCTGCGGCGGAGACCATAGATGCCACGGGTCTGATTGTCTCCCCGGGCATGGTGGATGCACACGTTCACATTACTGATCCGGGCGGCCCGCGTAGTGAGTGGGAGGGTTACAACACCGCGACGCGTGCTGCGGCCAAGGGCGGCGTAACCACCTGTATTGAGATGCCACTGAATCAGGTGCCGGCCACCATTGACCGGGACACGCTGCACGTCAAATATGAAGCGGGTAAAGGCAAGTTGTCGGTAGACATCGCTTCGCTCGGTGGTTTGGTACCTCATAATATCGATCGTCTGCATGAGCTGGCGGAAGAGGGTGTGGCCGGCTACAAGTGTTTCGTGTCCACTTGTGGAAACCCGGATCCCGCCTCCGGCGACTTCTGTAATGTGAATGACTACCAGTTGCTGGAAGGCATGAAGGAGCTGGCGCGTCTGGATAAGATCCTGCTGATGCATGCCGAGAATGCCGAGATCTGTGACGGTCTGGGTAAGAAGGCGGTTGCCGAAGGTCGCCTGACGGCCAAGGATTACATCGCATCTCGCCCGGTATTTGCCGAAGTGGAAGCGGTTCGCCGAGCCCTTTATCTGGCCAAGGAGACCGGCTGTAAGTTGCACCTGTGTCACCTGAGCAGCCCGGAGGCGATCGAAGAGGTGACCCGTGCTCGTAATGAGGGTCAGGATGTGACCTGTGAGTCCTGTGGTCACTACTTTGCCCTGGATGATGACATGTTCACCGAGATTGGCACCAAGGCTAAGTGTTCTCCGCCGATCCGCGACAAGGACAACCAGGGTCGTATGTGGGATAAGTTGCTGGCTGGTGAGATTGACTTCATCACCTCAGATCACTCCCCCTGTACGCCGGACCTGAAAGAGGGTGGGATCTTCGATGCATGGGGGGGGATCTCCGCGCTGCAAAACAGTGTCGACATCATGTTTGATGAGGGGGTTCAGAAGCGAGGCATGTCTCTGGTTCAGTTTGCTAAGGTGATGGCCACCAACCCGGCGGATCGTTTCGGCTTGAGCCAAAAAGGCCGCATCGCTGTAGGGAAGGATGCTGACTTGGTGCTTATCAAGCCAGATTCCGCCTATGTGCTGACTTCCGATGATTTGGAATATCGCAATAAGTTCAGTGCCTACGAGGGCCGAACCATAGGTGCTCAAGTTGCCAAGACTCTGCTGCGCGGTGAGCAGGTGTATGATCTGAACACTGGGGTTGCCGAAGACAAGCTGGGTGAGTTCCTGGCCGTTCGTTAACGTTTACTCAGACACCTAATCCTTGAATACGCCGCCTTGCATCGCCAAGGCGGCGTTTGTATGAGCAGCGATTCTTTCCCTTTGGATCTCCAGCCAGGATGGGACAGGGATACGGAGTACGGGAAGTGTGTTGGGGAACCAGATGAGGCCGGGGGGCGGCCTCTAATCCTATCGGTGGGTATCATCTAACAGGCAGCGGTTATGCACCGGCTCAGGTGTTCGTCAGCGCAGGCCATATAAAGCGGGCCAGTGTCCTGAGCCAAGAGCCTGAGTTCGGCGTGACGGCCGGGGAATGTTGCTCGTCGATCTTAGTGTTATCCATGACACCTGCGGTTCAATAATTTCCTTAATGATTTGATTTTCAGCCGGCTGTGAGTGTTGGAGGGTTTGCATTGGGTGGGGATAATTTTGGCTCTGGGCCTGTCGGACCTGGGGCCTTGGCGCACAATCCCTTAGTGGTTCCATAGCCGTTCTTCATATCTGGAGCGGATGTAAGAAGCGCTATTTAGGGCGCCAGGGGCAAGCTTTTCATCATCGGGTGCCATGGTCTGTGAGATCTGCAGTTTGCCATCATTTGAACCGTAGAACCGTTGACCCGTTTGGGGGCCTCGGTGGTCCGCTGTTGGCCGACCTCCTGATCAGCGACTTGGGGCCTTATTCCAGCCTTTCGGTGATGGCGCCGAGTCCTCTCGTCGGGAAACGCATCGAACCCTTTACCTGATACAAAGACTGCTTTACCCACCGGCAGTTACGGGCTTTTTATCATGTCTCGTTTAAATGTGCGTCAACGATTGGATGGGATACAGCCGGGAGTCGTGTCTACTTGCCAAATGCAGGCCCATCCGAGTCAGCCAAGTCCGGTCATTTCCGGGCGGCGGTGATCAAGCTGAGCGGAGAAGATGCAGGCGCCTGTCGTGCATCCTGGCGAATGCCAGAAAGGGAGCGTCCCGGCATTTGCCGGGACGCTCTGGTGATGAGTCGGGCAGAAGTGGCTTCAGTCCGTTGTGACGGTGTGACCGATTTTTGCGTCGCTGCGACGGGTCACAATGGCAAAGATCGCAGTGGCGATCACGACCAGTACGGCGGAGATCACGAAACTGGTGGCGGTAGAGCCGGTAATGTCGGAAAGGAGCCCGGTCAGGGTTGGGGCGATCACGGCGGAGCTCATGCCGCACATGTTGAACATGCTTAGGGCGCGTCCCAACATCCTTTTGTCCGCCAGTTCTGAGGCATAACAGATCAGGATGGGATCCAAAGCCAGCTTCCCAAGAAAGCCGTAGACCACCAGGCTGATCATCAGCACCGTGGTATTCGGGGCAAAGACGGTCAGCAGCAACATCAGGGCGGCCATCAACTCGAGGCTCAAGATCAGGCGGATCACTTTGGTTTTATCGTCGCGGAAGCGGTCTGAGCGGCTGCTGAAGTAGAGTGCCCCCGGGACACCGGCCAGGGCCACGGTGGCCGCGGCAAAGCCGATCGCTGCCCCTTCAAATCCTCGTTCGGTTTGCAGGTAGGAGGGCAGCCAGGTCACGATCATGTAGTAGCCGTAACAGGTGGCAAAATAGAGAAGATAGACCGCCAGTAACTTTGGTGAGAGCAACTCCCGAAAGGAGCCGCTGGGATCCGTGGGCTTGGCGGCGGGTAGCGTTTCTTTCAAGTTGGCTTGGCGTTGAGCATTGGAAGGCAGGGCAAAGAGGAAAGCCACGATCACCAGCACCAGGAGCCCGGAGATCATCAGGATCACGGTCTGCCAAGCCATCCCAAGACTCTTCACCAGAATGGAGGAGCCGATCAGGCCAATCATCATCCCGATGGCGCAGCCACTGTTGATAATGGCATTGGCCAGGGCCCGACGCTGGAGTGGCACATTTTCATTGGAGAGCGAGTAGGCGGAGCTGAAACAGCTCGCACAGCCCGCTCCGGCCAAGAGGGATCCGAAGTAGATCTGTGGCAGGCCGCTGGCCAGGGCGATACACAAGGTACCTGCCAGGAATGCACTGAAGCCTACCATCAGAATGGTTCGTTGACCGAAGCGGTCGATCGCCATGCCGCAGGGCAATTGGAATGTGCAGTATGCTAAAAAGTAAAAACTGGTGATTGCGCCAATTTCAGCATCACTGATCCCACCAAGGGCGGCCTGGATCTCCGGGTAGATTGGGGTCAGAACCGTTCGATAGATCCAGATAGCGGTCCAGCCGAGGCTCATGACCATGACAACCTTGTGCCAGTACGCGAGTCCGCCTTTGGTTTGATATTCCATTGCCTTTACTTCCTCCTATTAGTAGGCGAGTTTGTGCAGCACCTTGATCAGGGCCTCGACGCCGACGGTGAGATCGTCCAACTCTGTGCGCTCAGCCGGGTTATGGCTGATCCCTGCAATGCTGGGAATGAAGATCATCCCGGTGGGAATGCGGGGGGCAAAGATCTGGGCATCGTGACCGGCACCGCTGTGCATGCGGA